>JABXJT010000039.1 GCA_013375455.1 Candidatus Helarchaeota archaeon | reverse complement strand
GGTTTCTGCCGTTAAAGTAAATGAAGATTTACTAAGAGAAACACAGATGATAATGAAAAATTCCCAAACATTGATAGAAAGTCTTTCTCGAACCCCTGGGATCCAAAACTTAATGGCCGCTGGCGAATCACTTCAGAATGCAATTAACATGTTACAAAAAGGCGTTCAAGCGTTTCAAATTCAAAATGCATTACGCCAAGTTCAAGAATTTCTTGGGGCGATGAGATCTGCAGGTCCAGTAACAGGTCAAGCTGCCCCTGCAGGGCAACCTCAACAAGGTGGCCCCCAACAAGCGGGCGGAACCCGGGAAGATAGTTTAATTAAACCATCAGATCTCTTCAAATAACAAAAAAAGATTATCGTAGGAATTTCCGGAACATTGCGTCCTTTTTCCTTTTTTCTTCCATGATTTCATCGTGGGTCTTCTTTCTAGCACCCTTACCAAAAAAACTTTTCTTTTCTCCTTTGGCTTTTATGCTTGGAATCGGTGCCGCAATCTGGGCTCCTCCTGCTTGGCTCGCTGCAGGCGCTGGAGCACCCGCAGTAGGAACAGGAATTCCGACAACTTTCCCTGTTTTTATTGCGTTCATCAATGCATGTAATCCACTTATTAAAAATGCAATTTGGATGTCGGACATGCGTGCTTCTAGTATGAGAGCAGTATTATTTGCTGCATCGATCATTTGCTGGGTTTGGGCGTTCTGAAATCCTCTAATGTTCTCATCTCGGATTGACCTAATTTGCTGGATGAGGGTATTCATGGAATCCGCAAATGCCTGAAGGGTCATTTCCTTATTCATCTCGCCCTGTTCAACCATCTCTTGAATAGATTTTACAATTTTATTGAAATTTTCCTCGATCCCTAGTATCGTGTTCTTAATTAATTCCCCTATTTCACTAAGGGAATGCGTTAATTTTTCAATACGTTCATAAATATCAGTTGTGACACTTGTCATGAATGGGAGAAACGATCCCCCGGGCGGCGCGCTCATTTATTTTTGCCCTCCATACATTCTAATAAATTGGCTTATCTCATTGAGTTGTGCTTGAATCATATTCGGATTAATGGCCTGTTGTAAAACCCCTAATAATCCATTAAGGGCCTGATTAATACGCATGATTTGGTCAGTCCCTGTCACTCGTGTTAATGAGTTTATTTCTCTTGTCACTTCTGATATTTTACTTCGCGAACTGTCAAAATCCCCTTTTAAACCCTCAGTCATCTTGTCAGTGTAATTTTCTAAGGTTTCAGCTAATTTTTTCACGTTTTCTCCAAGCCCTTCATTTGTCGTGTGAATTTCATTAATCATTGCAGTTATTCCTTCTGCCATGCCTTCTAGTTTCATGATAATATCGTCTAATTTCCTTCCAAGTACCTGTACTGGGTCACTCACATTTTTCACCTTATAATTAATAATTCCCTCTAACCACTTAACTATCTTCCTCATCAATCAAAGGACGTACTATCAGGTGGACTCCCTCGATTTTAAGCACTTTTACACGCTCACCTTTCAACACTGGCCAATGTCCTTCAATGCATTCCGCCGACCAAACCTCTCCTCCTAATGTTACTTGCCCATCTGGTTTGAGCTCACTCGATTTAACGACCCCAACGTCACCCTGCTCTGGAACAAATTTATCCGTTGCCTCCTTCTTCTTTAGCTGTATGAGTTTTAATGTAATTCCCCCAAAAAGAACGGCAAGAGTGATCGTGAACGTCAGTAGAGTTGCCCACATTATGACGATCTGATCTGCAGGTATGAGAACGCTGAGGTTTTGAAGGAAAGTAACTCCTCCACTAATTACACAAATGATACCTCCGATTGCTAGAAGCCCATCTAGACTTCCCTCCGTCTCCGCTTCTGCGACAAATAAGACTACACCAACAATAAATAATATCACTGATGCAAGGTCAATCCCACGAATGATTACACCAAAGATTGATAGGCCAAGGCAGATAACCGCTACAACTGTCATCTCCCCTTCGCCAGAAGCTACTCCAACTAATAAAAAATATAGTCCGAGCATTAATAGGATGTAAAGAACCCACGGATTTGCAAAGATTTGAACAAAGATGTTTTCTAGCAAAGGTATCACGACTATGTCTAATAGTATAAATTGCTTGAGGAGGTTCCTTTCAACTCAATACTTATAATGACTTAATACTCTTATTTATAGTTATTCAAAACTGAGAACAATATTTTAAGGAATGAGTTTCTATTATTATTTAAATTGAAATTCCGTTTATTTAATACATCAATGATGTAGTACTTGACTAAATATTGTTTGGAATTATCACGTTTTTGTTAAAAAGGAAGATGAAATAAAATGTCACAACAAAAGCAATGTCCTTTTTGCAAAAGAGCTATCAGATTGCGAGATAAATTTTGCCCATTTTGTGGTAGGTATGTTTTAGAAAGTGCAGCCCCTCAATCAGTTTACTCTAGGGTCACACAACCAGCCCCATCTCCCCGCATGGATCCTCAACCTGGTCCAGGAGCCCCCGCACCCACGCAGCCCATCCAAGGAGCTCCCCCCGGTGCACAACCCGCACCTTTCATGTCCCAGGCGCCTCAAGCTGCTCCAGAACCTGAAACACTTTCTGAAGATGTGATCGACCAAATTGCGTTACGAGCTGAATTAGAGCAATTAGATCAGACAATGGCTGAGATAAGGAGCAAGTTAGAAGATTTAGGGGAAATGATCTCAAAAATCGAAGTCACCCATGAAATTGAGACAAAAATTAAAGATTTTAAGAATAAAATTAAAGAAATTAAAGTAAAACGCGAAAAATTAAACGCTGATAAACGCGACCTTCCTTTTGAAGCTGATTTAACAGAGAAAAAAGAAATTCAAGAGAGATTAAAGAAGTTAAATGAAGCATATAGATCGAAAGAAGTCGCGGAATCGGCTTTCAAGAGACTACGGGGCGAATATGAGCAAAAGATCCAAGCAATTGATGCGAAATCACAATCATTTAAGGCTAAAATAAACACGTGGATTAAGAAAATCAAGTCAGAAAAAGCTCAAGCTGTTGATCAATTGGAACTATTAAAAGCAAGGTTTGCCGCAGGCGAAATGGGGGAAGCAAAATACAACTTGGAAAAGGAAGAATCTGAAGAAAAGCTTAAGCGATACGATAATGTTTTAAAATATCTATCTGGCAAATTATGATATAAATGTTAATTATGATATTATCCATTTAAAATGCGACTCTTATTATTAAACGTAAAGCTTTTTAAGAATGAATGTGTTTAAGAATCTTAGAAAGGAATAATGAAAACTGATTGGGTGTCACGAAGATCTAAGATGATAGAAGGTTTCTAATTTTGACAACCAAATCCAAAAACCAAAAACGCTCTGTCCGCTATTGTTCACCAAATTGTCAATTTTTTAAATGTAGTAAAAGGGCTATGGGACCGGCAAGAAAGGTACGAGGACGCCCTCGCGTTACATGTAATTTCGGCGAAGATCTATGTACCGGCTCTAGATGCACGTATTCTTTCTGTACAAAGCATAAAATGCGCCCTGATGGCACTTGTAACCTACGCGATCGACCCACTTCAAAACAAAGCGACGATAAAATTGAGCAAAAATTTGAGAAAGAACTTATATCGAAAGAACGGGAAGAAACTCGCTATAAATCGATGATAAAAGACAAATATCTCAAAAAACTCAAGGGGAAAAAGTGGTAAAATCAAAACGAGCCTTCAAACCTGCGAGGGATCGTCATTTATAGTTTCTATATCCGATATCCGAGTGCTTTCATTAGGCTCAACCTTTTTATAATTAAGGAACTATAAAAGATTATCTTTAAATATATCACTAAAGGAGCGTATATCAATGAAATTAATCCATCAACAGAGTGCTCTATTGCTAATTTTACTAATTGGATTTGCATTCATTGCTATAGGTTTGACAATAGGAACTGCTTATGTTATAAATGAGGCTTATCTAGATCCTTGCCTTTCCGGATTACCAATCACTCCTCCCCCATAATCATTTGGGAATACCTGAAACGAAATTCTTTTTAAAATCCAAAACAAGTGCCTTTTCTTCCCCATCAGATATGTAAAGGGAATGACCTTCTTCAACAGCTCCACATACACTTGCAGCAATTTCATTACTCTCAAAAATTCGGATAATATTTTTGGAATTAGAAGGACTACATGTTGAAACAATTCCGAACCCTGGATACATGCACAACCAACGCTCCAGAGGTTCTTCCCTCATAATCGGGATCTTTGTTAAATCTAAAACTCCCCCTACATTGCTCGCATCAAGTAACATCCCTAACGTACCCACCATCCCAGGGTTTGAAATGTCCTTCGCGGCATGCATTAATTTTTTTTCTGCAATTGCCCTCATTATCTGATAATTTGCCTGCACCTGTTTAGGTGGTTTATGAGTCGTCGTGTCCCATGCATATTTAAACTTCTCATGAAACCGGCCATCTAAATCAACTGCGATGATGATATCATCTCCTAATTGGGCAGTATTTGAAAAAATCACTTCATCTTTAGGAACAACTCCAAATACTGCGATGGATAAAGAGTCGTAATCATTATTAGGATGTAAATGCCCTCCCACTATTGGTACGCCAAACTTTTCGGTTCCTTGAACCATTCCCCTTACTAAAGCTTTCCCAATCGTTTCGTCTTGATAAGCAAGTATGTCTAATAGCGCAATTGGAATTCCCCCTTTGCAGATGATATCATTAACATTAACTAATACTGCGAAGTACCCAGCAAGTAATGGATCGGCTTGGATCAACTTGGACCACATACCATCCATTGCCAGTAAAAAATAATGTGTATGCGAGGTTTCGGAAACTTCAATTATGGCTGAATCTTCGCCAAAACTACCAATGATATCAAGTTGAGAATATTTATGCTTTATATTTTCAGTTAGAGGTAAAATCAGCTCGGATATGGGATATTTTCGCGTGATACCCTCAAATTGCGCGAGAAAATTGGCAAGATCCTTGATGTTCAATCTTTTTCCCTACTATCAAATTTTAATAGAAACTTGAGATTAGTAGAGAATAGTAAAATAAAATATTTTAAAGGTATGCAAAATGGTTCAATGCAAGCTTTGCGAAAAAAATGACCCCGATTTAAGCCTACTTTTAGCCCGACATAAAGAATTAGGAAACATTTATGTATGCCGGGAATGTTGGACAAAGCTATACGATAAAAATTCAATGGTTACTGGTGGTACGGGGTCTTGTGGTCCATGCAGCACGAGTACTTGTGGGTCCTGTTCTAGATAAACCAAATAATCATTAATTTCAAAATGAGGCGACCTGCAGCTGAGGTGGTCCTTGGCACCGGACTTCAAATCCGGTATACTCGCGAAGAGTATACAGTTCGATTCTGTCAGGTCGCCGCCATGATTTTTAATCTTCTTCTTCCGGATGCAAAATTCTTTGTATTAATATGATTATCCAGCGTTTCCACTTTAATGATGCCAACCCAACTTTCATGGATTCAGGTTCTTCAATTGGGTGTTCTTGATCATGGCGTAATAGGAGCCCTAGATAGGTTTGCATTTCAATTAGGGCGGGATTAAAGCTCCCATAAGTCCCCTTCATCATTATTTTGTACAGTCGTTCTCGGCTGTCTGCTAACATGAAATAAATACGGCGATATTTTTCTCCACACAAGGAATAAAAATAGACACGATCAAGCTCCTTGAGGATTGTAATTGCACTACGAAGGTCCTCTATTCGTTTCTCATCACAAAATTTTACATTATCTACAACTTCGTTCATGCGCTTCTCAATTATGTTGAAAAATTTTTCAATGATCTGCTCATCATAGGACCATACATTAAGAGAAAGTTCAGCAAGATCATTTCCCTGAATTTTCACGAGGATTTGCTCTGCTGAGGATGTCGTGAGTGCTATGAGCGCTTCTGCAGAAAAAGGCTGAGTTTCAGTCTTTACTATCTCTTCCAATTTAATACAATAGCTTCTAGGAGTATTAATAGTATGATAAAGGACATCGAATGCCAGCGAAGGGGATAATCCCAACTTATATCTTTTACCTTTGCTTGGAAAACTCTTGATCATCTCTTCGTATTCTGCTGGATCTATTATCGCCGTGGTCTTCACCGATTTTAAGAATAGAGTATGATTTATGATAAAGAAAGTCTAAAAATAAGAAAGTATCGTAAGAAATTATTTTGCTTGTTTTAAGGCTTTTTCTAGACGTTCTACTGCCTTTCGGACATCAGATTCATCGGCTCCTATAGCAGCATTGAGACAAAGGTAGTTATGAGGGTAATCATCATAACAGGCACCTCTCTTTTCACCTTTTTTATACGCTCTCGGTCCAGTCACCCGTAATTCATAGAGAATCCCGCCAATCTTCTTAGGATCTTGCTGATCTAAAGTCATTGCACAGGCAATGGGGTTATTTACTTGCAAGATTCGTTCATCGTGGTTCTCTGCAACTTCCCTCAGGAGTTCTTCCAATAATTTTCGATTTTTTTCTTGGGTATCTCTTAATTTCTCATAACCTTGGACGCCAATCGAGAGAATTGCAGATAAAAATTGAATTATAGGTGCGGCAGTTGCACGTCCAGCATAACATTTACTAATTTCTTTAATGAAGGATTCAGAAGGCGCACCAATTACAGAGCCACCTATGGGCGTCAAGAAATTTTTATCCGTACTTTGAATGACGGCATCTACTCGCCCCGCATCAATTGCCCCTTGGATTCTTTTCATAACCTCTCGACTTTGCACTCCATAGGCATTATTTATGACATGGAAAATATCGTGTTCCTTAGCTATTTTAGCGATTTCCTTGATCTCGTCAGATTCGCGTGGTGGGAAAAAAGTCGTAGTTGAAAGAATCCCCATAATTTTTTTATCAATCTTTTTTCTAATTTCTTCAGGATCTACTTGTACAGAATCCTTAATTAAAGTGCTATTCACTATCTGAGGGGTTATACCCACTAATTCTAGTCCTTTCACAGGCGAAGTGTGGTCTATCCTCGTACACAATACCATTCTTTGATCAACTTTCTTTCTTATGGCGGCAAAGGTGAGCCCAATGCTCATCCCGGTAGAGAGCGGTAGAACAATAGCGTTCGCAAGGTTTGGTGCGCCAAACTTCTTCAAAGCTTGTGATGCCAGGCGATTTGTTATTTGGTACATGAGTGAAGAGCCTGGGGCCTTAGGTTGAGGTGCATCAATTTCACCACTCCTTCCAATACCGTGATTGAATCCATACGCTAATTTTGATAGTAATGGCGATGCAACGCGGGCCTCTCTTTCACCAATCCGCGCGGCCTTTGGATCCTTATCTGTATCCATCCATGAAAGCAATTTTAGAAATAACTCGATGGTGTCGTCACTCCACCCTTCATCAGGAATTTTCCGTTGTTCTAATAATATTCCGATGGGTCGGAGTAGACTCTCTAATATTACCTGCCCTTTTTTTTCCATGTTAGCGGGAATTAAATCTCTAAAATCCTTTCCGAATTCTCTCATAATTTTACCTCCCGATACCGCTTTAAATACACTCTTTCTTCTTCTTCAGGAGTTTCTTTAAATTTTATTATTAAACTGGACTTTGTACCAAAGGAAGAGATGATCGTTCCTTCAATTCCACTTTCAGTTATGACCTTCGCCCCAACCATTTTCTGAGCCCCTTCCCTAGTTTGAACCAAATCATCCACGATACTTCCACGCTTATGAATTGGAATCCGAACTTTCCCCTCTTTTTTTTGTTCGCGATAAAATTCCACTTGCTTTGGCGCGGGATCTATTATATTTCCATTACCAACAATACGCAAGGTGGTTGGAGGAAGATCAAGCCGTGAAATTATCACAGGATCTCCAGCTTCAACTGCAACCTGCTCATTCAGGACGACATAAGCAAAAAATTCATTGCCTGGATCTACTCTATTTATAAGAATATTTCTATCAGCTTGGATTTCATATGGATATATAATTCCTGGGACTGTTGGCATTCCCACAGTGATATGAACTTGCATTTTTGGAGTTAATACACCTTTAAATAAGCTGTTAATTTCCCCTTTAATGATAATGCTATTTGTTTTTACCAAAATGCCGGGTGGCGTGGCATAACAGCCTCGGTAAATCTTTTTAGAGTCGATTCCGGGAATTGCCATTCCAACCCGATCACCTGCAGATGCCATGGCAAGATTTTCCTTAAAGGATTGAATGCTTTTAACTTTCCCAGTAAGTCCTATCGGTGCAATTTCTATCTTATCACCGATGGCAATTTTACCTCGATGAATGGTTCCTGTTAAAACGGTCCCTGCACCCTTGATGGGAAACGCGTGATCTATCGGCATCCTGAAGGGCCCTTCTGTTTCTCTATTTGGGGGAATTATGATGGAATAAATCGCCTCTTTTAATTCTTGAATCCCCTCACCCGTTTGTGCTGAGGTCGGAATGATTTTTGCGTCTTGAAATTTGGTATTTTTTAAAATATTTTTAATGTTTTCAATGGTCTTTTCCAATTTTTGTTGATCTACTAGATCGATTTTATTTAAAGCAATGACTAAATTTAAACTAAAGGATTCAAGAATTAGGATGTGCTCCCCCGTTTGAATCATCGCCCCCTCATCTGCGGCAATGACTAGAATTGCTGCATCGATGATGTTCGCCGCTGCCACCACGTTGCTAATTAAATCCGCATGCCCTGGGGCATCAACTAAGACTGCGAGGTACTCCTTCAATTCAAAGGCGGTAAAGCCAATATCGATGGTGATGCCTCGTTCTCTTGCCTGTGGATGCTTATCTAATCCAGCCGTTGAAATTTTTTCACTCAATCTTGCAGCTATAGCAGTCTTTCCATGATCTATATGCCCAAAGAGCCCTACATGAACAGGTATCTTCAACTTTTTTGTCAGTTCCCATAAATTAGGTGGAATTGCTGGAGACTCCGAGGTAGTAGCCTCATCATTCTTCTGTCCGAGAACCGGATTCTTCATCATCGTCTCCAAATTATCCTTCATTTAATTCCTATTAAAATAATCTCCTCTCTACGTTTTCAATAACTCTACTCACAGATATTAAAGTTAATAAGCGAAGTATTTCCCATTGTTCTAGAGAATAAATAAATTCACTTTTACTGGCTTTTTTAAAAAAGATCATTCAACAAAGGAATTCTCATTAATAGAAAAAGTGCTCCCAGCGGGCTTCGGACCCGCGACCTCTGTGGTTCTCATTTTCCATGCTGAGCCCTTTCCAGCTCTCTCAGGAAAACTGTACGGAGTACCATCCACTCGTTAGTGCACTGTACAGCGCCCATATAAGGCTGGCACTCTGTCCAAGCTGAGTTATGGGAGCTAATTTATTCATTCATCTAAATTCATTTCAAATCTCTTTAAAGTTTCTATTATTTCAAAATTAGCTTCATCATAAAAAGAGATGTGATGTAATTAGGGCAGTCCTAAAATGAGTTTGACGATGTTATTAAATGCCTTGTTGACGTTCGATCCGTCTTTGGCTGAAGTTTCGTAGTATGTAACTCCCAAGTCTTTAGCCATCTTCTCCCCTTCAGCGGACTTTACAGTGCGCTCCTGCGTCAGGTCCACTTTATTACCGAGGAGGAGCATTGGGATCTCGCCTCCGCAGAACTTTTTCGTCTCATCAACCCAGTTGTAGACAGCATGAAAAGAATTTTTGTTCGTTAAATCAAACACCAGTAACGCTCCTGAGGCCCCCCGCAAGTAGCTTTCGCGAAGAATCCGGTATTTTTCCTGCCCCCCGATATCCCAAATAATTAAATAAACGTTTGTTTTGGTGCCTTTCTGTTCTTCTGCTTGGATTAATTTAGCCGAAATATCGGTACCTATCGTCATTTTGTAGCTTTCGCTAAATTTATGCTCCGTATGTTGTATGATTAGGGACGTCTTACCCACTGCTTCGTCCCCGAGCATTACCAGCTTGTAAACTTTTTCGTAATCCGCCATCTTCTTGAAACCTCAGTTTTCTCTTTTAGGAAAAGGTCTGGAAATTGTATCATTTTATATAGAAAAACTATTATATAAAGATAATTCACACATCCTAAAGCTGAACTCCTGTCAGAAGCATTGATTTATTTCACGTTTCAAGAATAATACAATAAAAGGGTTTTACTTTTTATAAATTTTTAAGGTCTGGTCATAATATCTTGGACCATACGATAAGGTTATTTGATGAAATTTAGAATTTTTTAAAACCACTCTTTCAACATTTCCCTCAACAAGAATTTTTTCATCCTTTTGGACTTGTCCCCTAAATTCTTCTATAAATGAAAGAATTCGGATGATATCATCAACTTTAACTCCCTCAATAACTTCTAATATCTCAATTTCATATATGGATTCCATGTTGAACGCATCACGGTCATCGAGCACTCGTGCAATCGCTTTAATCCAACCCACTCTCTCAATTTGCACCTGGTTGGGGTATTCATTTTGAATTTCCCCCCAATTCTTTACAGGCTCGAATTCAATTTTTACGGGACGCTTCATCCTTTTACTCCTTATTTCGGCGTAAATCAGTTTTCTGAATTCATAAAATGGGTATTCTTGGATGTTGTAACGCTTGAACCGCCAGTGTTTGGTTGATTGCTTATAATCCCACGCCGCAAACTCATTTTGAATGGGAAACGAAGGTTGCTGATAAAAATCGGCTAAAGTTTCTCTAAGTTCCTTTAACTGACGTCGCCCATAAATGATGAGATCAATATCGCTGTAATCTACGTGATAAAAATCGTGGCAAATAGAGCCGAATACTCCAAAATGGTGCGTTTTCAATTGTGAATGATCCATTACGAGATCTAAAACTTCTATTAAGGTGTTTATGAGTTCATCATCCGGTGGATTTTTTACTAAATGGCGAAGTTTCTCATCAGGACGACGCACCTCTACTATCTGTGTCTGGTTTAAACCTACAAGCTTTGTTTTGAGAGCCTTATGGTAGATTTGATAGATGGGATAATTCTCTTTGACGTACTTGAGCCCCCCATCAAAATAGAACTTGTAATACAAGGGTCCAATTCCTTTCCCATCAGAGGGTCCTCGATACAAATGACGAATAGCGCGAGGATCTGAAGTTCTGTAAATAAATTCAGGTGCGTACTCTACGTCACAAAAACAGGCATCTTGAGGGTGTGAATAACCATATGTACGGAGAATTATGCCCTCTTTAGTAAGAGGGGCATCTCTATCCCTAAACCTCGCCATTTTAGCCAATCAAAGCTTATTTTTTCAAATCTTTTTCTGGAATGATCCTCAGAACATTTCCCACATTTGATAATGTTAGAAAATGACGTTTCCCCTTAATTTTTAGTTTTCCTAGAAAGACGGCACTAAAACTCGACATCTGGCGACTCGCAAAATTGAAAAACCCTTCTAAAGAGGTTGTTATTTCTATAATAGGATCATCAAGTTTCCCTTTCCCTATTTCATATTTTCCATCTTTCTCTAATTTTAAATGGACAGAACCCGCATTAGGTATTATAAGATTAACATTAAAACTTATTTTCTTTAATTTCTCGTTCCATTTGGGATTTTTTAGCTTCTCTTCCACAAGGCAATTAACAGTATTAAGAAGCATTTCTATTTGGTTTTCCTTTTCTTCTTCTGTAAAGATCATTTCTTCTGCCATTTAAAATAACGCCTGCCAATCTACGTTTTTATCTTGTTATGCCCGCTTAATCTTTTCCTTTTGCTTCCTCTTCTTCCCTAAGTTTCTTTTTATTAATTTTCATTACTAGAGTTAACGGCAAACTTTTCCGGAACTCGACTTCTTTTGGAACAGCATAGGGCGGAAGTTTCTCTTTACAGAATTCAATAATTTCCTCTTCGGTAACTTTCCCTCGGGATTCTGGCTTTAGTGCTATGAAAGCCTTCACCCGTTCGCTACCTATTCGCTTTGGATCCGGGATTCCAATCACTCCGACCGAACTAACTGCTGGATGGTCATGGATGACCTCATCAACCACTCGTGAGTAGACTTTATTACCGGAAACATTGATCATATCTTTGATTCTATCTACAATGTAGAAGTACCCATCTTCATCCATCTTTGCAACATCGCCGGTAGGGAGCCAGCCATCTACTAACCCTTTACCAGGGGTTGGCCAATATCCCTTCATGACTTGAGGCCCGTGGATCCATATTTCGCCGGATTCACCAAATGGCACTTCTTCTCCAGTTTCTAAATCAACAATTTTAACATCTGTATCTGGGACCGGCACTCCAATTGATGCTTTTTTAACAGATGCCATGAATCCAGTTACTTTTGAAAATGCTGAGAGATTAATGTGCGTACCACCACAAGTTTCAGTCGCGCCATAGCCCTCTCCCATCGGAATGCCACTCTTCTTTTCCATTTGTTCAGCAACTTCTACAGGGAGCGCCGCTGCAGCAGAATAAAAAAAGACCTGCATTCTGGGAAGTTGTTTATTAAGTAAATAGGTAAAGT
This sequence comes from Candidatus Helarchaeota archaeon, assembly GCA_013375455.1. The sequence continues at coordinate 29,781 of JABXJT010000039.1, read as the reverse complement.
GGGTGGGAACCCCCAACACCATGAAGGGACGATTTTCGATTATGGTTTCCACGATTCTATCAATATCTCTTGGGTCCATTATAAACAACCGAAGTCCCCAAGAAATAGCTCCGTGCAATGCAAAATGCCCAAATTGATGAAACATAGGAACGCATGCTATAATGGAAGATTTCCCCTTAACCCCTGCTTTTAATGGGTGCAACATCCAATGTAAAACCTGCCTTATATCACACGTTACATTATAATGCGTTATCATTGTACCCTTTGGCAACCCTGTTGTTCCACCTGTAAATGGCAAAAGTGCCATATCTTCTTTTGGATTTATTTTAACTTCTGGAGGATTTGGTTCATAATTAGCTATGAGGTCTTCTAGCCGGATCGCATCATCAGGCACATCTTTTATTTTCGGTACGGTATAATCAGGAAAAATTGAAACCGGAACATAAATCAAGTTCTTAAATTTTATCTGATCCGCGATCGACATCACTCGTTCAACACGTCTATAGGAAGATATTATCGTATTAGGTTTTGATTCCCCTAACTCATATAATAAATCATCTTTTCGATGTAGCACGCTAATAGGAACGTGAATCGCTCCTAGTCGCATTATTGCATAATCACAGATAACAAACTCTAAACAATTAGGCAGAACCGTTGCAACCGAATCACCCTTCTTTACTCCTAACTCCGCAAGAGCTGTAGCCAACTTATCCACTTGAAGCTTCAATTGACTGTAAGTTAAGGACTTGTCCAAATAAACTATTGCAGTATTATCAGGATAATCCTTTGCTGAATCTTCTAAAAACTGGTAAATTGATATTTCAGGGTATGGTGCCATCGTCTGTGGGAGTTTAAATGGTCCCATTTTATAGCTTTTCAACCATGGTTTATCTGCATAACTCATATTTCTCATCTACCTATTGTAAAAAAAATAGAGAAATAATTATAATTCGTTAAATCTTATCAATTAGCCACTCTAACCCGAGTTCCTTCAGCTTTTCAGGAGTTGGCTTGCCGTTTTTGTCCCATCCACGGAATTCATAGTATGCGTCAAGGAGTACATCTAAATTCACTACTTGTCCTTCACCCGGTCCTTCGGGCATTGGTTCTTCTAATAACCGTGCTGGAAGGGTGTCATCAGCTCTGGTTGCGCCCTCGCGGATGTTGAAGGCCCGTTCGAGATTGTAGATCCGCTCGCCGGTTTTCTTGAATTCGTCTTCGGTGAGATCCAGCCCGGTGCCCTTCGATATCAGGAGCGCCCAATCCGCGGGGGTCAGAACCATTCCCATAAATTTACAAGCGCCGCAAGAATCGAAGTTGACGAACGCATCTTCCATTTTCTTGACAATTCTTGCAGTACTCGGGATCTCCTGAAGAATATCTCCAAGATCATATTCATCAACGATCATAAAAGGCATCGACAAAAAAGCTGGACCCTGTACAAAAGCTGTAATATGGCAACCTCCTCGATTGGCGGTAACAAATGATAGCCCAGTTATCTTAGCAGCCCTAGGATCATACGCTGGCAGTTCCAACCCTTTGACGTGCATCGCAAACTTCTCTGAACCTTTTCCCAGCTTTTCTGCCATTTTTTTGGTTCCCTCTGCCAATAGATCTCCAATACCTTCCCGTTTTGCTATTTTATCTAATAGTTTCAACATTACATCTGTATTTCCAAATTTCAGTTCCAGTCCATCGGCATCCTCCTTTGATAATATACCTTTCTCATAGCATTCCATGGCAAAAGCTATCGTACTTCCAGCAGAGATTGTATCAAGACCCAACTCATTACAGAGAAGATGTGCATAAGTAACTGCCTCTAAGTCATCTATTCCACACATGGCACCAAGGGCACCGAGCGATTCGTATTCCGGCCCTTCTCCTTTACATGCATACGGTCCCGTTTTTATTTCAATTAATCTTCCGCACGCAATGGGACACGCAAAACAAGCTTTTCTATCTACAAGAATACTTTCATTAATTGCAGTTCCATTGATGTTCTCAAAATTCGGAAAGACGCCTGTCTGCCAATTATTGGTAGGAAATCCCCCTTTGACATTTACTAAATCAATGACAGCAGCTGTTCCATATACTTCTAGAGTCATTTTTAGTAAGCTTTCATTCACCCAATTGTATCTTTTTTTAGCTTCTTCTAAATAGCCCTCTTTATCTGCTACCTCAATTTTCATCGTCCCTTTTGACACAATAGCTTTCACGCGCTTCGCACCCATTACAGCTCCCATTCCACAACGACCTGCCGCTCTTCCCCAAAACGGTTCATCAACGTCATTCATTATCGCTGCGTATTTGACTAAATTTTCTCCAGCTATACCGATACAACAGACATTAAACTTATCCCCATGCTCGGATCTCAGTAATTTAGTAGTATCTGATGTATTTTTTCCCCAAAGACCCGTTGCATCTAACAGCTTATATTTCCCTTCGTCCGTCACTAAATAAACTGGTTTTGGCGAAATCCCTTCAAAAATTATGCCATCAAATCCTGATCTTTTGAAATCCACTCCCCACTTACCACCAGAGCTAGCCTGTCCCCATATGCCGGTTAGGGGGGATTTACTGACCGCAGTATATCGCCCCGTACTTGGACTCGTCGTGCCCGTAAGAGGTCCAGTAAAAAGCATTAATTTGTTTTCTGCGCCTAGTGGATCTACTCCTTTTGGAACCTCATTAAAGAGATACCACGTCGCTAACCCGGCTCCACCTAAATACATTTTTAAAGTTTCCTCATCAGGAAACTCTTCAGTGATCTTTCCTTCAGTTAAATTAACTCGCAAAATTTTTCCCATATAACCACTCATATTACACACCGCCTTAACGATATATATTCATAATAATTTGATCTCTTCTTTTTATATAGTAAATATTTCTATCATTATACAATACTTGATAACTAATTTAAATAAAAAATTACTTAAAATTAAATAAGATTTTATACTTAACAGTTTTTTTAAAATTGGTAAGTGAAAATAGAAATTGAATGGAGTTGTTGATATGGTAAAATACATGTCACCTGAATGGGCAGTAGAATATTGCAAAGTATTAAATGCTAGTGAAGCATATGAGAAAGCAGGCGAAACCTGGGAAGGCGATTTCATTTTTCAAGCGGACTATGAGGATGGTACGGTAGTTAGACTCCACATGGATTTACACCATGGCAAATGTCGTGGAACCAAAGTGGTAGGTCCAGATGATACCGCTGCATTCGTAATGAGTGGACCATATGCGAATTGGAAAGCCGTTGCAGAAAAAGAATTGGATCCCATTCGCGGATTATTATCTGGAAAATTCAAATTAGATGGCGATATGGCTGTAGTTATGCGACATACCAAGGCAGCTGTTGAAATGGTCAATTGCATCATGTTAGTGCCCGATACGGAACTCTAATTTCTTTCCTCTTTTTTAAAAATTTTGTTGGAGGTCTTATATATGTGGTTTTTTATCTGTCCATTTATAGCCTACGGAGATGGAGCATTAGATTATCTCGATCAAATCCCAAAAACAAAGGTTTTCATTGTCACGGATAAAGTAATGCGCGAACTTGGATTCATTGAGAAATTAGAAAAGAAATTGAAAAATATCCCTTATGAAATTTTTGATGAAGTCGAACCAAATCCCTCCCTGCAAACAGTAGAGAAAGGGGCTAAACTTTGCCAAGAATTCACCCCCGATTTAATCATCGGATTAGGCGGCGGATCCGTGATGGACGCCGGCAAGGGCATTTGGTTCTTATATGAAAAACCAGATCAAAAAGTCGATTCCCTGAATCCTTTTGTATATTATGAAAATTTTCCGCAAAAGTCAAAATATGTCACGATACCCACCACATCTGGAACCGGGGCTGACGTTACTTGGGGTCTTGTTTTAACAGATACTTCCCAAAATCGGAAACTCACCCCTGTTTCAAGGCAAATTGTTCCCAGTATCGCAATCATTGACCCATTCTTCGCCTTGGAAATGCCCCCTGCCTTAACCGCTGCCACAGGGTTAGATGCCTTGACTCACTCGATTGAATGTTATCTCTCCATGTGGCGAAATGATTTTTCCGACGCTAATTCAATTAAAGCAATAGAATTTATCTTCAAATATCTACCTCGCGCTTTCAAAGATGGGAATGATAAAGAAGCGCGGGAAAAGATGCATAATGCTGCCACTATTGCAGGATTATCTTTAGGAAATTCTCAGGCGACCTTTGCCCACTCAATTGGGCATTCAATAGGTGCTCTATTTCATAAACCACACGGCGCCTGCGTGGGAATGGCTCTCCCCTACGTGATGGAGTTTTCGCGGAATAACGGGAGTGGGGTAGTCGAACTGTTAGCAGATATCGGGCGACGCGCCTTGTTGATGACAGGCACCGATGATGAGATTACTGAACAGCTCATCCTGAAAGTCCGTGATTTGATTAAAGAAATTAAAGCCCCAAGTATGATCCCCGAAATGGGAATATCTAAATCTGAGTTCGATGAGAATCTAAAAACCTTAATAAAATATACTTCCGGAGATTCGAGCATTTCTATGACAAATCCAATGCCAAGTGACGAACAAATCGAAAAAACATATCATTATATGTGGGAAGGCAAGCGGATCGATTTCTAACCCTTTTTTCACCAATCCACACTTTTTTCTTCATACGCATATTGAAAGATCTTGCGGAAATCTTCTTCTTCTGCAGCTCTTGGGTTGAACGCATTTAATTGATCTGTTACTACAAATTCAATTAATTTCTCAAAATTCTTCTTCCAATCAGCCTCAGATATGATCTCTTTCAAGCTTGTTGGTAAATTAACCGTTTTTAACAAGTCTTTAACCATCATAACTAATTGAGCTGTGGGATCCTTGCTATCAGTAACATTAAGGGCTTCAAGAATGTCTATGTATTTATTTTCACATTCAGGTTTATTGAATTCGAGTATATAGGGCAACATCACGCCGACCGAGATGCCATGCGAAAAATGAAATACGCCACCTAGCGAATGCCCGCAGGAATGCGCAATCCCACAACTAGAATTAGCGAAACCAATTCCCGCTAAAGAGGCTGCATTATGCACTTTTTGTCTCGCTTCCTCATTAGAACCATCTTGTACAGCTACTGGTAGATATTTAAAGAGCAATTTAATTGCATGTAAATTCAAGGCTTCGGTAAAATCATTATTTAGTGCATTAATCTCCGCTTCAACTGCGTGGACTAAGGCATCAATCCCGGTTTCGGCAGTTAATTTTGGGGGCATTCCCAAAGGCAAATTCGGATCTAAAATGACTGTCGATGGAATTACTTCATAACTTCCTAAAGGTACTTTTTGACCTGTTCCCGTTTTTGTAACCACAATACCCCACGTATTCTCGCTCCCAGTGCCTGAAGTCGTAGGGATTAAAGCAAATTTAGATTTTTTCCCCAATTTGAAAAATGTGAATGGACTCATGTCGTACAATGTTTTATCTTCCCGCTCATAAAGAAAGAATATTCCTTTTGCAGCATCCAACACCGACCCCCCACCAATCCCTAAAATGAGATCGGGCTTAAATTCCCTTGCTAGATCACCGCCTTTTGTAATAATAGTATCCGTTGGATCAGGTTCTACCTCATCAAAAACCATAATCTCTTGTTTCTTAAAATATTTGGAGATCTTTTTTCCAAATAATTCCCAAATCGTCTTATCAGTTACAATAAATATTCTTTGATGTCTAAAACTCTTCAATTCCTTTAAAGTTCCTTTCCCGTGGTAAATAACCGGTATTTTAATCCTATTAAACGCCATGTAGACCACACCTCTTTCTAGATTTCAAACAAGTTTTAAGAAGTTATTGTTGTAAATTCAGAGAAGTCCGTGTCAAGCTCGGCAATAATTTTGTTCATTAAAGGTGCGAGCTTTAAGATTTTTAATCCCTTCACCGGTTTCCCTTCAACTTTTAGATTCTGTTCTAAGACTGCTTGGACAATATCGAGTGCCCCTTCATGGATCTGTTTCCAGATGCTAAAAGGCGCAGTCAATGTAAAATTTACATCTGATTTTTTCCCTAAACTTACTTCAACACACTCTCCATTCCGAAAAGTTGACCAAAAGTACATCGTTCCTCTATTCGGAACATCTCTAATCACGTGATAAATCGTAAGGTTCATGCGGGTCGCTAGCCTCCGAAATTCCGAATTGTTATTCACTGCGGATTTCCCTAAATCCAGCCATTCTTGGCTTAAATATTTCGCCATTTCGAGCCTCATCCATTATTAACTCATTCATCTTCTAATGACTAAATCTATCAGATAATCTATGATCAGAATTTAAGAAGCTAAGTTCTTGTAAAATTTAACTGTAATTTAACATCCTTCAAGATAATGAAAAAAAAGTTAAATATCGTGAACAATATTAAATGATTAATAAGAATCAAACAGAATCTTTTCACCCGTTATAAGATTTTGCTTTGAGCGATGATTTCTGGAAAGAGATGCATTCAGAATGTCTGATTATGATTATTTATTCAAGGTAATCGTTGTAGGCGATGGAGCCGTAGGTAAGACGGCATTAACGATCCGTTTTGCTGAGGGTCGCTTCCAAGATCATTACAAAATGACAATCGGCGTAGATTTTGCCATCAAAATGGTAAGTATAGGCCAGAAACGAGTCAAATTACAAATTTGGGACACTGGCGGTCAAGAACGGTTCTCTTACATTCGCCCCTTATATTATAAAGGCGCCATGGGCGTCGTGTATGTCTTTGACATAACCAATCGGTCCTCCTATGATCACCTTTCGAAATGGAACAAGGAAGTTACTGATTACTGTGGCAATGTCCCTGCCCTCCTGGTAGCCAACAAGTGCGACCTACCGGATAAAGCGGTTACGAGCCCTGAAGCAACACAAATGGCAGCGTCCTTAAATGGACCCTATTATGAGGCGTCAGCCAAAACGGGAGATAATGTTGATGATTTATTCACTTCCTTAGCGAGGATTCTCATTGCACAGGAAGGCGTGACTATCCCGGCTCCTGCCCCTGCCCCCGCCCCTGCCCCTGCCCCTGCGCGCATACCTACCCCAATTGTAGCTCCCACTCCTGCCCCGCTTCCAGCACCTGTAGTAACCCGAGCACCTCAAACCTCCAGCGATACACTCGAAGAAGCATTGGCATTTCTAAATACCCCGGAGGAAGAACCCGCACCTGCTCCCGCTCCAGCACCCTCCCCTGTCCGAACTGCTACGCCTCAACCCTTACGCCCTACCTCAGCACCAACTCAAAGTTTCACGAGTTCTCCAACACCAACTCCATTTTCTAGCCAACCCGCGCCCGCAACTCGCACTCCCGCCCCAGCACCTGCATCTCCCAGCCCTTTTACCTCCTTCTTGACTCCGAAACAAGAACCAGCTCAGGAGTCCACGTTCATTCCATTTATTCCCCAGGCGCCAAAAGCAGCAACAGGACCAGCCATTAAACCGGTACCTGCCTCTCCGCAGCAGCCAATTTCCCTTTCAGTTGCTCCTAAAGCAGCTCCTGCTGCCCCAGCCCCTCAAGAAAAAGCTTGCCCCAATTGCAGCAAGGTTATCTCTGGGCGATGGAAATTCTGTACCTTTTGTGGAACGCCGCTGAGATAAGGCACTCCTTTTTCTGGGTTTCCATTCTTTTATCGTTTGTTTAGCAATCACATATATTATTATTTATTTACATCTAGATATTTTCCTAAAGAAAGGACAATTTGAGTGACAATGGATTTAAGAGAAATTGCAAGAGCCTATGCCTTAATAAATGCAAGAAAATATGATGGGCAGGCAAATATCAAAGCAGTCATGGGGCTGATATTTGGTAACCATCCGGAATATCGTGATCCTGATAAAACGAAAATGGTAGGTCAGGTTGTTAAAGCCGTCGTTAATGAAATTAATCGAATGTCTCTAGAGGCTATCAATGCTGAGATTACAAGACTCCCCGCTGAATTGCAGGAACGGAAAAAAATAGAGGAAAAAAAGGACCTAGATCCTCTACCCAACTCGGATCAACCCATTGTCATGCGCTTGGCACCCTTTCCAAGTGGACCTCTCCATATAGGCAATGCTCGCATGGTCATTTTGAACGATTATTATGTTAAACGGTACAAAGGAAAACTTCTGCTCGTTTTTGACGACACCATTGGATCCGAAGAGAAAATGATTGTACCTGACGCCTATGATATGATTCTAGAGAGCTTAGATTATCTAGGAGTAAATTTCCACGATAAAGTTTATAAATCAGACCGAATTGATAAAACTTATGAGTATTGTAAGAAAGCGATTGAGCAGAAAATCGCCTATATTTGTACTTGTCCTGCACAGGAATGGCGCGAAATTTATAAATTAAAAAAACGCTCATGTCCCCATCGGGATCAACCTGTCGAGACGAATCTTGAAGAATGGGAGAAGATGTTAAATGGCGAATATGATGAAAGACAAGCAGTAGCACGGCTCAAAGTTGGGATGGACAACTCAGATCCTGCAGTACGTGATCCCGTGATGATGCGGATCGCGAAACGCCCACACCCTAGGGTGGGCTCCAAATACATCGTCTGGCCATTATTAGAATTCTCGTGGGCAATCGATGATCATTTATTAGGAATCACGCATATTCTACGTGGGAAGGACCTATTTAAAGAGGATTACATCGAAAAATGGGTTTGGGAGAAGTTTAATTGGCCATTAATTGAAATCGAACATTATGGGCTTATCCAGTTTAAGGGTTTGAAATTAAGCAAAACATATTCCAGGAAAATGATTGAATCCGGTATCTATCGTGGCTGGGATGACCCACGAACTTGGAGTATTCAATCATTATTAAAAAGAGGAATTAAGCCAGAAGCCATACGCGAGGCAATAATGTCACTCGGCTTATCCATGGTGGATATTGAATACGACCCCCTCAATTTATACGCGATTAACAAAAAAATCATTGATCCTTCTGCATTACGGTTCTTTTTTGTTCCAAATCCAAAACCATTATCCATTCAAAACCTTCCTTCCACTGAGATGGTTGCCCATCCCTTAATTCATCCTGAACATCCTGAACAAGGGAAGCGGACAATAATTCTCCCCATTTCGGAAGGGTCCGCGGAAGTGTTCATCTCAGATTCTGACGCTAAATCCCTTCAGGTTGGTTCAATCACTCGATTAAAAGATTTATGTAATGTAAAAATTGTAGAAAATAATGGTTCGATAAAGGCAGTGTTTTCGAGTAAGGCAATGGAAGATGCCCGAAAGATTAAAGCACCAATCATTCAATGGGTTCCTCAGACCGATAACGTAAAAATCCAAGTGCTAATGCCCGATGGAACATTATTGGAAGGGTTCGGCGAACCTGCCTGCAAAAATATGAATGTGAATCAAATTATCCAATTTGAACGTTTTGGTCTCGGAAAAGTAAATAAACTCAAGCCAGATATTTTGATCTTTTATGCCCATAAATAAATAGATGATTAAAATGTCAGTAAATGACAAGGAATTAAAACGACTATTACAGTTATTCATTGAAGCTACTGGTCCCGCAGGGTTCGAGGATCCAATACGAAAATTGGTACAAAAAGAAGTTGAATCTCACGCCGATGAGTCATATACGGATCCTCTGGGAAACTTCATTTTTAAAAAGAAAGGGGCATCTCCTGACATTCCGGCACTCCTAATCATGGCACACATGGATGAAATTGGAATGCTGGTACGATACATCGACCCTACTGGGTTCATTCAGTTTTCTTATTTAGGCGGCTTTTTCGATCAAATTACATTGGGGCAACGCATTCAGATTCATGGTTCTAAAGGTCCCGTTATTGGTGTTATCGGGAGTAAACCACCACACTTAATGGATCTAGAAGAGCGGAAAAAAGTTGTCACTCGAAGAGATATGTTTATCGATGTGGGTGCAACTTCAGCTGAAGAAATAAAAGCTTTAGGTATAGAAATTGGTGATCCTATCACTTGGCTAGGTCCCTTCCAGGAGCTAACGAGCGATACTTTTTGTGGAAAATCGCTTGATAATCGCGTCCTGGTGGCCATGATGATCGAGGCCTTCAAGACTGCCAAACCCAATGCTCCTCTGATATGCGTTGCATCGGTGCGAGAAGAAGTCGGGCTTCAAGGTGCCCGAACTAGCACTTTCGCTCTTGATCTTGACCATCAACTCGGCTTGGGGATTAGCCTTGATATTGCTCTAGCAGGTGATTTTCCACTAGTCAAGAAAGGGGAATCACCGATCCATATAGGGAAAGGACCAACCATCACGATTGCCCATGGACGGCGGAATTCTTTACAAGACGGTTATATCATTCACCCAGAAGTTAAAAAATTCCTCATAAAACTCGCTGAAAAGCATACTATCCCCTACCAACTAGAAATTATGGAGGGCGGCCTTACCGATGGAACCGAAATTGCATTAACAAGACGCGGCATTCCCACTGCGAATATAGGCATCCCTACTCGATATGTTCATAGTCCTGCAGCCATTGCCTCCCTAACTGACATCAAAAACGGAATTCGATTTCTTACCCTAATTGCTCAAAATCTCCCTAAAGCATTCAAAAGACCTTAGGATGAAGCAAAGTGATTGAAAAGATAAAGCAAATCGCACAGACAAATAAACAAAAAATTGGCATTGGGGTCTCCTTATCGAATAGAGAATATATTAGCCGAACCATACGGGCTGCTGAATCGGCGGCAGACCATGGATTCGCAGAGATAATCCTCGTTGGTAATAAAAGTGAAATAAACTCCTTTGGTATCTCTTCCCAACTTCAAATTCACCACTCATTAAACCCTGAAGAGGCACTAATTGAATTATTACAAGAAAAAGAAATAGCAGGTGCAGTTCGAGGATCTCTTAGCTCCTCCAAGTTCTTGAAAGAGATTAAACGACAATTCAACACCCCGAATATTTTTCGCATTGCCCTGTTAGAAACTGCGGCTAACTTTTCTTTTTTCTTCGCCCCCATAGGAATTGATGAAGGTGCAAGTCTTGCTGGAAAAGTTACGTTAATTCGTGCTGGGACGGCTCTATTACAGTTATTAAATATGGAGGGAGAACCCATTGGCATACTCTCAGGAGGACGAATGGGCGACATCGGGCGTGATCCTAAAGTTGATAAAACCATTGCTGAGGCGGAAGAGTTAGTTTCCATTCTTAAAACACAAGGGGTATCAAATAATGCGCATCACCATGAAATTCTTATTGAAAATGCCATTGCTGCGCGATGTAGGATCATTCTCGCTCCAGATGGGGTTTCCGGAAATCTTATCTATCGGACACTCGTTCATTTGGGAAATGGGAAATCTCACGGTGCTTGGTATTACAACCTACCCCATCCTATCATTGATACCTCTCGGGTTGGCCCTACGTTCGAATATGAAAGTGCCATAGCCTTTGCTAGTGCAATAGCTTCGAAAAAATTGTAAAGGGTCTATTATGGTCGATTGGAAACTTTGGCGTTTCATTTTTTTGACGTCAATATTAGAAATAGTCATCATCATTATCATCGCCGCTGTGTTAGGTACCGTCTTCCCTCAGTACTTATTTTACATCGTGCTTGGGGCAATTATTGCAGCGATTGTCTATGTCTGGATTAGTTATTATATATACAAACCAGTTGTTAAACATCAAAGAGTTGAACCCCAGGATGAACTCATTGGGCAATTAGGCGTCGCGATAACCGATTTGACTCCCCGCGGGCAAGTTAAAATACGGACTAGAGCATGGAGCGCTCGATGCACTTCTAAATCTGTTGCCGCCGGGACAAAAGTAAAGGTAATTCAGATGGATGGAATCCAATTAATCGTTGAAGAAATCAATTAGGCGTTTATGATGGGAAAGTTTTACGGTAGCATTGCATTTTTCTTGAGCGCAGTCCTACTTGTCTACTTCCTGAATCTGCTAGCTGTTGATTCCTACGCTCAATCATACTTCGCCTCCGACCCTACTTTTGCTGCACCCCATCTCATTGCAGCCTTTGAACTCCTACACCATCCCTTTGAACATTTCTGGGTCATTCCCTCTTGGTGTATTGCAGGTTTGCTTGGTGGAATTGTTACTCGCTCGTGGAAAGGAGCGATAGTAATTTCTCTCATTACTGGATTCATTCTCAGTCTTACTTGGATTTTTTTTATGTGGCGTTACAATCCAAATTATTGGGCTAATTTTACTGCCACTCGATCATCTGTAGATTTCCTAGGCGAAACTTTTGGTATAGGATTACTTCTCGGTCTTTTTTCAGCTGGTCCTGCTATTTGCGGCGCTTTCCTAACTACTCCCCGAAAAAGGGCGCTCGAACAAGCTCCCCTTAAAGAAATTGAAACGAAATGCCCTAATTGTGGGACTGTCTTTCAATCAAAACCAAAATTTTGCTATAAATGTAATGCTCTTCTTGAATCAGGCGAAGATTAGGAAAGATTTTGATAATTGCAAGGTATTTTCTTTCCATGCAATCATTCCCTAACCTGTACGTTTTATTACATGATAGCCGAATTTCGTCTTGATCGGATCGGAGATATCTCCCACGCTCATTTTATACACTGCTCTTTCAAATTCAGGAACCATTTCATGGCGTCCAAATATACCAAGATCGCCGCCTCGTTTTTTAGAAGGACAAGTTGAAAAATTGGTGGCTAATTTCCGGAAATCCTCACCTTCATCCAGGCGGTCTTTAATATCCTGTGCAATACTTAATTTCTCCACTAGAATATGAGATGCTCGAACTTTCCCTGATGGGACTTTTCCTTTCTTTCTGGAATTCCTTTTAGCTTTATCTTTCTTTTTACCCATTTCTTACACCCATTGCCAATAAAAAAAGAGGAAGTTTAGGGGCTCTCTTTCATTTCGCGCCGTAACCACCATAAGAGTATTAATCCAATAGGAAGCCCAAAGATGAGTAAATCCCAGAGAAATGCTGCAAGTATAGAATTTGTAAGATAGTTCAAATCCCAATTTGAGAAAGCAACATCCCATTTCCCATCAATGTAAATGATGATGCACCACGTTAAAAATACCAAAAAGGAGATAATTCCAGAGCCCGAACCAGCTGTAATTCTTCGTCTTGGTCCTTTTTTCTTTGGTTCCCTTTGATATTCTTCTTTTTCCTCATCTGGGAGCTTATTCCACCATTGTAGGAAAATTACAGCCGCAACCGCAATTGCGGGAATGCCGATTATTAAAAATTCCCAAAGAATTATGTTCAAAATAAAACTTATCACGTTTCCCATGGTCCAAGCGGATAAAGCCAAGGGTACTATGCCCGTGCCTATTGCATTTGGCAGAATAAAGAAATAGAATAATAAAAACCCGCCAATGGTCGCTACACTTATTCCCGCAATGATCATTAAGGTCATTTTCCAGTGTCTTCTCAGAAATTTTTTCCAGACCTCATCGCTAACTTCCGTTTCGTTATCTACCATTAAAAATCCCATCCTAATGCCAATTCAAAGTTAATAATTATTATGAACTTGATTTTACTTAAATAGATATTTTAAAAATGAGAAATAGTATTTCGATATTACGAGGGGCTTTTCAATAAAAAAGATGCATTAAATCACTGTAAAAAGAGTTTTAAAATTAATAAAAAAGAGAAGTGAATGAATTAGTTATTTGGCATCTTCATTTTCTAGTATTACAGTTGCCCCTTGTCCGCCGCCAACACACATTGTTGCACAGCCATATCGTGCATTTTCCAGTTTTAATATTCTGGCTAAAGTTCCGACTAATCTAATTCCAGTCATACCTAATGGGTGTCCGATTGCACATCCTCCACCTTTCACATTCACTTTATCTGGATCGATACTAAATTGATCAATGCAATATAAAGCGACGACGGCAAATGCTTCATTAATTTCCCAGAAATCAATGTCTTTTGCTTCTAATCCTGCCTTTTCTAACGCCATTTTAGTCGCTGGAACTGGCCCCTTACCCATCACGGTCGGGTCAACACCCGCCCAGCCAATTGATTTAATAGTAGCTATTGGTTTAATTCCAGCTGCTTTGGCTTTTTCTCGGGACATAAGCATTACTGCTCCCCCACCTGCGTTTAGTGGGGACGAATTTCCAGCTGTAATAATTCCTTTTCTCTTAAAAGCGGGCTTTAAGGTTGCTGTTTTCTCATACGTTGATCCACGCCTGACTGCTTGATCATAATCACACACTTTCTTGGTTCCATCTGGTAATTCGACCTCAAGTGGTAAAATTTCACCCTTGAAAAATCCTTCATCTATCGCCTTTTCAGCCAAGTTATGAGCTCGCGTGCCCCATTTATCCATCCGTTCCCGACTCATGCCTACTTCGGCAGCTAACTTTTCAGCAGTTAATCCCATATTCGTTGCGGTTGCCCAATCAATGTCTTTGCGTCTAATAAATGCCCTTTGACTCGGTCTAATCCACTTATTCTCCAACCCCATTGGAACTCTTGTCATATGCTCCATACCTGCTGCAATTCCGCAATCAATATAGTCTGTTAGAATTTTTAAATAAATTTCGTGGATGGCGGTCATTGCAGAAGCGCACTGACGGTCGATGAACATGGCTGGGGTAGTAAATGGGAGCATACCCGGCAAAGAGACAGCTCTACCACCATACGTCCAATTTTCCCACACTCCAAAGGCTGAACCTATTGCACATTCTCCAACATCCGCTGGATCTATTTTTGTTCGTTTTAATAGTTCCTCAATGCATAAATAAGCTAATTCACTGCCCGTCAAATCGTGGAACCAATCTCGCTCTGGCTGCCTTGGTCTAGATCTCGACTGAGCCGTTCTAATATAATCTACTATAACTACATCCGGCATTATATTTTATCTCCTTACAATCAATTTTTCGAAAATAAAAGCTGTTTTTACATAGATAATTTCCTTTTAAAGATTTTACTAGAACTCTAAAAGAAGCGTTTTTGATATTTATATAAATTTAGAAATGCTTTTGCGGCTCTTATGAGACTAGGAAAAACAGGAATGCCGATTTGGATCAGTCTATTTTTGTATTTTTCTCTCTGTCTATGAAAACGAGAATGAGGCAGCGATATGAGAAAGGGTTTCCGTTTTTTTGCGAACTCCGCTATTTTTACTATGTTTTCGAAATTTCGTTCAAATCTCTCATCGAAAGTATCCGGGGCTCCCGTTTCAAGGATGGCCCCTCCTACATAATCCTCGCTAATGGCTAATTTGCATATTCTAGGATATTTCGCTTCGCGTGAAATCCAAGGCAAGTCTAATGGATTTTTCACGCTACCAATTGAAATCATCTCCTGCATTTTACTTCTTGTAGGCTCTCTAATCTCTGGGACATCAATTCCCAAACGGACAACTTGGTCGGTGGAAAGGACTGCCTTTCCCCCAGACCATCCGATTAATATTAGAGTTTTAGATGTTGGATAGAGATTTTTACAATAATTAAATGCCATGGTCGTGTCGACCAGTTCATCGAAGGAATCAACTTTCAACGCACTGGTTTGTTTATAGACTGAATCCCAAATTCTATCATCGGAGGCTATAGTTCCCGTATGTGATGCAGCGGCTCTCTTTCCTTGGAGTGTAGTGCCACCTCGTAAAAACAATAGCGGTTTTGTATTTTGCTTCAAAGCTTTCCACAATCTACGCCCCTCCTGGTCATCAAACCGGGTGAATCCTTCAAAATATACGGAAATAATCTCTGTTTTTTCATCAGAATTAAAATATTCGATGAAATCAGAAATTTTGAGGTCAACGGAATTACCAATACTAGCTGCTTTTGAAAAATACACCCCGTAATGATTTACTCGGACAACAAACTGCGTTGTTAGGTCTCCCGAATGTGAGACAAATGCAACTGAGCCGACTTTTTCAGAAAAGATAGGGGCATATGAAACTTTACCCTCCGGCGAGTAAATTCCCATGCAATTAGTTCCAATTGCCCGGATATCACTATTTTTTATAATTTCATGCACTTCACGCTCTATCTCCACCCCTTCTTCATCATATTCAGAGCCTCCTGCAGTAAAAAGGTGAAGGGTGTGAAATTTCTTTCTAATGCACTGATTGATGGTCGCTTTCAACTTTCTGCGATTGACGGCTATAATTACATGATCGATCTCATCAGGAAGTTCCGAAATATCCTGGAGACATTTTGTCCCCTTTATTTCCTCATCATTTCTAGATACTAAATAGAAGTCTCCTTCATAATTTCTTTCCTTAATCCCTAAAATTTGCCAAATTCTTTTATCTGCTGCTCCTATCATGGCAATCGATTTTGGATAAAAGAGCTTTTCCATGTAATCCTTCGTTTCCAATTGAACACCTGTACTTTCTCTTGTAATCTTTACTTTGGAAATTGCTTTTACTATACTAACCACAAGCGTTTTTAAAATGTTCTGTTTAAACCTAATCTATTAAAAAGTAATTAAATAAGTTATTACAAAACATGGCGATGTGAATTTCATGAATTTCGTTGTTGAAATTCATATAGATTAAGGAATGCCTTGGCGGCTCGTAATATACTTGGAAAAACCGGAATGCCTTGTGCAATTAACCTGTCTTTAAATTTTTTTCTTTGTTTATAATTATGAGAATGCGGCAGTGAAATTAGAAATGGTTTTCCCAGTTGTTTTGCATTTTCAAAAATTTTCATCAAATTTTCAAAATATCGATTGAAATGCTCACCTGATGTCTCCCATGCTCCCGTTTCAAGAATCGCTCCGCCAATATAGTCCTCATTTATTGCCAGATTACAAATCCTTGGATATTTTTCAGTAGAATCAATCCAAGGCAAATCTAATGGATTGCGGATACTCCCAATTGATATCATTTTTTTCAACTGGTCCCGAGTTGGAGGCCTAATTTCAGGCATGTTAATCCCTAGTTCCATCAGCCGGTCAGTAGATAAAACTGCTTTACCTCCAGACCAGGTGATTAAAACCACGCTTTTAATTTTTGGGAGGAGATTTTTACAAAAGTAAAACGCCTGTGTGGAATCAACTAATTCTTCATAAGACTTCATTTTTAAAGCGCTCGTTTGATTATATATTGCCTCCCAAATCCTCTCATTCGTGGCAACAGTGCCTGTATGGGATTCTGCTGCCTTTTTCCCCTGATCTGAGATTCCTCCTCGTAACAATAAGAGCGGTTTTTTGTTCTTACGTAAAACGTTCCATAATCGTTTCCCTTCAGTCTCATCAAAACGAGGAAATCCTTCAAAATAAATGGTAATGATCTCAGTTTTGTCGTCTGAACTAAAATAGCTAACGAAATCTGAAATTGTTAAATCAATCGAATTCCCAATGGAAGCCACCTTTGAAAAATACACTCCATAATAATTTTCCACATGCACGAACTGAGATGTTAGGTCACCAGATTGTGAAACAAACGCCACGGAACCAATCTTTTTAGAGAATCTTGGATCATACGAAAATTTCCCCTCTGGGGAATAAATTCCCATGCAATTTGGTCCAATGGCTCGCACCTCTGAATTTTTTATAAGATCATGAACTGCTTGTTCTATTTCTATTCCTTCCTCATCAAACTCAGCTCCTCCCGCGGTGAAAATGTGAAGGGTGTGAATTTTTTTCTCTATACACTTTTGGACTATGTCTTTCAACTTTCTCCGATTTATTGCAATGATTGCAAGGTCTATATGGTCAGGAAGATCTGAAACATCCCGAAAACATTTGATTCCTGCTACTTCCTCCTCACTTTTCGATACTAAATACAAGTCTCCTTCGTAATTCCACCCTTTAATTCCGATAACTTGCCATGCTCTCTTCCTAGATGCTAATATCATCGCAATCGATTTTGGATAAAACAATTTTTCCATGTAATCCTTCGTTTCCAATTGAACACCTGAACTTTACTCTTTAATCGGAAGACTTTAAACTCGTTCTTCAAAACACTAACCTATTCCTTTTTTAAAAAGGTTTAGACAATGTAAACTCAAAAAAGGTTGAAGCAGATGAATCCTAACAACAAATTAATAATAACGGTCACAACTGCAAACTCTTGGATTTACCCCGAAGCAAAAAATTGGCCAGTAACAATCGATGAATTGATTGAAGATGTTGTTAAAAGTTATGAGGCAGGTGCGGCTATCGCTCATATCCATCTAATGAAAGGACATGAGGAGGAAATAGTAGATCGCGTTCGTGAACAATGTGACGTGATCATTCAAGCCGGAATGTCGAGTGATCCCATTGAAGAACGCCAAGCTCTCTTCGATGCACGCCCTGACATGGCTTCCATAATTCTTAATCATCATGATGAGAGTTTTACGGATGTCCAAGTGTATCGTCTTCACACGCGAGATGAACTCGAGCAGTATTGTAAAAAATGCGATGAATTCCAGATCAAACCAGAGTGGGAAGTCTGGAACACGGGGTCACTCTGGAATCTTAATTATTTAATTAAAAAAAACTTAGTGAAACCCCCCTATTTCCTCTCTACATTTTTCAATTGGCCGGGAGGTGCATGGTCGCCCCCTGATCCCGACGAATTCTTCTTGCGGAAAAAATATTATCCATCAAAGAGCATTTACACAATTAGTTGTATGGGACCAGAACAGGCAACAATTGCTAAGTTAGCGATCTTACACGAGGGTCACGTGCGCGTGGGAACAGAAGATTTCCCATATATTAAAGAAGGAGTCGTTGCAAAAGATAATACAGAAATCGTGACACGGATGGCTAGCCTCAGTAAAGAGCTGGGTCGGGACATAGCGACTCCCTCAGAAGCGCGTAAAATTATTGGAATTAAAAGTTAAAAAGGGATTATGATGAAATTAAAAGAAAAAGTCGCCATAATAACGGGCAGTGGCGCAGGCATGGGTAAGGCCACAGCTATTTTATTTGCAAGGGAAGGTGCTAAAGTATGCACGAATTCCCAATCAACTTCTGCTGAAGAAACCGCCAGAATTATCAAGGAAAATGGTGGAGGAGCAATTTATATTCAAGGGGATGTTTCTAAAAAAGAAACCGCAGAAAAGCTTGTCAAAGAAACAGTAAAAGCATTTGGAAAAATAGATATTTTATTCAATAATGCCGGAATCGTCATTCCAGGACGGGTGGATAACATGTCCCTCGAAGATTGGGAACGTACTTTCGCCGTGAACGTGACTGGGGCTTATCTTGTGACCAAAGCTTGCCTTCCCGAACTAAAAAAAACTAAAGGTGTCATCATTCATAATGCATCAGTTTTAGCGGTGAAGGGCGTTAAAGAGCGCGCGGCTTATTCTGCATCCAAGGGTGCTTTATGGTCTCTAACTAAAGCGATGGCTGCTGACTATCTTGAAGATGGGATACGAGTAAATTGTTTATGTCCTGGGACCACCGATACGGAATCCCTAGCTAAAAGGATAGCCGCTTTCGATGATCCAGAAAAAGCCCGTGCTGACTTTATTGCTCGCCAGCCAATGCGCCGTTTGGGAACTCCCGAAGAAATGGCAAATGCAGCCCTATACTTAGCCACCGCAGAATTTTCGACAGGAATACATCTTTTAGTTGATGGTGGTGCAACTATCTAATATTTTTCATTTTTTTAGAATTGATCAAACAATGAACCGAACGATTTACCGATCCAGTCAAAAACCCCAAAAATAATTCCAACGACAATTAGAATTGCGACTATTGCGATGCCGATTAGGAGGCCCTCTTCCATTATAGGCGAAAGATTAGTATAATGGCTTCTTACTCGAACTAATTTAATACAATTAACAATGTTATTTATTTAAATCACCGCTTCTTATTTCCTGAAAAAACTATTTAAACTCCTTTTTAGATGCGAGAATTAATTCAATTATAAAAATACAAAATTTAATAAGATTATATGTGATCCTTTTTTCTATGGAACATATCTGGGATATAAAAGCTGATGTTGTTAGCGAAGGGGATAACCTTAGAGATGTTCGTCCTTTAAAAGAGTATAAGGATCGTGCAGGCGTTACATATTATGTATTTAGCAAAGCGATGTTTAATAATCCCAGATATATCATACCCAAGGACAATTTCACGTTATTTTATAATTTTTTAAATGGTGGATCAAGGGAATACCCCTCCGATGGTAATGTACCCGTTGATATTGTCGCTGAAGAATCTAAAATTGTGATTAGAAGATTGAAGGAAATTGCAGAGGACCCCACTCATAAATTTCATTCAAACGCGAAGAAAACACTAGGTAATGGTGAATTAGAACTCGTCAGGGGAACTATCAAATTGTATTTAGGGGATTATACAACGAGGGATTGGAGGCGGAAACGATCAACTGATGATATTGACTTCTGGATTTCAGATCAAACCTTATTAGAATACATTCTTAAAGAAATAGGCTGGACTAAAAACAAAAAGACAAGAGAATGGGAAAAAAAAGTTACTTGGACTGATTCATGGATCGGAAGAATGAAATCAGAAGTCATAATTGCCTCGAACGATAAATTACAAGCCATGGATTTTGGTTCTGGCAGCTATCTTGAAGGCTCAGACCTCAAGGCTATCATTAAAAAGAAGCTTGTTCGAGGCCATGATGTTGATCTTAGTGACATTATTAACGTGGCAATCGTGAATAAAATACCTGAGACTTATGATAAAAACAGTCCTTGGGCTGCCTTCGAAGAAGCCGCTAATTTGAGGCATGGGCGAGCAACTTCTAACTTAATTAGCTTCAGTAGATATGCTCATGGTATCGCGGATTATTTAGAAAGGGTAGGTCAGTCTATCGTCTTGTTTAAAGGTTTGGTAAAACACTCTTTTTACATTCCTGATAATGATATAATGAAAATATGCAAAATATCATCGCATTGGCTCCGAACACAAATTCCCGATGGGGCAGATGCCACGAGACAACGAATTTTTAATAATCTTAATAAACAACAACGCAAAAAACTTCAATACTCTACGAATCTCAGGGATGTTGCATATAGAGTGATTGATCTATTAAACTCTAAACATGATAATATAATTTTTGAAATCGAGGAGTGAGGAGCTTTTATAATTTTATGATAACAGATATTCATGGTCGAATTAACCATAGAAAAAGCAATTCTAATTGCAATCAGTCTCTCAATTGCAGTTCTCATCGGGTTAAATCTTATTGTTCCACTAATTGAATGGATTCAAAATTCTATTGGTTAAAATTATCTCAATCCTCCAAAAATTCCTCTTTTTTGTTTTCTCAGAAATTATATGGTCTTAAGTGAAGGTAAGGTCGGTCACAAAATATTTAATGATAGGGAAAGATTGTTAGAAGTAAGATGAGTGTGAGTTTTTCTATTAATACTAAATTACACGGAAAAAATTTCCGTAAATGGCGAAATTTGCTTGAAAAATTGCCAAATGATACGACATTATTCGTTTTGAGCGATGATAGTAAGGTTTTTTCAGAATTATACTCAAATACTCGCCTAAAACTCGTTCCGATTTATTCAGTTTTGCGAAATAATTCTGAGTTTTCCGAAAATGTTGAAATATCTCAAATAGACCAATCGGGAAATTCAGTTTCATCTCTCTTATGCCCGAATAACCCAAAATTAGAGCCTATAATCAAAGCTGACTTTGAAACCCTCGCAGAATCCTCCCAAATCGCCGGAATTCAGATGACAAATCTTGAAATGCCGCTTAACCTCTCTAATTTAGGTTGTTTTTGTCCATATTGTTTAGCACTTGCTGAGAAAAGAAGTATTGATTTACAGGCAATCTCAATCCAATTCACTAAAAAATCTAACAACGGGTTAAGTCTGCGATGGATCCAGAAAGAATTTCCTGATTGGCTGAAATTTAGAATGGATTCTGTTAGTAATTTAGCAGGTCGATTGATGATTGCCATAAGGAAATATAATCCTGATATCTTTCTCGGATTAAATGTGAATTTTTCTGAAATACCCGCTTTCTTTGGGCAGGATTATTTTTTCCTGGCCCTCTTCTTAGATAATTTAAACTTTATCGTGAACGGCAATTCCCACTTGGAAGAAAAAAGATTTTTAAAGCAGATTCGATCAGTTACTAAAGGCTTCCTTGGAGATATAAAACTCTTCTTACAAATGAAAGTACCATATGAATATAATCTCAATAAAATTAGTAAATTTATAACAAGATTAAAGAAATTTTCATTTGATGGACTCATCTTTCAAGTTTCTACCATTAACGAATTGAATCCCGTAATCATGATGTGATTTTAAATCAGGCGGACAGGACAATGAGTGAAATTCTCGATGGATCAATGCGTTCAGAAGAAATACCTGTCAAAACAAGTGTCTTTCAACGAATCAAAAATAAAATTACAGACGTAATCCTCTATCCATTTTATTACGCATACAAGCGCCATCTCTGGAACCAAATCTCAGGATCCAGATTCAAAAAACCACAACACGTTGGGATCATCTTGGATGGGAACCGCAGATATTCCCGTGCCCAAGGTTTGGAGATCTGGGCTGGGCATACGCTCGGTGCGAGAAAGGTAGAGGAAGTTTTAGCTTATTGTTGGGAATTGGGTATAAAGGTAGTAACTCTTTATGTCTTCTCCATTGAGAATTTTAGCCGTAAAAAGGAAGAAGTAGATCATATTATGACGTTAGCAGAAAAAAAATTCACAGAGCTCCTAACCCACCCACTTATTTTTAAATATAAAGTCGGTATTAGGGCTATCGGTCGAAAAGAAATGCTTCCTCCTGGCGTACAAGAGGCCATTCAAAAAGTCGAAGACGCCACAAAAGACTTTCACGATTACTATCTCAATGTTGCGATAGCGTATGGCGGAAGAGCCGAAATAATCGATGCAATTCGTAAAATGGTTAAGGAAAAGAATATTGAAGAAATTACAGAGGAAAATTTTGAAAAATACCTCTATACTGCTGGACTCCCAAATCCTGATTTAATTATTCGAACCTCTGGGGAAGTACGAATTAGCGGCTTCCTCCTTTGGCAAGCGGCTTACTCTGAACTATATTTTGCAGATATTTATTGGCCCGAAGTCCGAAAAATTGATCTCTGGCGGGCAGTTCGCGCTTTTCAGAAGCGACAACGCCGATATGGTCGATGATAATGAAATAAAAAAAAAGAGAGAGTATATCTCTTACACTTGCATGTTTTCAAATAGTACTGACATTCCGTTACCAAAACCAGCACAAAGTGTGAATAATCCCAGACGTTTTTTATTTTGTATCATTTCCCACAATAATTCAACGCCCCATGCTACACCTGAGGCTCCAATCGGATGACCTCCGGCTATGGCAC
This sequence comes from Candidatus Helarchaeota archaeon, assembly GCA_013375455.1. Next base: position 6,599 of record JABXJT010000039.1, on the reverse strand, counting down.
CACCACTAGTGTTCAATCGTTCATCGGAAAGTGCATCGCTGCCTAACTCATGCATCACTACAAAAGGAACACTGGCAAATGCTTCGTTAATATGGATGAGATCAAAATCATCGAATTTCATTCCTTGGCGTTTGAGTAATTTTTGCGTTGCAGGAATAGGTCCTGTTAAGACAATTTTTGGATTTGAAGCACTATTGGAAATATCGATAATTCTAGCGAGTGGTTTGATACCCAACTGTTCGGCTTTTTCTTCTGTCATTAATGTCATTGCTGCCCCTCCATCGGATATCGCACTACTGTTACCTGCATGTATGACCCCATTCTTATCAAAGCGAGCCTTTAAACCCTTCATTTTTCCCATTGCCTTCTCTGGATCATCAAGGTACATTGCTCTCGGAGTTTCATCGACTGTACAAGTTGTTGTCATCTGTTTTCTTGTTTCAGGATCTCGTACTTTTCTTCCATTCTCATCAAATTGACCAACAGTCATTGGCATTATTCGAGGTTCATATTTTTCTTTTTGTCTTTGGATCCTGATCATGTTTCTATGACTTCGTGCAGCTAACTCATCTAAATCCTCACGCTTTAATTTCCACATCTGCGCAATTTTCTCTCCAGCAGGACCGAGCCCCAATGTTCTCTTTAAGAACAGTTTCTCAATCTGGGTCTGAAACTTATGCCCGTCCTTTATGTGCGCTTGCATGCTACTCGCTAAGGGGAAGATTGATAATAATTCCTGACCTCCAGCAATCCCAATCTCGCCTTGGCCTAGTGCGAGCATATTGTTAATATATTGAATTGCAGAAGTCCCTGCATTACAATAAGAATCAACCGTGACTCCAAATATAGGGAAGAAGTCCTCAGACTCCTGAAGAACTGCAGCGATTCGACCAATATCACCAGACTGAGCCCCATACTGCCCAGAACAGCCATAAGCGACCGCTTCAATGTCTTTTGGGACTAGTTCTCCTTTTGCCTTTTCTAGCGTATCTTTCCAGATGTTTGTTAATATTTGAGCACTAAAATCTTGTGGAGATGCCCAGTAGTACATCCCTTTTTTCTGTCCTGCCTTCCACCCGCTTTTCCCCATTGGCGCTCGTTTGGCAGAAACTACAACGACACTTTTTACATTTTTAGTCATCAAAATCCATCCTTTTTCCTCATTCTGTAGAATGTTAGGTTGTAGATACCTTTGAGAACTTACATAAAAAACCTGACTATTTGTGTCCCAAAAATTAGGAACGATGTAGCTCCAAAACAAACAAGTTCAAAAATTCGCAGTGAGATGGGAATAGATGGTCTTCGAGAGAAAATCAAGGTAAATAAACCATAATTAGAGCGTGAAAAGACTATTTCACAAAATAGAAATTCTTAGATTTTCCCTCTCTCAAATAACGCGATATGTTCCGTTTTGCCGAGATAAATCTTCCCAAACTCAATGAGAGACATAATATTCAAGTCATTAGGAAGTTGGGGCATTATTAAAATCCGTTGGTTAATCATAGCAAAATCGATTGTAATAAGATGGGCAGGGTTGTTCCTTAATGCCATATGATCTGCATATACAAGGATCTTTTTATCTGTTAAATCTAAATATGATGCTATTATGTTCCGGGCTCTTTGATCCAAAAGCGGTCTTAAATAATCTGGAGATTTTTTAAATTTTATATTTCTCAAACTTGTGAGTTGAAAATATTTCTTGCGGAAGACCATCCGTAATTTATTAAAAAGCTCTAAAAAATTCCGCAAGCTTGAGGTTGAGCTCAAATCATAATTGTTGAGAAGATATTCAATTAAATTAGCCAAAGAGACGTTTTGGCGCTTTATAAGGTTCAAGCGTCGAGTTAATTCTTCTTCTGAAAATTTACTAGCTTTTTTAAAGAAGTCGTGGACATCTTGGAGAACTTGATTCATTTTATAATGGAGAATATCAAAAAACTCATTTTCCACAATATCAAGAATATAACCCCGAAAGTCCTTGACTTTCCCTTTGATTAAAAATTTAGAGGGATTATCGATTACTGCGATTGTTTCGGTTGCATCATTATGAAAGAGTTCTGTGGGGTTAAGATAAGCAAATAGTATACAGGTATCAAAAAAAATTTGAATATGCAAAAAAAGGCCTGCTCCTAGCGACTGTTCACTACGTTGAAGACACGATGCAGCAGCTCAGCATTATCTTCAAACAAGTCTTTCTCTGCTTTGGAAATTTTAGGGATGAAATTATTGGTTATAGCAAATTTGGAGAGTTCCGTCACTTCAGCAGCAAAAAATTTTAAGTATTTGTTCATATCATCGTTTGACCGAACCAAACCTTCTTTAACATGCCGTTGCATTTCATAAATTCGAAAGACTAGTGATGTATTATAAAGCATCATATCCGAAACAGTATTAGGATCATATTGCCTTTGTAATCGCCGTCTGCGAAAATGCGGCGGATTTAAGAATGTTTTAATAACTTGAAAAATCTCATTGATCAAATTCATACCGTCAATCCAAGAGAATAAATATTTTAAAATATATTTTTCCTCAATAAGCGCGTTATAGAATGATTCTTTTAAATCCACAAGAAGAGTATTTAAGCGTTGTAACTCTTCCTTACGATCAAAATCCTCTTCAAGCGGGGCAGACAAGTCTGAGATTGCCTCAATAAAAACATCTCTAAATTCAATGATGGTCCTCTCAGGCATCTCTTTCAATTTCTGATACACTCGCTCGAGAACCTCGGGAGAGAAGCTGTGTTTCTCATCTTGCAAGTCCATTCCAAACTCACAAGAAAGCGTAAGAAAATCCTCCAATAACTTAATATCCCCTTTATTGGCTGCCAAATTACACACACCAACCTTCAATTTTTTTTATTGGAATCTAAGCTATTAATCATACCTTTATAAAATTAATGACACCAATATTGAAGTACCGTGCGCAAAATATATAGATTTGTCATCAATTTTTATGGTTTTTTTGATTATCACTTGGTCTAAAAACCGCTCACTTAAACATCTACATAAAATATATATACGTTTATGCTTTTTCTAGTTAAATTTAAATCAAAATAACGTAAAATAGAGTGTCCGACAAAAAAAAACATTTAATGAAGGAAGTTAATAAATGAAGTTTGAAAAAAATGAAGTTAAAGTAGAGTTTTTGATCCCTCCACTAGAATCAAATCAAATCCTGATTGTATTATACAACAAAAATGAGGTCATTCTTCGTACTTTAGTCGATACAACTAGGGATGAAATAACGGTTGATAAACAAGAGAATTTACATAATATGTTTAAAAATTATAAAGTTAAGGATGGGGTTGTTGGCTTTTAAATAAACCTCATTTAAAAAAAAGAGTTAGCGGGCTGTCCAGCCACCATCTAGAAGGAGGTCAGCTCCAGTCATGTATGATGCCCCCTCACTGGCGAGAAAAAGAATGCCTTTGGCAATTTCCACTGGATCTGCCCATCGCCCCATGACACCCTCTTCCTCAAACTCCTTTCTCACCACCTCATAATCAACGCCCCGGTCTTTTGCCTGTTGTGTAACATCACCTACTAGCATCGGCGTATCCGTGGCGCCCGGGGAGACGGAATTGACTCGAACGTTATAGGGGGCTAAGTCGAGGGCTAGAGCTTTTGTCATTCCTCGAACTCCGTGCTTCGTGCTGCAGTAAAGTGCATGATTCACCTGTCCGATGTGACCAGCCACGGAGGCAAGGTTAATGATGATGCCTGATTTTTGCTTTTTGAGTAAGGGCACTATGTGATGGCAACAGAAGTACGGGCCTTTCAAATTAACATTCAATAAGAGATCATATTCCTCCTCAGGTATGTCTTCCACCTGCCCCACACGAACAACCCCTGCATTGTTAATGAGAACATCAATTTTCCCATACATTTTTAATGTTTTATCCACCATCGCTTTAACTTCTCGTCCTTTCGTGACATCACATTTTATGAAGAAGGCGTCCCCACCTTCTTTTTTCACCAGTTCGAGGGTTTCCTTCCCCTCTTCTTCAAGCACGTCAGATAGCGCGAGTTTGGCCCCTTCTTTCGCGAATAGTATCGCGGTTGACCGGCCGATTCCTCGAGCGGCTCCTGTCAGCACTACAACCTTATCTTTCACACTCATTTTCGTAACCTCATCTCTTCAAACTACAAAAATTTTCTTTTCTAAGGAAGAAATTTGCTTACACCTCGATTTCGTCACTTGATACGTGTCCTCTATCCCTAACAAGCCGAAATTCTTGAATGGCGTCCACACTTCCACGTCTAAAACCATGTTCTCCTCGAAAATTCCTTTCCCCTTTCGCACCATAGGACTGAAAAAATGAAACTCTTCCGTTTGAAGACCGATGCTGTGTGCCGTGACATAACAGCTTAGTCTCTTATCGAGGGTCTTGTAAAATACTTTGGTCGCCTTCGCTACCTCCGCTGCAGATATGCCAGGCTTGATTTGCTCAACGCAAAATTCTTGAACTTGGATCATTTTATCGTGTAAATCTTCCCCTACAGGCTTTCCAATGGATGCATGGCGACTCACATCAGAAACATATCCTTCCCAGACAGCCCCAATGTCGAATCGAGCCAAATCGTCCTTTTTCATTGAAGCCTTCACGTAACCTGGTGCTTCAGGGTCTGATGCACCCAGCCCCAAGGTCAGGTGATCCCATCCCTCCGCACCTTCTTGAACGATCGTTTTACGTGCCTCTTGTAATAATTCTTCGTCAGTAACGCCTTCTCTAGTGATGCCTACTATCGCTAATATTGCCTTTTCAGCGATTTGTGTTGATTTTTGAATGCGCTTGACCTCTTCAGGTGATTTAACCATCCGCATCTCGATGAATGCCCCATCTCCATCTACAAGAGTGGCCTCTTGTAATTTTTCTCTGATATAATCGGCTTGATATCGGGGCATTGAGGTTTCCACGCCAATGACCTTATTAGTCGCGTTCCACTCCGTCAACACGTCCACGGTAAACTTCGTCGCCATCTTTGGGGCTCCTATCCCGCGGATGTCCTTGACCCACGACAGGAGACTTGCACTTTGATAGACCATCCAAGTAATTAGGACCTCTTCTCCATCCCGACGGATTAACGTGAGACTAGGATATTGATTTTGTAGGACAAAGAGGATCGGATTTTTTGCGACATGGAGAGTCGGAAGCCCACTGGTATAAAAAATATTTTCGGGAGAGGAAGCAATCAGAACATCTATACCATTTTTTTCTAAAATTTCGGCTGTTCTATTTTTATTATATCCTATTGGATTCATAGATTTCTCCCGTTAATCATCATCAATATCCATCAAAACTTCAAGTTTCGAGAGATCGGGTAAATTTCCTTTGGCTTCTAATTCTCCATTTATGAACGCTTCCATTGGGTCAATTTCTCCTTCAGTAATTCCAATTAAAATCTCTGAAGTCGTGATTACCTGCATTGAGGGGGCATTATCCTTTCCTTCTTCGACGGTTGCTTCCATGTTTCCGATGATGAACTTAAAATGAGCATCTATATCCTTGACCGTAAATTGTACTGTCTTATTGAAATCCTCAAAGCGTTCAGAAACTTCTGGATCTTTAATTTTTTCCGCCCACTGTTGTAACACTTTCATTACTTCTTCCTTAGTTCCCAAAAGTAACACCTTTTTTAAACAAAACTGATATAAAATTCTATTAAAACGTTATTGATGGTGAAGAAAAAAGTAACTCTTGAGGAGTTCTCGATGCCAAAGCGTTTCAGTTTCATCCTGGCTCACCCTGATGACGAGATCTTTGTAGTGCGTTTCATTGAGCTGGCTGTAAAAAATGGACACGACGTGGAAATTGCCTCAATGACCAAGGGTGAATACGGCACCATGAATCCTAGTTTGAAAGGTAAAAAACTTGCACGAATAAGGGTTCAAGAGCTCCAGGATGCGGCTAAAGCATACGGGCTTCATGAGAATCGGGTTAAATTCCTCGGACTGCTTGATGGAAACGTGACGCTCAAAAGAGCCCTAAAAACTCTGCAAGAATATCTACAGAAACGCAAACCCGATGTTATTTTTGCTCCAGAATATGATTTTTCGGTATATGTCCATCCAGATCATTTAAACACAGGAAAGGCTACCTGCATTTTATTAAAAAAAGGAAAGGTTTCTCCAAGACCTCTTTTATTCACCTTCCATTCCTTTAAGAACAATATCTTTATAAAATCTACTTTCGGAACTCCAATGAAAACTCTAAAGGCTCATAAAAGTCAATTCCAAGTGATCGGCTATTTAATACCTCTCCTCTATCTCTATAACTTACTTATTGGCTTTCTTCAATACCGCCGATTTATGTTTGCACAGGCGTGTCGTCGTATCTTCTTCGAGAAAAAAATTCATCTCACTTTCTTGGATCGCATTTTTCACGCTGCGTTCAGTATTGGCAAACTCATTTTCAAACCATGGCGCGCAGAAAAGATAGTAGATTAGGACATTCACCGAATATAATCGTTACATTAATAGACTCGATAGCCTTTCTCCGTGAAGAGCTTCCAAATGGGTCTTTCACTCAAAATCCCGACTAAAAGGAATTGAACCCATATAAATACTCCACCAAGGGTGGGTATGGACAAAGCAAAGCA
>JABXJT010000169.1 GCA_013375455.1 Candidatus Helarchaeota archaeon | reverse complement strand
ATGTAAAGACAAAGACTCCATGGGTTGCTATCATTTTTACCATGTTAATCGCCATGGGATTTATCTTTTTTGGTGATATTGAGATTGTTGCCCGTGTAACCGTCTTTTCAGTGTTTCTTATCTTCTTCTTAATTAATATCATTCTAATTGTCTTGCGGAAGACGAGACCTGACATCGAACGCCCCTTTAAAGTGCGCCCTAATATCAAGTGGGTCCCAATATTTCCTGTCATTGGGGCAATAACTTGCTTTCTGATGTTTTTCACATTTTCTGAAATTGGCAGTTCTGAGTATTTCTTTATTCTAATTGTTCAAATAATCGTGATATCTATCGGGTTCGGTTTTTACCTCATCTATAAATTGTACAATCGCTATCGAAAAAAGGATCAAATGACTTTTTGAAATGCAATAATAAAAATATGAAAAATAACTATAGGGATCATCCAATGGACTTTTTTTTTACTCCAAGTAGTGTTGCGGTTATTGGAGCCTCGCGCAATGAAAAGCGCCCTGGCCATAATGTTCTAAAGAATTTAATTGACTTAAAATATAAAGGGAAAATTTATCCGATCAATCCAAATGTTGATACCTTACTCGATTTGCAAGTGTATCCATCCATTAAGGATGTTCCAGAACCCGTTGATTTGGCGGTCATCATCACTCCGACACCTTTAGTCCCCCAAATGCTTCGGGATTGTGCTGATCAGGGCGTCAAAGGAGCAGTAATAATAACCGAAGGTTTTGCAGAAACGGGCGAAGCTGAAAGCATCGAATTACAAGATGAACTGAAGAAGGTTTGCAAAGAAACCGGGATTCGAGTCGTTGGTCCAGGTTCTATGGGAATAGTAAATTTACAGAATAATTTCACCTCCTCTTATGTTAATTTTCAAGGCTTAAATACCACGGGCAATATCACCTTTATTGCGCAATCTGGCATTTTTACGGGTGGCCTCGTGAGATACTTTGCAACCTACGACCTTCCTGTCTCCCGCATCATTTCGTTGGGTAACAAGATCGATGTGGATGATGCGGATGTCTTAAATTACATTGCCAAGGACCCCCAGACGAAGGTTATCGCAATCTATGTTGAGGGAATCAATGATGGGAAGCAGTTCATTGAAGCCGCTAAAAGTATTACCAGGAAAAAACCGGTGGTTTTATTGAAAGGAGGGACAACCCCAGCTGGAGCACTTGCGGCAAGTTCGCATACTAGCTCGATAGCTGTAAATTCTGATATTTTCGATGCCGTTGCTAAACAAACCGGGCTTGTAAAGGTTAACACCTTATCTGAACTCTTCGAAACGGCTCGCGCGTTTAGTCTTACCCCCATCCTTCCACAAGGTCCTCGGATCGCCATAATCACCTATTCTGGCTGTCTTGGCGTCCTATCCTCCGATACTGCCTTAAAATTGGGACTCCAAATGGCAACATTCACAAAAGAAACAAGTGAAAAGATTCAAGAAGTGGTCTTTGATCGCAGATTTGGGGCAAATCCCATCGATACCTATCCTGCTACCCTCAAATCAGGCAATGAAAATACCTTTAAAACCTGTTTAGACCTAGTATTACAGGATCCAAATGTCGATGGATGTTTACTCACTGTCTGGGGTGATGAAACGCCGGAAGAACGCACTTTTAGTCCAAACATGCGCGATATCATCCTCCACTATCAAAAGCAGGGTAAATTTACAATTGTTCCTGTCCTGGGCGAAAAACTGGGTGTCGAACGGGAACGGAAATTCTTTGAAGATAATGGCATCGTGACCACCATATTTGCCGATCACGCCATAAAACTATATAACAACCTTTATCGATACGCCCAATTCTTAAAATCTAACAAATAATTTCTTACTCTTATAAATTCCCTAGTCTTATAAGGGAATATTTGCATGTGTTATTTATGGGGAATTGAAATGATTTGGGGTAAAAAAGTTATAGGATTATTGTTAATTTTTGTTGTTACTTTATCAATTTGTGGGGCTTGCCCAATAAGTCGCGCTGAGCCAAGCTATGAATTCAATCCATATCAAGTTCATTCTTCAAATTTAGCTTTTTTTTGGGCAGAAGAGCTTTCTCCTAACGTTGAACATCAAATTAACATTCTACAGACGGTGGATTTGAATAATGATTTGGTCCCTGATGTAATTGCGGGTACGAACTATGGCGTCGTTGCCCTGAATGGAACAAATGGATCATTACTCTGGGCAAATTCATTAGGATCAGTAACAAGTATCGTGATCCAAGATCTTGACGGCGATACTTTTCCCGAAATAATCTTAAATGGAGGATTGGGGCGGATTTATGCGCTCAATCGCACGGGAGGCGAAATCTGGCAAAATGGGGATTTTTCAGCAAAAGAGATCATTATAATCACGGAACAAAATAATGAATTAATTTTTGGGATCAGCACTAATCGGCGAGTTTTCTGTTTAAATGGCACGAACGGCCAAGAAATCTGGAATACAACTTTTGAAAATACTTTAAATGAATTAGAAGCGGTCGATCTCAACAACGATGGTGTGGAAGAAGGATTAATCGCGTGTTACAATAAATTATGCGTCATTAACGTGACGAACGGTTACATTTTCTGGAATTTTTCAGCGCAACGTCAAATTAATGCAATCGATACGGGGCGCGTCAATGCCAGTAGCTTGGTTGATGTTTTCATTGGATCGGATGACAATAAAGTATATGCAATAAATGGAACTAATGGACAAGAAATATGGAATTATCCCCATTTTACAGATATCGTTGCTCTAAAAGCAATGGACACCGACAACGATACTATAACAGATCTCATCCCTTTCGCGTGTTGGGATAGTTATTCCGAAAGATATCT
>JABXJT010000168.1 GCA_013375455.1 Candidatus Helarchaeota archaeon | reverse complement strand
TCAGTCATCTTTATGGTTGTTACATCTGCGGTTAATCCTAAAGCAGCTCCTGCCCAATTATAACAAAGAAATGCCATAAGCAAGACTATATGTGTGAAAATCCCAAAAATGACTAAATTACTAAGGGTGGTTAGAACCCCATATTTGAGATATTGCTTTGAAAATGTTCTATCAAGAGGATATTTTTTAGAAGGGAGGAATAAATCCTTGAAACCGAGACCTACTTTGTGTTTAATTCGATGGTAGAAGAAAATTGAGATCCCAAGCATTATTAGAATCATGAATAAAATGCCAAAAACGAGAGCTTGTGGTGGGAGACCCAAAAAAATGATGGCGAATCCATATACAAAAACAATTACCCCATAAAGTCCACCCACAATCGAGGCCATATCAAATCGATTTATTATGGCAAACATTTGCATGAAAATATCCCGTATGAAGGCAATGAGAATTGCGCTTGCGGCGCCGATCATCATGATAAAAAGGATAGGGTCTGACATTACTAGAAATGCAAGAATGAAAAGAGCAATATTCGAAATGAGACCGATAATCAGGTTTGTTTTAGCCATTTGCACTGCTCGGGTTTTACCTTTTTCCTCATCGATTGTATATGCTTCTTTTGCAAGTTTGATGAATGCACCACCAGAACCCGAACTGATTGCAGTCGTTAAAGCAAATATAGCACCCGTGATACTTATGTAACTTAAGCCACCCGCCCCATAAACAAAACCTATGTAAATTTGATAGACGAAGAGCATAATCGCCCCGATAACTGCCATTGAGATAGTCCAGCTGGCGCTAGCAACAGCGCGAGATGCTCCTGCTACGTTAAAAACTTCGGTTCGGCTCTTTTTTTTCACCTTCGGTTCGGGGGAATTATCTTCCGTCATCTCTTGTCGCTCGATATTAAGAAAATAAATTCAATTAGATTAGAAAAAACCACCGAATAGATCCAAATAAATCTATTCAAACCGCGTTGATTGATTCAGGAAGGATTTAGGTTTTGGATTTAGTTTCAAACCTGGACTCAAATTAGTATTGTAAGGTCGTAACAACGGGCAAGTGGTCAGAACCGTATTCCCACGGGGCATGAACGCTTGGAATCGTATCATTTATTACTTTAGAGTTTATGAGGCTGGTAAAATCCGTTGCGAAAATGTAATCGATGCGTTTTTGGGGTTCGAAGGGCCAAGATGGGTATGTATCGGTAAAACCTGGATTTGTATTATTGTAATCTTTTGCCGTATCATTGAATCCACCGACATTGACGATAGTCGCGATTTCAGAGGTGTTATCTCGGAGGTTGAAATCACCCATCAGGACCATAGGACGCGTGACTTGACTTGTTCTGCTCAGAATGAACTCCACTTGTGCAGTCCGATTATCCTCTTTAAGTCCTAAGTGAGTGACGAATACATCAATCCAAAAGGAACCATTCAGTTGAATCGTACCACGGATGAGGACGCGTTCCCAGACGTCAGTAGGTAACTGCCAAGCTGATAAATTGATTATTGGATAACGACTGAGGAGGGCGACCCCAAAAGCGTGTTCATTCAAAGCTGGGTAATAGTAGTGATACATCCCTAACGCTCTTGCAAGCCAGAATGCTGCATCAACACCTTGGGAAGTGATTCTTCCATTCTCAACTTCCTGCAAGCCAATGATATCTGGATTTTCAATCAAAATATTTTGGAGAATGCGTTCCAAATCGACACGATCATCCATTCCCACGCTGAAATGAATGTTGTAAGTCATAAACTTGACCTGATGCGTGTCGTCGAAATTGGGTGATCTCACCTGGAGTGGAATTGCAGAATAGATGATGGAAACTATGAGCGGAACGAGCAGGAGAATTAGCACAATCTTTTTCTTAATTGTCATCAACTAGACCTCCCTTTCTCAAATTTATTGAATTGATAATGCGCCAGGATGGTTGTAAACGCGAGGATGCAACCAGCAATGAAAAGCAATAACGGACCAAGCCCTTGGAAGGCAGAAATGATGAACGCGTAGTCCGTCGTGAAATCGTGGAGAAAGGTCATTAGGATGAGAAAAAGGAGCCCATAGGAAATCAATTTTGAAAATTGTTTGATTTGAACTCCCTTTTTTCGGGTGGTGCTCATATTTGTCACCAATAGATGGACGTTCAGGAACATGATTGTCATGGAGAGAGCCATAAAAATAGCAATTGGATAAGACCAAGTAGTCCCCAAGAATAGAAAGGCAGCAAGGGCAAGGAGCAAAATCAAATTGAAACACGTGTTAATTTTAATATTGTAAATGATTTTTTCCTTCCCAAAGAGTAGGTAGATAAGAATTAGAGTAATACCGCCAATCATTATGGGATTGATTATTGTATAATCAGTATTCGTGTATTCAGCAATGGCGCTAGGATATAAAAACAGGTTGAACATTAAGAAGAAAAACATACCTAGCCCACCTGCATTCAAAACCCAAGGCTCGTTCCTCAGATCTTCGGCTTCTTTCACCTTTTCCTCGGGGAAAACTGCTGACTTCGAGCGGAAGGCAAACCAAATAAGGAGAAGTGACAGCGGAATTTGAACAACTAGCCAAAGATATTGTAGCGTGTACCACATTTCTGGATTCAAATGAATCGTTATTAGAGTAATATCAGATGAGAACCCAATAGTTCGCAGCATCATATCAATCAAGAAAGCACCTATGAAGGCAATTGAAAAGATACTAATTTTTGCCTTGATATCAATGCCCATTTGATTTTGAACCAATCCCTTCAAGAAAATGCTAATATATATACCGTAGCATGCAATAAGTAATCCAGCGAGGATTGTTTCAACTAAAGAGGATGGATGCGTTGCGATAATGAGGCGTAG
>JABXJT010000038.1 GCA_013375455.1 Candidatus Helarchaeota archaeon | reverse complement strand
AAAATAGCTTTACGATCTATTCGCCGAAAGGGTCTTCGGAATGGAGTATAATGTTCAAAATCTGAGACATCAAGTATAAAAGGTAAATTATATCTTTTACTGAATGAAGCCGAAAACCCTCCTAACATTCGTGGCATGAAACCTAATACTATATCGATATTCTCAATTTTTATTAATTGGTGTAATTTTCTGATCATTCTAAAGGTGTTAGGTATTAAATCTAACAATTTTCTATATTGAAGATATTTGGTGCTTATTTTTTTATGGTATAAAATTGAAAAAACTCTATTTATTTCAATTTGGTTTATAATTTCTTTTCCCTGAAATTTATCCTCTCTTGGAGAGGTACACAATAAAAAGCTTACCTTAATACCCCTTTTTATTAGGTATTGTGCTAGGACTGGAATTCTATAAGAATCCCCGAAAGATCCCGGATAATGAAACCCACCAACACATAAAATATGCATAATATCCTTCCGTACTCATCGATAGACTGTTTGCAGAAAACGATAAATTATTTGTGGGTATTGTTGCCTATAACAAATTTGAAAACACTTTTTCAAGGATAATCGCTCTCTTTTTTTCAGGACACTTCGATAAAAGTTGTTAAAAAATCGTTTTAATCCTAGAAATGGTGCTCGATATTCATTGAAAAATACGGTATAATGTTTCATTACTTGGATAAAATGAAATATAGAAAGTAAAAGGGCCAAATAAGGTGGATAATATTTCCAATAGATGAATAGACGATTGCTTAAATCATAATAAGTATATAACTTTCCTTTATTAATAATGTGTGATTGCTCTGCAGCTGGTAACCCATGTTTCACGTCTTTTTTTTCATAAAAGTATGGATAGTATCCCGTAATGTAATGTCGAGTAGTAAGATCTAATTCATTATCATATATGAAAAAATCCTCTGGAAACCCTCCAACTTGATTGTATATATTTTTCTTAAATAGAATGGCTGAACCAACAAAATTATCATACCTAAAATTTGGAGCATTTCCTTGATTTGATGTGCCCCAGACCAATGCCACTCGATTTTTCTTTAGTTTTTCAAAGGCTAATTCTACCCAATTCTCATTCATCAATTCTGAGTCATAGTCCATATTAAAAATTATTGAATTTTTTGCTAAATTCACCCCAATATTAATCCCTCTACACGTTTCAAGATTTAATCGAGATCGAAAAATCCTAAAATACGAGTATTTCTTCTTATATTTTAATAAAAGGTAAATTGTACCATCTGTTGAATTATTATCAACTATAATAAACTCACTTGGTAATATAGTTTGTTTTAGAACTGATTCAATTGCCCTTTGTACGGCTTTTTTTTGATTAAAACTGACGATTACCGCCGAATATTTCATATAAATCATTAATTATTCCTTTAATAATTGAAATTTCTTAAATTTGCTTTTAAATGGTATAAGAAATCTATGTTAATCGACAAATTTTTTATACCATTCAATATACATTTCTATACCTTTTTTAAATGGGATTTTAGGTTCCCAGCCAAGTTCCTTTTTTGCTTTTTCAATCGAAATACTAACTCCTTTATAGTCAGCAGTCCTCGCTTCTTTATATTCTATTTTGACATCATCAATGAGTTCTTTAACTTTTTCAGCAATCATTTTTACTGTTATTTTTTGATAGCCTGTAATGTTATATATTTGATTTTTAGCCTTTTCATTTAATGCTGCTACGTTTCCAGTAGCTAAATCAGTGACATAAATGAATTGTCTAAATTGATCGCCTTTTCCAAAAATAAATAGCGGTTTTCCAGCTAAAGCATTTCCCACAAAAATTGGAAAGACTGTCCCCTTTCTAGCCCGTGGACCATAAGGTATTCCATAACGCAAAATGGTATATGGTATTTGATATAATTCCCAATAACTAATGCAATAATATTCAGATGCAATTTTCGTTGCTGAATACAAGTGCTCAGCAGGTTTGAGTAAAATTTTTTCAGTAATTAATTCATCTGTAACTAAACCACTATAGACCCATACTGTACTTGCAAAAATAACTCTAGACACATCAGTTTGTCTTGCTGCCTCTAAAATTTTTACTGTACCAGTCGAATTAATCTCCACAGAATTAATCGGTTCTTGATAAACATTATTCACGTTTGAAACTGCTGCTAAATGATAAACAACATCGATATCTTGAAGCCCTTTTTTTAATCCCTCAATATCTAGAATATCACAATTAATAAAATTTGAATCTTCTCTTTTAGGATCCCTCTGGTCTAAAATTGTCACATTATGCCCTTTTTCGATTAATTGATCTACTAGATGCGACCCTATGAACCCGGTTCCTCCTGTAACAAGAACTCTCATCCGATCACCTTCCTTATAGAATTCGTGACGTAATTTGCATTCTCTTCTGTCATGTCCGAATAAACTGGGAGGCAAAAATGTTTTGGTAGTATTTTTTCTGCAACTGGAAGCATTCCCTCTGAATAATCATATAATTTTTTATATAGAGGCTGGAGATGGCATGGAATATCATAAACTCCCCCTGATAAAGATACTGTAAAATTTTCTTTTAATCCTTTTTTAAACTTCTCTTTATCAATAGAATCATCAATAAAAGCAATATATTTATAAAAATTACTCCTACAAATTTTGGGAATCTCAAGAGGGGTTATTTCTTTAATTTTAGAAAGTTCACTATCGTAAATTTTAGCAATCTTTTCTCTGTTACTTATAAACTCTTCCAATCTATTTAATTGGTATAATGCAATAACTGCATGGACTTCACTCATCCTCCAATTATATCCAAGTTCAACTATTTCTCCACTCAAAAAACCACTTTTACCTTGATCGCGT
This sequence comes from Candidatus Helarchaeota archaeon, assembly GCA_013375455.1. The sequence goes on along the minus strand of JABXJT010000038.1, from coordinate 39,474 downwards.
AAAGTTCTGGAGAAATTTGTATATTCTTCCACATTTGTCGTGATTACACCGCCTTCTGCAGAAGTCATCACTTTCGTTGGATAAAAGGAAAATCCGGCCATAACTCCAAAAGTTCCCGCTTTTTTACCGTTGAATTCACTCCCTTGAGCATGAGCTGCGTCTTCAATTAAAAATAATGAATGGTCTTCACAAATTTCCTGAATGGCTTTTATGTTTGGCGTAATTAATCCTCCAATATGAACTATAATGACGCCCTTCGTTTTTGGGGTGATGTGCTCCTTCAAATCTTCAGGATCAAGGCACAGCGTTTTTCGATCGATATCGGCAAAAACGGGCTTCCCTGTAGCAAAAATCACGGAATTAGGTGTTGCAATAAACGTATTAGTTGGAACTATCACCTCGTCTCCAGATTCGATTTTTAAACTTCTTAGTGAAATTTCTAGTGCACTTGTACCAGAATTTACAGCAATGGCATATTTTGTTCCACAATATTCAGCATATTTAGATTCAAATTGTTTTGTAACTTTATGTAATGTCAGCATTCCGCTTTCCATTACACTTTTTATATCTGCTAATATCTTTGTAAGATCTTCTTGAGGAAACCAAGGCTTCGCAGGAGGTATTTTCATAGTTATAGGCTCCGTTGCTTTTTTTTAAATAAACTTTTAAATTAACCTTTTGAGTCAATTATTTATCTTTTATTGCAGATTCCGAAATTTTGTTGAAAAAGCAAAATTTAAATGGTTTGCACCAAAAGTACTTTAACTTAGGATTGGTTTTATATTCAAGGAGTTCTAAAGACAGCAGAAGTAGCTGAGGTTAAATCTTTGAAAAAGCAGTTTATAATTACGTGCCTCTGCCTCTCATTCTTGTTAGGATTTCTCATACAACCCGCCTCCGCTACCAACGATCCTTTTGAAGTTGTTTCAGTAGATAGAACAATCCAAATTACCTATCATAAAATTATTAGAGTGACTGATGAATATACCTTCATAAATACTGGAGATGATCCTCTTTCATCATTAATCATCGCAGTTCCATATCAATTTATTTCAAATATAGCAACCTTTGAGGTTTTTAGCAGCGATTCTGAAAAACTTGCATTCGAACGCCTTCCATACGATGGGAGTGGCTTTATCAAGTGGCGTGTATATCTAGATTCACCCGTTCATGGCGGAGATACCGTTTGGATTCAGAATAATATTACATTTATAGACATCGTCAGTGATTATGGCGAAAGCCTTCCCGATGGCTCAAAAGGACACATAAATTTCAATTTTGTTAAGTATCCCTCATCCCCCTATTACATACGAAACTGTACAGTTACAATTACTTGCGATCCGAAAATATCCTTTTACGATCCCGATGATAAAAATTATGTGACAACGCTAACTATAGCATCAAATACCACCGTTACTAAAAACAACAATACTGCTTATAGCGGTCGATATAACCTAACCGAACCCTCCGGATGGAGTTATACCCTCTCCGCCGTGAAATTCCCTTATGTAAAAAGGGAGATTCGAGTGGATCTTTGGGGATACCTTCATATTGCAGAAGAATATATGATCGAGAATTTCGGGCCATACGGGCAGTTTCGCATAACAACCTTCTCCTTTAACATTCCATCCGATGCTACTGATCTATATATTGCTGATAAATTTGGGGCGTTAAATTACTGGCAAAATGAGGAAAACCCAGAAGTTATCTCGATTGATTTCGACGCATCGCGATACACATTACAACGAGGTGAAACTACGATATATTGGGCGAGTTATCGGATTCCGTTACTTAATCATGCCCAAAGATATGGTGATAAAATAAAATTAGATTTAGATATCCTCATTGGAGAAATACCCTGTTTAGTTGAAAATTATGAAATCACCTTAATTCTGCCTAAAGATGCCTCAGTAAATTATCTCCTTCCATCAGCTGATATGGTTAATACTGTCGATAATAGTTTGGTCCTGATATTTAATGAAACCGATATAACTTCTTATAATTCTATGGTTATTGAACTTGAATTTGATTATTCGCAATCATACTTGTCTTTTCTTGCTCAACCACTCTTATTTATCATAATTTTAGGGGTAGCTTGTTCCAGTTATGTAATCTTCAAGCGAGTTCTTCCTGCTGAAGAGCGCGCATTCGAACGCATGACTGTTGTTCCCACTCCAATTCTTCTGGAGTTTTGCTCATTATTTGAAGAAAAGGTATCCCTCGTCTCGGAAATTGAAAAATTGGATGAGGATTTAAAAAGAAGAAAAATAAAGAAACGAATTTATCGCAATCAACGTAAAACAGCCGAAAGAAAGATCCTTGAGTTAAATAAAGACATTGAAGAACTTAAAACCACCCTGAAAAACGCAGGTGGGCGATTTGCTCAAATAGTAAATGAGTTAGAAATAAATGAAGCAGAGAGAGAAAGCGCAAAAGATGGATTATATAACTTAGAGCAACGCTATCTCCGGAAAAAAATCAGTGTTGTCGCATACCAAAAATTATCTAAGGACCTAGCCAATCGACACAAGAAATCTAAGACTAAAATTGATAAGCTACTCTTTGAACTCCGCGAAATTCTATCATAAAATTCTCTATCCTTCAAAATTTTAAATAAGTTCGCTACTAATTTTAAAAATAAAGTTCTAGATATATTTTAAACGTTAATACAAAAAGTAAATGTATTCAAAAATTATTTATAACTAATTGATAATATACCTTTCTGGGTTGAAAATTGAGTAAAAGTTTTTTTATTAAAAGCGGTTATGATGCCGACTATATTAAAAAGGTAAGAAATAACCTTGATAAATTTGAACCAACTGATATTGATTTCTTAAAATCCTTTCACCCTAAAGATGATGAATTAATTTTGGATTTATGTGCAGGAGAAGGTAGATTTGCTAAAAAAATTCTAGAAATAGCAAATATCAATTATGTAGGTTTGGATATTAGTCATAAGATACTCCTTTCAATTAGAGATTTACTAGATTCTGATTTTACACGATTAAATTTAATTACTGCAGATGCAGAAAATTTACCTTTTAAAAATTGCTTTAATCAAATCTTTTGTTTGCATTCATTCTTTTTCATTCCTAATCGTTTTAAAGCCTTGAATGAGATTAGAAATAGTCTAAGTTTGAATGGAATAATGATTTTAGATGTAATTAACTTAATAAGTTTTCATAACATTCGTCTTTATATCATCAATAGAATTAAGAGGTTGATTCGGTTTTTAGCTAAAAAAAGTCGATTGATTTATAAAATTGTAATATTTATACTTAAACGCGAATATAGAAAATCTCAGAGATCAGGGAATAAAGGAAATTATTTCATTTATTTATGGGAATTAAAACGATTATCTTTTAAAAAAATTCATATCAGAGGTTATTATTCTAAACTTCAAGAATTTTTACAAAAAATTACCCCTAAACCTATTTACAATCATTTATCTAAAGTTCTAGTTGTTTTCAATCCCCGATTGTTTATTAAAGGAGTCAGAATGGATAAAACTCAGTTTAACGTAAAAATCCTATAATTGAAAATAAAATTTCGTATCTGGGACTATTAAATTATAAAAAAAAAAGCAAAGAAAATGATTGATTATGTAAAAAAGTATATTAGTGACCAATAGTCTGGATAATTCTTTTATAGTCTCTTAACTCTCGATATCTTTTTCGGAGAATTTTCTTGGTTGGTAGAAAAATTCGATGTAACGATAATTTTGCCCAAAGACACCTCAGTTAATTACGTACTTCCATCATCAGATTCAATTAATACGGTGGATAACAGTTTAATTCTCATATTCAATGAAACTGATATAACTTCCTATAACTCCGAAATAATTGAACTAGAATTTGATTATTCGAGCTCATACTTTCATATTCTAGCTCGCACCATCCTTTTTCTCATAATATTAGGTGTAACTTGTTCTAGTTATGTAATTTTCAAACGAGTTCTACCCTCCCGGAAAAAAAATCAGTGTTGTCGCATACCAAAAATTATCCAAAGATCTAACTAATCGTTACAAGAAATCCAAAACAAAGATTGACAAATTACTCTTTGAACTCCGCGAAGTTCTATCATAAAATTCTCTATCCTTCAAAATTTTAAATAAGCTCGCCACTAATTTTAAAAATAAAGTTCTAGATATATTTTAAACGTTAATACAAAAAGTTCGGTATGAATATAAGCGATTTGATAAATAAGGAAAAGATGTCGTGAACGGAAGATGCCAAGAATAGCTATAGACTTTGAAAAATGTACTGGATGTGGGACATGCATTGATGCATGCCCTGTGTCAGTATTTGAGTTAGATGAAGAAACTAAAAAAACTAAAATTGTCAATCCGAGCGAATGTCTGGATTGTAAAGCGTGCGAGATTCAGTGTGAAGTAGAAGCAATTCAAATTATATCAGATGAATAAAATCGAAAATTTTTTAATTAAAAATCTTATAAAATTTCTTACAAAAAAATACTTTTGAAATAGCCCGGTAGTGTAGTGGCCAAGCATGTGGGGCTTTGGAGATATTATCGAAGAGACCCCGCGACCTCGGTAATTATTATTCACGAATAATAATTGAGGAATTCGACCCCGAGCCGGGCTACTAATTTTTCATTTTAAGATTGAGGAAGTTCCCATTTTCAATAAATCTCTGTAAAAGTTTTGATCCCTACTTTTTTGTAAAAAAATTTACACGCTCGTTCGTTATGGAAAAATGCTTTTATCCTCTCAATTAAAGTGTTTATCCCACATATTCAATTAATGTGAAAATATAATTATTTTTTAAATAAATCAAGGGATTAAAACAAAAATCTTGATCTTTAAACCTTTTTAATTCAACTTTAATGTCAGAATCACTTGGTATTATATTAATTTCACGAAAATCTATTCTTAAACCATATCCTAAAGCTTTTGCAACTGATTCTTTAATACTAAACAAGCAAGTATAGGCTAAATCTTTATCAATTCCATTTTTATTCGAATCAATATGGTTAAAAATTTGTATTGAACGTTCAATTTCCTTTTCAGTAAAAATTCGTTTGATAAAAATTGGACCAAAATGTCTCTTCCGTTCAATATCAATTCCAATCCTATTTAATCCGGCTGCGGCTATATTCAAATCATCCTTATGGGAAATTGAAACATGAATATCAAAATCAATAGGAACATTATTTAATTCAATAATTGGCATTCCTAAATGATTTTTTTTCAGGATTATTTGAGATGGTAGTATATCTTTAATTTTACAAGATGCTAGTACATTTAAAACTGCAATTTTTCCGATAATTTGTCCAATTAATCTTTTTCTAATGGATCCATTTTTTGTAAAGTTTGAATATAATATTAATTCTTCTTGATTAAAAAAATAGTTAATTAGATTATCAAAAAGACATTTTCCTTCAATATAATTTTTAATGTAAGTACTCTGAATTAGATGAATTGAAAGTGGTTTTATGAAAGGAAATTGATTAAATGATTTATTCCTTTTTTCAATCAAAGGATAAAACAAACATGCAGCAAGATTTTGTAAAAAATTATATTTATTATCAGGCATAATTTTCGAAGCATCTCTAAAATTTTCCATAACCATCAGTGCATTTATTTTACTTAAATAAAAATAAATTACTTTTCAATTAGCTGGAGGAATTATTACTTCTCAATTAATTAAATCAATCTTTTTAAATGTTAATTTTAATTTTACATTAAAAAAGTAAATATTATATTTGTACCAAATATCTTATTTGATTTTTGCTGGAAATAGAAAAATGAGTCAATTAGAAACATTTGAAACTTTATTGATGGAAGCATTTGAGATTAAACGTGAAGAAATCAGAGATGACGTTACACCTGATGATTTAGAAAATTGGGATTCCATTGTTCATATGGATTTATGTGCAAAATTTGAAGAATCATTCAATATAAGCCTAGACGTTGAAGATATAACCGAAATGCAAACACTTGGTCTGATGAAAGAAGTATTAAGAAGATATGGCGTGGATTTATGAATCTCACCGATAAACTATTTGAAAAATCCAAAGATTTAAAAAAAATTGCAGTTTTTCACAAAGATCAAACTATCACATATGAAGAATTATTCTCGAGAATCTGTTCAACCAAAGTTAAGTTAAATAAATTAGGTATAAAGAAAAATGAAAAGGTTGTAATTATTGCAGATAATTCATTCTTTTTTGTTATTGCTTATTTTGCAATAATCGCTAATGGATGCGTAGCAGTACCCTTATTCCCCCGAATTGATGATAAAGAACTTCAATATATTTTGGAAAGTTGTAAAGTCAGAACATTATTCATCCAAAAAAAATATGCAAAAAAATTTCTAGAAAAGAAATTTCCAATGGAATTCTACTTTACCAATGAAGAACATGAAGATTTTTTAAATATTAATGAACTTCCAAGAAAAATAGAAGTTTTTGCAGATGTTAATGAAAAAGAAGATTTAGCAGTCATGTTATTCACCTCTGGTTCTACTGGAAAACCAAAAGGTGTAATGCTGAGTCATTATAACATAAATTATAACGCGGATTCAATCATTGAATATATCGGGTTAACCAAAAAAGATAGATTCATGCAAGTTCTCCCATTCTTTTATTGTTATGGAACGTCATGGCTTCACACAATTGTAAAGGTTGGAGGACAAATAGTTATAAATAATAGATTTATGTTTCCAGGTTTAGTATTAGATGAAATTAATGAAAAGGAATGTACGGGATTTGCCGGGGTCCCTAGCCACTTTCAAATTTTATTAAGGAGATCCAAATTTCCCAAAATGAAATTTCCCACATTACGCTTCGTAACACAAGCCGGAGGAAAGCTTGCTAATCGATTTATTGAAGAATTAATGAATGTCCTACCTGAAAAACAAATTTTTATAATGTATGGTCAAACCGAGGCAACTGCTCGTTTATCTTACCTTCCACCACGTTTATTGAGAACAAAATTGGGATCTATTGGAAAAGGAATCCCTAAAACAAAAATTTCAGTATTGAATAAAGAGGGAAAACCTGTAAAGCCTGGAAAAGTTGGAGAATTAGTGGCCGAAGGAGGCAATATAATGCTGGGATATTGGGATGATCCCGAAGGAACTGCTAAAGTTCTGAGAGATGGAAAACTTCATACTGAAGATTTAGGAACTGTTGATGAGGATGGATTCATTTACATAGTAGATAGAGAAAAACATATTATAAAAAGTGGTGGATATCGCGTTAGCACGAAAGAAGTGGAGGATAAGATCTTTGAAATTCCAGAAGTCGTCGAGGCGGCAGTAATAGGTATCCCCGATAATATATTAGGAGAGGCTATTAAGTTATTTGTATCAATTCGAAAAAGTGACCGTAAAATCGATGAAAATTTCATTATAGCTCATTGTAAAACAAATTTTCCAGCACACAAAGTGCCAAAATATGTTGAATTTTTAACTTCTCTACCTAAAAGTAGTTCAAATAAAGTGGCATATGAAGATTTAAAAAAGAGACATGGCTCAAATTAAACGGAGGTAAATTGAATGATTAAAAAGAATGTATTGACACCACACGTTTTTTTCACAAGGGAAACTTATTTTGGAAAAGGGACCCTCTCGGTTATAAAAAATATTGACGCTAATAAATTTTTAATCCTTGTTTCAAAGACAATTAAAGATTCTGAAGAATATCAAAAGGTAGAAAGACATTTGGAAGGGAAGGAATACGTCGAAGAAATAATTCCCGCTTGCACAGAACAAGTAATTCTAAGTATTAAAGATAAATATAAAGATTATAATCCCGATGTTGTTATTGGAGTAGGGGGAGGTAAAGTCATCGATGCAGCTAAAGTGGTTAAATATTTTTTAGAAAATTTAGACAAAAATTTTGCTGATTTACAAGGTGCTTATTACAATGATAACATTAAAATCAAAATGGTCGCAGTCCCAACAACACCCGCAACGGGATCAGAAACAACATACGTTGCAGTTGTAAAAAATGATGAAAAGCTGAAAATACCTTATGTTAATAAATCATTTCTGCCTGATATGGCCATTTTAGATCATGCATTTCTTTTGAACATTGCTGAAAATCTCTTAATTCAACTAACAGCAGATATATTTGCCCATGGATATGAAGGATATTTTTCGAAATTAAGTAATCCCATAACCAAAAATCTGGCAATAGATTGCATCAATCTTTTAAAAGAAGGAGTAAAGGGCTATAAAGCTAATAAAACCGATAAAAAAAGTTTGGAAAAGATTTCAATAGCAGGATATCTTGGTGGAATCGTCGCAGGTAATTCATTTGTTGGGGCTTGTCATGCGTTGGCTCATTCTGCAGAATCAAAAATCAATTTAATTCATAGTCAATTTATTTTGAATCTCTTAAAACCTTGCATCACCTGGCATGAAGAAAAATCAAAGTCAGAAGATTATGATATTTTCTTAACAAATTATGATGTAATAGGATATGATTCTTACGTGGAATCTGGAATCTTCGAGAGTTTAGATTCCGAATGGTGGGCTAATGTAGCTCTGCAAGATCCATCTGTCAAAACTAACTCCGTGAGAATGAAACTGGATTCCATGCTGGAGCTGGTCAATTGGATCAAGACCAAATGATTAATGAGATTGTAAAAGCCGAACAATTTAAAGTAACACAAATTAAAAAAGAGAACAAACTTCTTCCTATTTTCAAAAGGCAAGTATTGAATCAAATCGAAAATTTAGAGAATTTAAAGTTATTTTACCACAGGTATGGTATAGAAATTGAGGCTTTAAAATCATTAGCCGAGATTCCTCCAATTCCAGTAAGCATGTTTAAAAAATTTGATCTTACAATATGTAAAACGGAAGATATATTAAGAGTTTTGCATTCTAGCTCCACAACAACAGGAATTCCTAGTAAAATTTACATTGATAAGAAGACAGCCTTTCGCCAAACAAATTCATTTATTTCTACAATAAAAAATTTTATTGGAAAACATAGACGCCCGCTATTGATCATCGATACAGAAGAGGTCAATAAACCAGGCGCCAGCACAATGACAGCAAGAGGTGCTGCAATTCGTGCAATCGCTAACTTTTCAAGTAAACGAACATCTATATTGGATGTTAAAAATGGAGATTTAGAAGTAAATTTCGACAGACTTAAAGAGTTTTGTGAGAAATTTGAAGGTCAAGAAATCTTAGTTTATGGTTTTACATTTATAATTTGGAGCCGCTTTTATAAAATATTAAAGGAAAAAAACATACAGTTGAACTTTCCAAAGGTGAAAATTTTACATAGTGGTGGTTGGAAAAAGTTAATTCAGCAGAAAGTAGATAAAAAAACCTTCAATAATGAGATTTCAAATCTGTTTAACACTAGTGCAACGAATGTGATCGACTATTATGGAATGATAGAGCAGGTTGGAGTTGTTTTTGTTGATTGCGAAGAAGGATGGAAACATATTCCCGATTTTTCTGAATTAATAATCAGAAACTTTTACACAATGGAGGAAAATGGTCCAAAAGAACCTGGATTAATTGAGATAATGAGTGTTTTACCGTCAAGTTACCCAGGACAAGCATTATTGACTGAAGATGTCGGTGAAATCATTGGAATTGATGATTGCCCGTGTGGTAGAAAAGGTAAGTACTTTACATTTAAATCAAGAGTTGAAAGAGTTGAATTACGGGGATGTGGAGATACATTTGCTGAAAGGAGGGGCGAATAATAGCCATACATATTTTGTATTATCAGAATATAACTTATAAATTAAATGAAAAAATAGTATCTGATTTTAAAGAAATACGCTCTGAAATAGAAAAGAATCGTTTAATATTCAGAGAGATTACAATTGAAAAGCTTCTTGAATTATTTAATCAATTTGGTAGAAATTTACTTCGTGATCAAGATATTAATAAGTTAGAAGGTGTCCCATTTCTATCCAATTGGCTTAGAAAAGGAAATCTAGAAAAAATTATTATCAAGAATTTAGGATCATTTGAAGTTTTAAAAGAATTTATTGGAGAAGGACGCAAAAAGCTAAAGGCCCAGCCAAGAGGCGTGGTTTGTCATTATATTGCTGGAAATGTACCTACTTTAGGACTATTTTCATTAATTCAATCAATGTTGGTTGGAAATTCTAATATCGTCAAAGTTCCTCCCGAAAGTCAATTCATGTTTCTGGAATTACTGAAAATCCTCGAAAAAACAGAATATAACGGCATAAAGGGCTCAGATATATTAAAAACCGTCGCAGTTGTTCATATTCCAATAACAGATGATGAGTCAAACTTGAAGTTCTCTCTCGCGGCTGATGTGCGTGTTATGTGGGGTGGGCAAGTAGCAATAGACGCAATTTCTAAAACTACGAAAATGACTCATTGCGACGATATTATATTCGGTCCTAAATACTCTTTTGGAGTTATGGATAAGAAAGTTCAAGAATCTGAGGATTTCCCTCGATTAATTCGACAATTCGTAAATGATATAATTATCTTTGATCAAAGCGCTTGTTCATCGCCTCAAGTAATCTTCTTTGAAAAAGGACCGTTCGATTTAAAGACAATTGGGAAAAAGTTTGAAGAAGAATTTAAGTTAGCTGTAAAAAAATTTCCAAAAATTTTGGTTGATCAATATATTGCAACAAAAATCATTAATATAAGAGCAAAATATGCACTTAATCCCCAAAAAGATGCAATTTTTCCTAAAGAAAACGATTGGACAATCTTAATGGATAATGAAGTGCAATTGGAAGAACCAGTTCAATCACGTACTATTTTCCTTAAGCAAGTAGAATCTGTTATGGATTGTGTTGATTTAATAACTCCCAGAATTCAAACCATTGGAACTGCAATTTATGATAAAGAAAAATTACTGAAATTTACCGATGCTGTAACATATAAAGGCGTAGCACGGTGTGTTTTACCGGGGCAAATGAATTTTTATGATTCCCCTTGGGATGGAATTTATTTATTAAATCGATTAGTTAGATGGACCACATTATACGCTTAACAAAGGTTCTTTCATTTTCTTACTGGAAAGACTTTTGATGTAGCTTTCCCATCTAGGACTAATTCATTATTTTGGTTATAAACTAATGTTTCCACAGTAAAAACTTTTCTCTTATCAACTGATAGAATTTTTAATTTTGCAGTAATCATATCTCCAATATGGATGGGTTTCTTGAATGTAAAACTATGGTCGAGCCAAAGATTTCCTGGTCCAAATAGTTTAGTGAGGGCGGCTGAAATAACTCCTAATGACAATAAACCGTGTGCCAATTTTCTTTTAAAAATGGTTCGTTTCGCAAATTCTTCATCAAGATGAATGGGATTTTCATCCCCTGAAATCTCTACCAATTTTTTAACATCAGCTTCAGTAATCGTTTTTGAAATTTTAATTTCCTTTCCGACTTCCAAACTCATCCCTCAAGTAAATTTAAAATCAGATAATTCTTTCTCATTGATCTTCAATATCCAAAATTTTTACCCCGTACCGTCTAAGGTATTCAATAAACTCTAGGGATAATTCGCTATGCTTTCCACTTTTTGATTCCGTATCTATTTCAATCCAATTATGATTGGACTTTATTTTTTCAGGTAATTTAAGAGAAATTAGGTCAAAGTCACTTTCTTTAATTTGATTCAAATTCTCTTCAAAATTCTCTGAAATATAAATTATATTGCCCACATTTGTTTTAATTTTATAAATATATTCATTTTTTTGCTCTATTTGTATTGATTTATTCCCAATGAATTCGAGGAAGTAATCTTTGAATTCATTCATTACTTTAAGTAACAGTTTATGCTTTGATTCTTTTTTGAGTCCCTTGGCTAACCAATTTCTGGGAACTATTTTTGCGGGATCTCCAGCAGCCAAGCAATGATCAGGAACATCTTTCCAAATGACTGATCCTCCAGCAATAGTAGCTCCTTTTCCGATAGTAACACCGGGGCCTACAAAAACATGCCATGCTAACCAAGCCTCATCCTTAATTTCAACTTTCCCATATTGATAAGGATAACCTTTGAATGCATTTTGCCATACACCATGAGTAAAAATTAAGCAATAGCCCCCAATTCCGACTTTATTTCCAATAATAACCTCGCGTACTGGATTAATATATGAATGATGTAATACATTAGAAAAAATTCCAATTTCAAAATAACTTTTCTCACTCTGGATTCCTGCTATTATAACTCCCCTATCAATCACAGTTCTAGTACCCACTTTTACACCACGAAATGCTTTTAAAACACTATTTTCTTTTATTTGCACATATTTACCTATTTGAATTTTTCCATTAGATAATAAGATTGAATCATTAATCTTCGTATTCTTATCGACAATAAAAGCTTCGGCTTCTACTCTGATATTTTTTAAAACAACATCTTCTCCTATCAAGATTTTTTTAGCTTTTATATCTGAATTCTCTATTAATGCAGATTTCGCAATTTTTTCCTCTTCAGAATTGGTCAAATTAAGATTCTCCAAATTTTTTAATTAATAATCTCCAATTCATGTATCACAGGTGAAGAATTCCACTTCGCGTTAAATTAACGTTGCACTTCATTTTGTTTTTAGATTAAATGGCTTTCCATTTGCTGTAATTGTATTTGGAAGTTTGGATTTCCACTTTTTCAAAAAATTAATTTCCTCTTTCTCACGTAAATCATCTGGAAGCATTTGTGGAATTGTTTCAATTATGGGGTACCACCGATTGCATTTTTCGCAAAAAATTACTCCTTCATCAATTTCTGAGAATTGAAAGAACCAATTTAGTAAATAAATCTCTGAGATAATATCATTCAAAATTTGAGTTTGAGCATTAATTGGAATTTCTGTAATTTTTTTATTTGATGTTTTAGCTTTTGCATCTAAAATGCGTTTTATAACCTCGTTCTTAATTAAATTTAAACATGATGAAAATTTATCATCAGAATAATCGTCCATTACCTGAAAATTCTCTAATTTCTTTTCAACTTCTTCAAGATAATTGATAATATCTGTTTTTTTTCGAACCATTTCATCCTTTATCGATACTACTTCATTCTGAGATTTAATTACTCCATCTTCTATTCTGTCCTTTCCTCTCCTGATTTTTGTTGCTTTCTTTAAATATTCCAAGTCATTTTTATGAAATGCTTCTAAAATTTTCGAAAACCTACTTTCAGATGTTTCCCAATTTAAAATATGCAGTTTTAAAGGGAAAAACTTGCAGATTGGACATGCCAAAATGTCTAATAATAAGGGTTTCATCAGAACTACTCTCACATCTTTCTTAAAGGTAATAGTATGACGGATATTGAATGAGTTACTTATCCTTCAATATATGAATTACAAATGATACTTAAATTTAAATGAACCAACAATTTAAATAAGTATTTTTTTCACTTTTCAATTAAATATCAATAGGCGGTCTAAATATGGATGAAATATGGGTGTATCCAATCATACTTATCCTCTTAACTTTCTCAATACTTGCAATGCGAATATTATTACCTCGGCTTATTAAAAAATTAAAAGAAAAAGGTAAAATCGGCATCGATGTGCATAAAGTAGATAAACCCGAAGTTGCAGAAATGGGTGGAATAAGTATTTTAATTGTTGCAAGCGTTGCAAGTCTAATTGCTATTATCTTATTGATGTTTTTAGATGCTCCTATAATTATCATTCAATTAATCGTCTTTATATCCGTTATAGGATTGGCTGGGTTGATAGGATTTATTGACGATATCTATAAGCTTGGATCCAAAATTAAACCAGTTCTTGTCGCGGGAACGAGTTTTCCCCTCTTAATTGCTAACTTCATCTACTTGAATCAAGTTTTTAATACTGATCCTTACATTCCTCTCGTACAAGGCTTTGATGTCACTTATTATTATTGGATACTTATTCCAGTAGCTATAACGATAGCAGCAAATGCTGTAAATATGATGGACGTGGTTAATGGCTCTATGTCAGGTCCATGTATCATAATTTTTAGCACGCTATTAATCTGCTCATTTATACAACAACCAATCAGTGTAATCGGTGCGCTATTATCTTCTATCATGCTAGGATGCATGATCATATTTTACAAGTACAATCGATTCCCTGCGAAAGTTTTCGCGGGAGACGTTGGTGCATTAACAATTGGTGCGGCTCTTGCACTAACTGGTATTATGGGACAGATGGAAATTGTAACTATAGTAGTTGCTATGCCAATGGTGATCAATGCATTTCAAATGTTAACTAGTGTTGGTGGATTTGTTGAGGGTCGAAAAATCAAGGAACGCCCTTCAATCGTACAATCCGATGGAACTATTGCTGCAAGCACGAATTCCAAAGCCCCACTCACGCTCATGCGAATCACTATGGCGAAAAGTCCGTTGAAAGAACCCGAAATTGCACGACAGTTTATGGTCTTGACGTTATTTTGTGCCTTTTTGGCAATTATCACGGCATTTTTAACATACCACGTTAAATTATTTTAAAATGAGGTGAAGAAATTGGGAATAATTACAGGTATCATTAATAAAATCAAGGAAATTTTGTCAGATTTAAGGAGAAATTTTGGGTTAATAGCAATAATAGGCCTCATCTGGATCATGTTTTTAATTGGTATCTTATTTCTATATGTTTATATTGGTGGTGAAAATTTTCAACCTAAAGGCACTTTTGTCACATTTATGACGGGGCTAGGTTTTTCTTCTACTTTCATTGCTTTTCTTACCGAATCTATCCAAGGTTTTATTGCGGCAATGTACATAGTGATTTTACTATTTTTTTGGCTTCGAATGGTGCGAATGTATTTTTGGCGAACCGTAAAGAAATCCATGCCTCCCATCAACAATGAAAAAGAGGTAAAAGAGTAACCCTTTTTTAATGACGAAATCGGGTGGTTAAAGAATGAGATTCTTATGCTTTTTATCGTGATTTTACTATGGATTTAAAAAATTATGGATTAGAAATCCTTTTATCAACTCTTGGAATTCCTGATTTATTTCGCCCTTACATTCAAGGACAAGATGCGAAGCTTGAATTAATGGCTAAATATTTGAAAGGAGATTTAATAGAAGAAACTGCACGAGATCCCCTCATACCAAAAGTCAATCTTCTCCTAAAGGAAATCGAAAAGGATATAGAAGAAAATTTACCCCCTAATTTACCCTATGTAAAGAAATGGTACTGGCCAAATTGGAAGGAATACGCTCTTTGTATATCCCACGATATTGACAAAATCTCTGAGTCAAGAAGCCATATTTGGAAAATTCGCGAAAGATTTTCAAAGATGACTGTTTTGAAGGCACTTCTTGGAATCTCTAATCCTTATAAAAATTTTAAATCATTTATGAAATTAGAGAAGCGATATGGGGTACGTTCCTCTTTTTATTTTTTAGCTAATGAATATGACTTTGAAAAAATCTCAAAAGAAATTCGATCATTAAAAGAAAATCAAATGGATCTTGGATTACATGGTAGGTTTGGAACTCATACTAACCAGAATAAATTAATTGAAGATAAGGAAAAGCTTGAACAGATTTTTGGTCAATCTATTCATGGAACACGCCAACATTTCCTGAAATTCGAATTTCCTACAACATGGGATGTTCAAAATAAGTCAAATCTCCTGTATGATACAACCGTTGGATTTAATGACAAAATTGGATATAAAATTGGTTTTGCTTTCCCATTTTTTCCCCCAGATCACAACTTAAACCCACTTCAACTCATTGAGTTGCCACTAATTATTATGGATGCAGCACTTTGGACATGGCTCAAGCTTACTGAAGAAAGCGCATTACAAACAATTCAACAAATTCGAGATACAATTAAGCAATATAATGGACTTTTTACCATACTATGGCATCAATGTACTTTAAAAATGCGGGGAGGACGTATTTATGGGAAAGTATTAGAAAAATTGGTGGATAATTCGGTTTATGTTTCAAATGGGGCGGAAATTGCAAGATGGTGGCGCGCGAGAAATGCTTTTCAAATAAAAATCAATCCAATAGACAATAAAATTACAATTTTATTTCAAAATCCTGAAAGTATTCAAAATTTGGGTATAATAATTAAAGCAAAACAGAAGTTGGAGATTATATCGATTAGTTCAAACCTTGAAATAATACAAAAGACACCCACTGAACTGAAACTCACCTTTTTAAAAGGAGATTCAGGGGAACTCGAATTGAAAATGGTTTAATATTATTTTTTATTCCAATCTTTCGGAACATCTTTGAAAAATTTAGCTGGAATCCCCATCCAAATTTGATTCGCAGGAACATTTTTCGTTACCACCGCTCCCGCCCCAATTATAGCCCCCTCTCCTATAATAATGTCTGGCATTATAATGGCATTAGCTCCGATGCTAGCTCTTTTCTTTATTACTGGACCCTTTAATTCATATTCTTTTCTGTCAACATATTTATCATTCGTCAATTTACAATTTGGACCCAAAAAAACATCATCCTCTACAGTTGAATATAGAGGGATAAACACCATGCTTTGAATGTTTACATTCGATCCGATAGTTGAATAACCTTCAATCACTGTATCGGTTCCTACTTTAGTATTATTCCCAATTTTAGTTTGTTCTCTGACCAAAACCGTATGACCAAACTCTACTTGATCCCCAATTTGAGAATTCGCATAAATAATACACCCAGCCCGAACGATCGTGTTATTACCGATAGTGCAACCGTCTGCCGCTATTAATTCTCGCATCTCTCCCGTTTTAATAAATTCTTTAAGGTCTTTCCGTATTGGATGGCCAATAACTGTATTATCGCCAATATATGTCGAGTTTCCTATTTTAACAGGACCATAAATCACGGCATTGTTTGCGATACTAACATTATTCCCTAATTTAACTTCTCCCATTAAAATTGTATTTACTCCAATGCGACAACTACCTTCTACTATGAGTTCTCCATCAACTCGAGCTGAATTATCAATTTTACTCTTATCCATTATTTTATTACTCTCCCAACGCCTTTAAAACGAACTCCTAATTCCACGACTTTTTGTGGATCAAATAATTGCCTTCCATCCACGATTAAACCTGGTTTCTTCATTAATTTGACATATTCTTTAAGATCCATCGATTTAAATATCTCATGATCAGTTAAAAATATGAGGCAATTTGCGTCTCGAAATGCATCCTTCAGAGAATTTACTCCAGGGACACCTATTACTTGAAAAATTTCGTCTTCCGAAAAAAGTGGATCATAACATTTTAACGATTTTGAATTCTTTTTCAAATAATCCGCGACTATAAGACTAGGAGAATTCCTGTATTCCTTTACATCACCACGGAACGCTAACCCCATAATGGTAATTTGGGCATCGCGAAATGTACAATCCATTTCTTTTAACCCATCTTTTAACAATTCTATAATATGATGGGGCATATATTCATTGATTTGTCTGGCGGCTTTTACAAGTTTCAAACTGAGTCCCGCTAGTTCTTCGTGTTTAATTATGAAATATGGATACACAGGAATGCAATGCCCACCGACCCCCGCACCTGGTATCAATATATTAGAAAAAGGTTGTGTATTTGCTGCATTAATTAATTCAAGTATGTCGATATCTAGTTTTTCTGCAATGAGAGCCAGTTCATTAGCGAGTGCAATATTTACGTCTCGATATATTCCTTCAAAAACTTTCATTGCTTCTGCTGTTCTGATATTACTTAGCTTTATAACCCCTTTTCTAGCAACCATGCTGTATAAAATTCCCATTACTTCTGTAGTCTTCTCATCCATCCCACTAACGATTTTTGGATACCGATCTACCAAATCCGGAATAATTCTCCCAGAATATACTCTCTCAGGACTGAATCCCAAACCGAAATCCTTACCTGCTTTTAACCCTGATTTTTTCTCGAGAATTGGCTGTATGTTCTGTTCTACGAAATTCGGAGGAAGAGTGCTCTCTAATATAATTAAATCTCCCTTTTCTAATCCCATTCCTATATTTTCAATTGCCCTTTTGAGTGGCTCAATACTTAATATGCCATCCTCATCTAAAATCGTTGGTACTATTACGATCATCACATCTGATTCTTTTGCGGATTGAACTAATTCTGTCGTTGCTTTCATATTTCCTTTTTTTATGACAAAAGAAAATTTCTCATCTAGGCCTTCCTCATTTTTTACAGGATTTTCGCCCTTGTTTATCTTATCAACAACCTCTTTATCGATATCCACTGCAATAACATTTGCACCTATTTCTGCAAATACAACCGCAATGGGCAAACCTACTTTACCCGCTCCATAAATTGCTATGGTAACTTCTCCACTTTTTACTGCACTTTGTATCTGCTGCTCAGCTAAATTAAGAATTTTCAAAAAGGCACCTATTCTTTGAATTTATCATAATCCGTTCTGAGACATCTAAGATCAACATTCTTATAGATTTAATATTATCTGAAATTTCTAAGAATATTGACTTTTTGAGTCAATTGGTTCAATAAATTGATCAAAGATTAACTCGTGCTTGGTCCTTTAAAGTTTCCAATTTCCTCTCAATGATGAACAATTCACTTTGCAAACTCCGAAACTGTCTGATATATGTAGTAGCATTAATGCCGCCCGTCCTAAATTTCTTCTCTAGATTTTGAATCGTCTGCTCAATTGAGAATTTATCAGTTTGTAATTTGAAGATTAATCTGTTCGAATTTAAAATTTGATTCTCAGGATTAGAGCTTAATCTTCTATTGAAGTTTGATTGAACCATTGGCTCAAAGGTTAATTCGATAGGCGTTCCAGCCATTAATTCCACTATTTTTTTATCTATTTGTTTCTCTAGGTGTTTTGTTGACAGTTGAATTTGGTCTATTGTATTCAATATTTTTTCATCATTAATGCAATATTTTCCAAAATTAACTGAAATATTCAAATAATCCAAAATTGCTTCCATCATCCTTCTTGAGGCTTTAAAGCGAAGATTCCCTTGGTCTAAAATGAATATTAGCTTCTTAAATAAGCGTCCATTTATTGTGACATTCAGGATGTGATTAAAAGAAAAATTGAAGATCCTATGTATTTTTTTCCTAATAATTCCCTTTTTCCGAATAAATAATAATCGTTGATCCGTTAAAAATAGAATTCCCTTTCCTCTCTTCAAACCTCGAATTGTACTTTTAGTGAATTTAATGTCTCTGAATGCACAGACCGGTAACTCTCCAGGAAACAAATTTAAATGTTCTGAGTATTCATCATATATTGATTTATAATACCGAATTACGTTCAACTTCGACTGAACAAGTCCATACTCTTTTTTTGGTTGTGAGAGGATTTTCCGCACGTAGGTTTGGTATTTTATTACATCATCGTATATTTGCTTTATCAGTAGTTCTATTTGAGGAAATTCTGAAGAGGTCCATGTGGCAAAATTGTAATATTTTCCCAGCTGAATTCGTAAGAGATCAATCTCCTGTGTCGCTCGTTCCAAGAT
The DNA here is from genome assembly GCA_013375455.1 of Candidatus Helarchaeota archaeon. Next base: position 20,058 of record JABXJT010000038.1, on the reverse strand, counting down.
TTCCTCGGAGACTGATTTAATCGTTTCATAGGTTGAAAGTAATGTCTGTTCAATTACTGGGTCATGTAGGTATCCAACTGCCCTTAATGCAAGAGTTTTTTGTCTAACAGCACGAAATTCTCTTAAAAAGATCTTCAATTCCTGATAACCGTATTTAAACCCATTTACCACGTCTCGTATCTGCTTAATTAATTCTAATCTTTTTCTGGCTATTGGTGTAATTCGCGAAGAGCGACATCCGGGACAGCTTCGCTGAATATAAAGCTTTACTTCTATGTTAAGAGAGCCACATTCTTTGCAGACATATATCTCTCCGTTTATCGAATTCCTATTTCTGCATTCAATGTTAGAACTTTTACATTGAGCACATTCATGAACAAGTCGTTTATCACTATAGCCACAGTCCTCACAAAAACTCAAATTACATTCGTCACAATAATAAATTGCAGGTTTTTCGCTACAGAAAGTGCATTGATTTATATTTTCTTGAATCATCACCAGACTGTGCCTCAAAACTGCTTTAGAATGATCTAATAAAAGAAATTCGTTTTGAAGCAAATAAATATTGATAATATCGGAATATTACGAAGGAATTACTTTAGGTAACTCAATAGGGAGCCACGTGATGGGGGTCTTGGGAGGTCTACAATAGTTATTTTTTGTCTAAGGGGAAATGCAACATTATATATGGGTATTCTATTTTTTAATAGAGTAAATTTCCTTCCTTTATGTGCGTGACCGTGAAAGACAACGTCAATTTTAATTTCTTTATTGAGGATAACTTTTTCATAAGCTCGTGTTCCCATTTGTGGATGTGCCCGTTTAGGTTCACCAATTACTGTTAAATAAGTAGGAGCATAATGAAATAACAAAATATTTATGTCATATTCCAGTAATTTTAACAACTCTCCTACTTTATTAATTCTATTACTATATATTTCTCGAACATTTGGAATATTTTTATCTTGCCACCAAGTTGGTTGTGCTAAGCTTCCCTTTGTTCCGATAATGCCAATACTATGTCCCTTTCGTTCAATAGAAACTAATTCATCATTTAAATAAATTATCTTACCTTTCCCAATTTCAATCAATTTATCATACAAATCATCATATTCCTCATTGCCAAAGACAGAATAAACCGGAAATTGAAAACCAGAATCATCAACTGCTGCAATAATCTCGTTCATTTCGTCAAATTTTCCTTTATAAATCATATCTCCTGCAAATAAAAAAAGATCAATGTTTGCTGTGTCAATTTTCCTCAATGCACTCTTAAATGATTCCAAATATTTTGGGCTATGCACGTCTGAGATACAAGCAACCCTAATCATCCTTAAAAATCCAATAATATTTCTTATATTCAATAATACCTAATTAATTTCAATTTAATAGTGAACGGTGAGAAGAATGAGCAAAGAAGGACATATTAGTTTCGAAGATCTGAACCTTGAATACGGGGAGAGCATGACCCCTGGCAGTTTATTCATGTTTACTGAGGAAGAGAACGAATTTCGGATGGAAATTCGGAAGTTTGCTAGAGAAGAGATTGACCCCTTAGTTGAACGTATAGATCGTGAGGATAATGTCGAATTGGCATTAGGAATAATCAGAAAATTGGGTGATAACTATTTACCCCTAGCTTTTCCGAAGGAAATAGGAGGTTTAGGCAAAGGTACGGTCTATCGGATGATTTTTGGTGAAGAACTCTCTGCAGTTCATTATCCCACTGCAGTTATCTATGGATCAAGTTGTAATCTCTTTGGCGTCCCGATTATTCATTTTGGTACGCGAGTACAACAAGAAAAATTTTTGAAACCTATCATGAATGGAACTGCACTAGGGGCTATTGGGATCACTGAACCCACTGGTGGTAGTGATGCAATAGGCGGGATGCGAACCACTGCCGTAAAAAAAGGAGATAAGTACATAATTAATGGTGAAAAACGGTTTATCACGAATGGGAGCATCGCTAAATATATTTTACTTTATTGCAAAACAAATACTGAAGTGCCTGCCCGAAAAGGAGTCAGTGCAATCGTATTTCCAACTGATACGCCCGGCTTTGAAGTGGTCAAGGATTTTGAGTTGATAGGTCGTAAAGGATCCGTTAATTCTCATCTGCGATTTTCTGATTGCGAGGTTCCAGAAGAAAATTTAATTGGGATGGAGAACGAAGGTGTGAAAATCATGCTATATGGCCTTGATGCTGAACGCGCCTTTACTGGAAGCCAGTATTTAGGCATTTCTCGCTCAGCTTTTGAAGTTGCAACCAAATACTCCGGGTTAAGGCGTCAATTCGGGCGAGAAATTCGTAGGTTTGAGGGGATTAGCTTCAAGATCGCTGAAATGTACATGAAAATTGAGGCTGGCCGGTTAATGTTACTACGTGCTGCACGAATGATTGATCAAGGGCTATCAGCTACAAAGGAAGCTGGCGCCGCTAAATGCTTTGTCAGTGATAATGCAGTGCAAATCGTAACTGATGCACTGCAAGTGCTTGGCGGTATCGGATATACCAAAGAATTTCCATTAGAACGTTATTTCAGGGATGTAAAAATCGCTCAAATTGGAGCAGGGACGGCAGAAATTTTAAGATATCTTGTACAACGAGAAATTTATAGAGAAATGGACCTTTAAATAATCCTACCTTTCTCTTTTCCCCTGAATGAAATCCTCTACCAATTGATAAGCTTCTGCATCTGTAAATTGCTTTGGTGGATGTTTAAAACAATAAGAAGAAATACTGATTAAAGGTCCGGCAATACCTCGATCTAGGGCAAGTTTAATGGCTCGAATTGCATCTATAACTACGCCTGCTGAATTTGGCGAGTCTTCGACGGATAATTTTAAATTTATAGAGACTGGCATATCACCAAATTTTTTTCCTTTGGCGTAAATATAGCATATTTTCACGTCACCCAAAAAATCAACATAATCTGATGGTCCTATCCGAACAGGGATCTCGTATGGAACTTGGCTGGTAACCGCCTCTGTTTTACTTACTCTTTTAGTTTTTAAGCGCTCTTCATCAACCATGTTCAAGAAATCCGTGTTCCCGCCGATGTTCAGTTGGTAGGTTTCTTCAACTTCGATTCCACGTTTAACGAATAAATCTGCGATAATACGATGAAGGATTGTGGCACCTAATTGCGATTTGATGTCATCACCTGCGACGGGTAACCCTGCATTTTCAAATTTTTTAGCCCATTCGGAATCTGATGCAATAAACTCGGGGATGCAATTGATATAAGCACACCCAGCATCTAATGCAGCCTGAGCATAAACCCTAGCCCCTTCATGACTTCCAACGGGTAAATAATTCACGAGCATGTCAGCTTTACAAGTGCGTAAAACCTCCGTCACATCGACTGGTTCGATTTCATTTGGATCGTAGCAATGGAAGGGCTCGACCATGTGGGCGGCTACACCGTCAGAAATCGGACCTGGCATTACTTTAATCCCAATTTCCGGCACATCACTAATTTTTCGTGCACAATTTGGATCTTCTAAGATCGCCTCGCTTACATCCTTCCCTATTTTCATTTTATTGACTTCAAATGCTGCCACAAATTCAATATCTCTCGGTAAGTAACCTCCAAAATTCACGTGCATGAGCCCTGGAATTGTTCCTTCGGTTTTATTTCGATAATAATGAACACCTTGGATTAAACTTGTAGCACAATTGCCAAGTCCTGCAATTGCTACCCGAATTTTTTTACCCGCCATTAAAATCGCCAAAGATATTAATTGTCAGCTTTTTAAAATTCTATCGCATGAATTAAAATAAAGTTTTGGTTATTTAAGGTAAGAAAGGGTTTGAATTTAAAATGTCGTGGCAAACTACAAAACCAGGCTTAATACCATCTTTAGACGTTTCTGTTGAGCGCCTTTCAAATCTTCTTTCAGGTATAGATGAAATTAGGGTTCAAAATAGAAATCCCATTCATGCACTTAAAGTTGGGGCACTACTTGAATTGGAAGGGTTAAAAACTATTATATCAAAAATCCGCGAATATTCAAATCTTCCAATTATCATTGATCATCAAAAATTAGCTGATATTCCATCCATTATTAAAAAATATGTAGAAAAAATCGCATCAATTGGAGTGGATGGCGCAATTTTACTTGGTTATGTGGGACCCACAAGCATTACAACATTTGTTGAAAGTTGTCAAGAGCAGGAGTTAGCAAGTTATATTGTCGCAGAAATGAGTCATGACGGAGCTTCCACTTATATTAAAGAAGAATCGCCCATTAAAATAGCTAAACTTGCGCGGGACTTGAAGGCTACAGGTATTGTCTGCCCCGCAACTAGGACAGAATCCATTCAAAGATGTGCAGAGGTTTTAAAGGGGTCATTACTTGGAATAATGTCCCCTGGGCATGGCCCCCAAGGTGGAGGGGCTGATAGCGCAGTAATGGCTGGTGCTGATTGGATTGTAGTGGGTCGCAGTTTTTATAATTCGCAAAACCCGCAAGAAACACTTATAAAATTAGGTAAATTAATTATTGATAAATGGAAGATTAAAAATTCAGAGGAATAGGTGAGAATTATGGCTCAATGGAAAGGCGTAGATCTCATGCGTCTTGTTGTGGTAATCCTTTTTATTGTTATTCCGATCTATTTCGTTTTATTGATTTTCTTCGTGAATTTAGAAGGCGATTTGGTTTTAAACATTCAATTATTTAAAGATATAGGCGAAGAAATAACTTACTTTGTAATCTTCCCAATTTGCTTTTCATTCACTTGGTGGATTTTCTTATACTTCTTGCGGAATAAAATTGCCAATTCCTATGAACTCATTAAAAAAGAAACCAGCCCCATTCCCACGCGTTGGTTGATTTTCTATGGGGTCAACGCGCTCATAATGCTCGGCTTTTTTATCATTCCATTAGTTTCCTCGATAATGGCAATCTTTGGATTTTTCGTTCTTGCTTGGAATGTAGTCGTAAAATCTAACTGGGCTTTCGAGCGCGGTAAAACGATCGTTATCTGTTATGGAATTATTATATTTGGCATTTTCTTACTCTTCCCTTTCTTGGTTCAGATAGAATTCTGGAATGACTATACTGTATTTTGGGACCGCCTCTGGGGGTCTTGGGGAGGGTATGTTCCCTACCTCTATAGTTTCTCAATTGTAATTGTCAATGCTCTTACAATTGGAAGTGTATTCCACTTCATCTACTCGGGTGCTTCTGAATTTGAACGAGGTGCCTTTGGCACGACTTACGATAAAGCACCAACACGCGCGATAATTCTCTTAGAAATCATCCTTTTTGTCGTTTTTACAATTATTTGGTGGCAGTCTATAGTTACTGGAGGAATCTATTTATGGATATATCTCGTAATTAGCCTCATATGTCTTTTTCTTGCCGTACTCATCTTCCTCATTAGCCTCTTCAGAAGCCGTACCACAGGCGTTAGTCCCTCCATCCTTGGTTATATATATGCCGTGCTTTTTATGGGAATTGAAGGCTATCGCATATTAATAGTTGCATTGGACGATATTACCAACCTCTTCGATCCAACAAAGGGATATCCAATTGGGCTAATGACTACAACAATTATGATTGCAAGTATCATCTTTATCATTGTATTTATTGTAGCCGTTGCTAAGGCTCCGGATGAGCGGATGTACTAACCTTTATTTTTTCAATTTTCCCTCCGCCAGTTTCCTGTATGTATTTCAACCCATTCTCAATACCATTTTTCAATACATCAGTAGAAATATCAGGAACTCCGTATGTTACAAGTAATATGTCTTTTGTACTCGCTGTAATTTTTGTTGCATCCGCATCGCCATAAGCATAAATACATAATATTTTCTCCGCATCTCCCAGCAGTAACTCGTTTCCAGCCAAAACTCTATGGCGGGTTCCTATTCCTTGGAAAGCTTCATTTTGTTGGGCATACCTTATCTCTAATGGGGATTTGACCTTCCCTAAATCAAATCCTGAATAGGATAATTGTGTTTGAATAGAAGCTAAATTAATGCTGTAAACGATATTATTGATGATTGGTATTTTTTGGCCTTTTAAAACTCGTCTTGCGAGAGCTTCTCCAGAAGGTCGAATTTTCGTGGGATCTATATCTAAATATTGCCAATAAAACTTTCTATAAGCTTTTACAACAGGCGTATCTTTAATTCCTTCGATATTAAATTCATTTTTTACAGTATCAAATACATTTTTTCTAATTTGATCCAAATTTTCTGCCTGCTTAACAACTTTGACATCTTTGATCATCCCTAATCCAAGAGAAAAGGGCTCGATCTTTTTTATCACTACTGGATCCCACATTATATACATCAAGATCACTCAATTAACTTAGTGAATTGAATAAATCAATTGCATCATAATAATTAAATATGCTTTCGGTTGTTTTTTTTTAAAGAGTGATGTTTCAAGCTAAATATTTCCTTTGAAACTACATAATTTTAATTGGAAAATCGAAAAGGTATCACATTTTTAAATGAAAATTCGTCTTGATTATTGAAATATGGATGCAAATTGGAAGGATACGCGTGAAAATACTGTATAATAAGCGATATACTGGAATTTTGCTCTTATTTATGGTATTGTTGCCAAATGTTTTCATTCTTCCAAGTATGGCGAATTCCCAAACCATTCGTGATAATTATGAAACCGAAACTACTTCTGGTGTCATTAACATTTATTATCAATCTGCTTCTGCGTTTCAATACGTTATGGAGAGGATGCTTTCACCAGAGTCCTCATATCGCATTGTTACTGGTGCAACTTTTTGGTATCACACCAATAATGCTACAACCATTAAAATTCTAGCGGTAGATGACAGTTCAAGTGTGGAGGCATCGAGTGACAATATCCAGCTTGATGATTCCAGTGGAGTTAAAAACCAATATGTTCATTACTTCCTCGATGATCCCTATTTGACTTTTCGTGGAATGCATTATATCAGATTAGAAGGAGTAAGCAATTCATCCACTTCCATACATTATACTGATACCGAAAGTGGGCAAAGCTTTTATAGCAACGAGACCACGGGAATGGACAATTGGTTCATGGACACAAAACAATATTTCATCCAATTCATAGAAGAGGACGTCGTTAATTTAACGAAAAATGAAAATATAACTGGAGAGTTTGAATGGGTACAGTACGTAAACCAAGATGCTGTTGATGCGTATTTATTAGACTTACCAGCTCAGCCCGTTAAAATAGTCACGGAAATTGAAACGGCAGGCAAAACATTAATTCTTGAGCTCTATAATTACACTAATAATGGTGATATGGCACTAGAAAATAGTACCGTATCAATTACTAGCAGCAATAGCCCCGTAATTTTGACCCACGTTCCCCCCAATCCTGGCTTGCACGTGCTCCTAGTTAAGGCTGCAAGTTTTTCTGCTGATCAGACTAATTACACTCTCCATTGGATAAATTCGAGTAATGAAATTACTATTTCCCGTCCGGTGATTGGTTTTGATAATAGCTCCATGCAGTTAGATATTTCTGGGGTCTTTGCAAGTATGGATGGCTTTTTTTACAATGGAAGCAATTATCAACCTGAAAAGGCAGAATATACGATCTACCGAGATATTGATGATAGTCCTGTAGGTTCTAATGGATCAATATATGATGGGAACTTTGATGGTGAATGGACTAATCTAAATATCGATGTTCCCTGGTTGAATCCCGGAGTTTATTATGTAAAGGTAAGATTTGAAGATAATAATGGATATGCCATTGGCATAAGTCCCGAATCGAGCCGCTTCTTTGTTCTAGGAAATTTATCCGTGTCCGCTGCATCGGTTTCATACATTGACGGAGTGACCCAGAAACTCAACATCACCGGAATCACCGTGGATAATTCCACCGAATTAGATGTCTTCACTTATACAATTTTTGATAATGAATTAAACGCCAATAGTTCTATCAGTGGCCTGCTAAATTATGAATCAGGTTCGCAAACCTGGAGCGCCTATAATGTCGATGTATCGACTCTACCCAATGGTACTTATTACGTATTGGGATATTTTGAAGATCAATCTGAAAATAAGTATGGAATTGGAAACACAACCACCGTATTGGATACATTCACTGTGGCCCACTTAATTGAAGTTAATCAAGTATTCATCAACTACACCAATCAGTGGGCTCAACTTCTAGAAATAGGAGGTTTGGCAAGTACAAGTTTTCAAGGGCATGGTACGAGTATTCCCATTTTAGAAAATGAATCAATAGTTAATTTTCAAATTTATCATGCTGAAAATGGTTATACCGGATTCACAGGAAATCTAGGATGGACCGGAACCAGTTGGAATACGAGCGCAATTATCGCGAATCTTACGGAGGGCGCTCATCATGTTCAACTTACTTTTTATAATGATTCCTATGGGGCCTCGGGACATCTCAATTCATCTACATTCACCGTAGATCACATCTTGAACATTACTTCAGTGTCCCAACAATATACTGGCAATGCCACTCAAATTGTCTCCATCGAAATCAACGCTAATACTAGTTACTATGGAAATGGGGTCGGGACGCCTATTATGGATAATCAGGATGCAATTGTTTTATGTACTTTTATTAATAATTCCAACTCTGAGTTAACTTCAGTGACTGGTCTTGCTAATTGGAACGCGGTATCATCTTCCTGGAAAGCAGATATATCTTCTGCTAGCCTCCCTGAAGGTGATTATTATGTTATGGTTAATTTTTCAGTTATCTCAAGTTTATATAATGCAACTTCAACTCGTAATTCAACGACTTTTACTGTGATACACATCATCACTTTAACCGTCCCCACACCGATTTTTAATGCTGATACTGCAACTCTCGATATTGTTGGCATTATTGCTACTGATAGCTATTCAGGGTATCATCACATCAACGACAGCACGGTTCTTTCAACGTATTTTGAGATATTTAACGACACTTCTAAAGCCTCTCTTGGCATTTACGGTGGATTAACTTATAATTCCACACATGATGATTGGCGTAACACGAGCATCGATCTCTCCATGTACCCTGAAGGGGCATTCTTTATTTATGTTGATATCTCCAGCATTGATGTTCCAGAAGGCGCAGCGATGAATTCATCTCCTTTTAATCTTGTTCATAAAATTGTCATTACTGGAATCTCTCTTGAATATACGGGCGGATTCAATCAAACATTGAATATAACGGTCGCATATGCCGAAAATACCTTTCAAAACCTCACACAAGACAATATTACACATTATAATTACCGATTCTATTTTAGGAACAATCAAACTGCTGTACTGAATCCTAATCTGGCTGGTAATTTTACACGACCTCCACCAAATTGGCAAGCGATAGCAGAATTATCTAAGTTGCCAGCCGGAGAATATTATGTAATGGTTAACTTTGCGGACCAGACTGCCGCCAATTCAAAAGGAAGTAAAGATACAACGAATTTTACTGTTATCCATAGCCTGAATGTGAGTAACCCAGTAATTAATTACATTAATAACATGGATCAACTGCTAAACATCTCTATCTTTGCAAATTCAAGCTATTATTACCATCGGAATTTTAATTCCTCAGATTTTGGTGATGGCTATTATCGAATTTATTTGGCTAATGGAACTCCAACGAGCATTACAGGGGATTTACAATGGAATGGCACAAATTGGATAGCGATCAATGCTGATGTTTCTCTTTTACCTATTGGTGACTACCGCGTTCTCTGTAATTTCTCTACATATTACGCTACAACAAATTCAACTCTTTCATCAATATTTACCATTACTCATACCATCAATATCACGAAACCAACTATCATTTTTGATGATGAAACACAACTTCTAACGATCCTAGACGTAACCGCTGAAAGTAGCTATTTTGCTCACGGCAATTTGACCAATTTAACTGCTCAACAATTCTCTTTTGAAATATTTGATAACTCAAATCAATCCACGGGAATCACAGGACAACTAACTTGGAATGGTTCAGAATGGCAAGTTATCGATTTTGCTGCTCCTTCATTACAGGAAGGGCAATATTATGTTAAAACTTACTTTAAAGATTCTCAAACATCTGTAACAGAGAGGTCAAGCGATATTTTTGTAGTTGAATATCCAGAACAAGAAATAGATTGGGTTGTAATCATAATTATCATATTACTTGTGGTAGCGCTAGCAATCGTGCTATTTTGGTCACTATTTCCAGAAAAACCAGAAAAAAGGAGTGAACAATCTTAATGGAGGTGAGGCCCTAATGAAAAATACGCAGAAGAAGCAAATGATTTGCATGGGACTCATTCTCCTCTTCTTCTTAATGTTCATCTCTGCTCAATTTACTTTTATTAACACAAAAACTAATACTGTAGGAGACTCACCAATTTCACGACTTCAAGGACCTGAAATTACCAATGTAGTTATTAACCCAAATACACCAGAATGGTACGATAATATTACAATTACGGCCCAAATTACAGATCCTGAGGGAATTTTTGAAGCATGGATTAACTATGATGCTGATAATGATGCCTATGCTGGATGGGGCGCAAATTTTACAATGACTCATGTTAGTGATGATGATTATACTTACACAATCCAGAATTCTATGTGGGATTTACCTTATGGTCCTGCCCACGGCTCCATTCTCAATTTTACCATCTATGCAAAAAATGGGGTGGGTACTTGGAGTCAATCCGGATATTATCAGTTCTATATAAATGATACGGTTAAACCAGTAGCCCAAATCTTAACCTTAAGTAATAATTCCTATGTTAGTGGTATTGTTGAAATAAACACCACGATATCCGAAGAGGGAAGTGGGCTTAAACAGGCAAATCTAAGCATTTATATGGGAAATGGCACCCTGCTCGAAAGATTTACTAGTACGAATTTAAATGAAACATTTAATTGGGATGTTTCTGCATTACCCGATTATAACGTTTCTGAACCTGCTTCTTATTACACTATCAATTTTACCGCTTGGGATAATGCAAATCCGATCAACAGGGATACCATTATTCTAGAGTCAATTCGAATCGATAATGCTGCCCCATACATGGCGTTTATCCATTCCTACAAAAATTTGACTGCATCTGCCCAAGATAATCAGACTGCCACTACTAATGTCATTAGTGCAACGAATTTTATGAATAACCTGACTGAAACTGAGGTCAACGACTCATCCTATCACTCATTTTATAATGGCAGTCTTGGGTTCTTACAAATGGTTTATGGCTTCAACCTTTCTAGTTGGAATATAACGTCTGATATGATTATCACTCTCAGCATTGCTATTGAAGGAAAGATTGGATATGCAAATTCCTCTATTCTTGAGGCTGGCTGGAAAATATGGAATTGGATCTATGATAATTTTACAATCATCGATTCGACCGTTTTTAATAGCACTGATGAAGTTTTCGACACCTTTGATTTAACTAATTTAAATAGATCTCTCTATATCAGTGATGACTCGAGCCAACGGCTTGAAATTTTCTTCTATATCAATACAACTGGATCGGCAATTAATGCAAGCATTGATTACATCGTGTATAATATGACTTATTACAAAACTGATGACTGGTATAATCGTGATAATGAAAATCTTACCCTACAGGTAAAGGGATTTGACTTGATTTCTTTCGATCGCATTGAGCTTTTCCATAAAAATGATACTCATTATATTTGGAATTCATCTGGGATACACTATCTTGAATTCAATACGAGTGTTCTATCAGATGGAATAGTGCCATTAAACATAACTGTATATGATAAAGCGGGGAATACCAATTCCAGTAGTGTCTTTCTTAATGTTGACTTTCTAGGCCCGGTTATTACCATTATCTCTCCTGAAAATAATAGTTACATTGGACAATCGCAGATCTGGAACCTGATCGTCCCAGTAGAAATTTCAGGATACGACGCCGCCAATAATTTCGAAAGAATGGAACTTTGGATTGACGATGCGCTTGCTCCGGTTTTACCTGGGCAATTAGGACAGATTATGGAATACGATGAATTTGGAAATATAACATACGAGCAAACCAACGCTACTTGGTATGAAGAAGGCACGTACACATACTATTGGAATGCATCTACCTTACTTCATAATACAACCCACAAATTGGAAATTCGTTCATATGATGGGTTCGGTAACCCAAATCAAAATATATCATACGTGACCGTGGCTACTTTTTACAGCAATCTTACCATAATTGATATCGGAGCCCCTTATTCAACTACTTCCGATGTAGGGATCGTATTATCTTTTGTTTTAATAAATTGGGGAAATGCAACTTTAAAAGATTGGCAACCGGATGTTATAGTTCCTGCAGGTTGGGAATGGTATTATCACGAAATAGATATGTTAGAATTTCATTCCTTAATTCCCACAGAAGTAAAAGGTTTGAAGATAAAAATCATCCCTAGATCCGTCCAAAGTACTACTAATCAGAGTATTAAAATAGTATTTAACTGCCAAATCTTTGAGAACTTAACTCAACCTGTAAATAATTTCACCCTTGTATTTGAAACGTACGTGATTGTGGAACCCGCATCTGATTGGGAAGATAAGATGGCAGCCATTTTTATTCTAATAAGTGTAGCTGCAGGCATTGGGATCGGATTATTCTCTTTTTATATTTACCAATACCTTAAAAAAGTTTCAACTCAGCCATCGAAGCCTCCCGAAAAAGTTAAAAAGAGAAAATAAAGATATCAAAACCATTTATCGAGACTCCTTTGTTGTTTAACTGCACGCACTTTCTCAATTCGCTTTAATCCTTTATTTACTCGATCTGAGCTAAATTGATGTTCGTTAATCAAGATGGTTTTTATCAAGTGTGGATCATGTTTTTTGAATTCTATTTTATAATCCCTGTGCACGTGGGGTTGTAGGAAAAAATTTCGTATCTCTTCCAATTCCTCCTCTGTTCTATCAAATTCAAATGCCTTTTCTTTAATCACTGTCTTCAAATCTTTATATTTTAAAATGAGTTTTAAGGCTGTCTTTGCCCCAACACCTTTAATCCCCATATTGAAATCCGTTCCCACTAGAATTCCAATATCAATGAGCTGTTCACGCGAAATTTTTAAATTTTGGAATGTTTCAGAACTATTAATTAATTCTGGTTCAACCCTAATATACTGATTTGTTCTAGGAATTCTCCGCCTTTCTGACAACGATAAATTTCTGATTACTCTTGGTGCTCCGAACAATATTGAATCAAAATCTTGAGAGGCAACTGCCCAGATATTATCTTTTCCAATCATGAACGATGCTTGTGCCTCTCCTTCTGAGGGTGCCTGCACGATCGGAATTCCCATAGCGGTAAGCAATTTTTTTGATTCCGCTACGATTTCAGATGTCATTCGATGAGCTGCTTGACCATATTTCCTCGCTGCTTCTATGTCGCCTTCTTCAATAGCAGTTTTCCATTGCTTATATGCGTCTTCCCGCCCTGCTCTTCTTTCTTTTATCGTTCTACCTTTTAATTTTGGCGGCTTTCCATCAAAAACATAAATTGGCTTAATATTTTTCTCGATCAAATTAATGTTACGATAAAAAATTCCTGATAAATGGGATGTAATTCTTTTTTTATCATCCATTAAGGGGAGTCCCGTTGTAGGTTGGATTATAGATAAGAATTGATAGATCGTATTTGCGGCATCAACGGTTACAATCTTCCCTTTTAATTCAGAAAAAGTAATCTTCTCGATTTCTAAAAGATCCTTAATCTTTACTCCCATAATATTCCCGCAAAATTTTATGTAAAATTAATAACTCTTTCGTTTCAATTTAGTTCCACAAATGTCACATTTCTTTAATTTCGTATCAACTGGATAATCGGTATTGCAACCCGGACAAAACACCTTCCATCGTAGTTGTGCTCGTATTCCCGCTTCTGTTACCGACTTAAATTCGATTTTCAAGTAGGATGCCACGTTCTGTATTGAATAATCATCCGTCATTATAATTGGATTCCAATTTTCGCTCTGAAATTCTAATGCTAAAGCAAGAATTTTCATATCTATCTCTGATAGTTTTGAATAATCTCCAGTCTTCTTTGTGGCTTCTATTATTTTATTAATAAAATCTTGAGAAGGCGCTCTTAATTTCATTCTTCCGGTTTTAATTGCCATATTGAGAATTTCTTTAGTATTTTTATTTTTGATTTCTTCCAAATTATCAGGCGTAGTCCACTGCGGAATTTGAATGGCCTGGGGATCCATTCCCCCAATGAATGCTGACGTATCATATATTAAAACTGATTCCTTTTTCTTCATCGCCACGTTAATTCATCTTACCTTTTTTCATTAACTACTTTTTATCAATTTTTCAATATGATTTTTGAAATGTTTAGATTGTTCAAAATACAGTTTCACCAATAACGCTCTCAATTCAAAAAATTCAAGGCGAACTTTCTCCTCTTTTCTCAAACTTCGTTGAAAATACGCTTCAATTAAATCATCTTTTTTTATGTCATGTGATAAAAGCTCAGTAAAGAAAATTCCTAAATCTTTAAATCGATCACCAATACATGCTCCTTCAAAATCTATCATCCAAATTTTATTGTCATTTATTATGAAATGCTCCAACCTTGGACCACCATGGATAAAACAATGATCAATCTCCACATTCTGATATCTTCTCATCAAAACTCTGAGTTGATCTGCAAATTCTCCATTAAAAAGTTTCTTTATGTACCTTAACCCTCTTTCAACCTCGACTTTTTGATAATTTTCTATAATCCTATTATTTAAAGATTTATCCTCATGTAACCTTTTAAGAAAATTAAGTCCGTTCAGTATATTTACTTGTGTTATTTCTTGCTTTAAATTTTTTCCTTCAAGCGGAAAATAAAAGAGTATGCCTACTTCTCTATTTAAATTCCCAAAGCTCCAATCCTCATCCAGTTGTTTTTGTAGTGACACATACGTGATTGGACTAACAACATCGTAATTTTTCCTTGATAATTGTTGAAGCGTTTCAAATTCATATTTAGCCCATCCAGTCAATCCCACTTTTGCGATAATTTCAGTTTTTCCTACGAGCTTGAAAACTACGTTATCACTTTGGTGAAATAGTTGAACTTTAAACGGTTTTTCTAGGTAACCCATTAATTCCTCTGAATTTTCAACTATTTTTTGAATTTCCAACCCGGTAGGTAACGATTTCATTGGGTAATTCCTTCTCAGTTTCATAGGCTAAGTTGTTATAATTTTTATAAAGTTTTTATACAGTTCCTTATTTCCAGCAGCTACTATCGAATATCTCTCATGAATATCAATCGGTCCCGTGATCTCCTCTCCATTTGATTGTGAGGCGACCCCACCTGCTTTCTTTATAAAGAGAATTCCCGCTGCAATATCGGTTATTAATGAATTTCCCCGTAAATCAATTAATCCATCCAATATATTGCAACCTACATACATTAATTCAACAGAAATTGCCCCTAGCAATCTCATTTTTCTTATTTTCATTAAAATTTTTCTAATTATCTCATAATTAACATTACTGTAGCTATAAATCGAGATTAATGCCCTTCCCAAGGTTTTACAAGTGGACCCTTGACATTTCTGATCATTGTAAAAAGCATCTTTTTGATTTGCATGAAAAACCTCTCCTGTCAGATAATTCCTCACATATCCGAAAATGATATCTTTAAGCAATTTTCCTTTTGCAATCGCAATACTTGTGGCAAAAAAGGGTAACCCCCTGATTGAATTAGTGGTTCCGTCTATGGGATCTAAAACTATAGTATATTTTGGTTTAGAACCAATCTGAATTTCTCCAATTTCTTCACTTACTAAAATTACATCCATTTTCTCTTTTTTTAAATGGTCTATTACTGTATTTTCCGCGACAGCATCAATTTTTTTTGTATTTTTCCTGTATTTTTTCATTTTTATAGCAGCTTCTTCCGTGCCAATAAGCGATTGTGTGGCATTCCAAATCGAATCAGTTAGCCTGTCGCAAAAGATCTTCCAATCAATATTCAAAAATCAAACCTACAATACATTCGATTAAAAAGAGAGAAAGTGCTATTTTTTTCATTTACCCTTTCGATTTTACCCTTTCGATTTTTATTCTATCCATTATTATCCAATATTCGATTTGAATTCCTTCTTGAATTTTTGCTTTTAGTTCTTCATCTTCTGGCATGTTAATTTCAAATGTATTATAATCCTCCATATCCATGACGCTAAGGGTATCACCCATCACAGCTGATACCATCGCTGTCTTTTTCTCGATTATGGGAACATCTACTTTAGTATTAGCTGGAAATACTGCACTCTTTTTCTTAGTCGGATCGATTACTCCAGTAGCCACTATCCTGATTTTTGCATGGCCATGCTTCCCGGACTTCGAATGATCTAATGATGTAATCTTATAAGGTACATTATCCAATAAAATATACCGATTTACTTTGAGCGTGCCCGCGTCTACCATTTTCTTTGACATTGTGTTATCCTCAAATCTTCTTTTTTGTTCTAATTAGTAATTCAATCTTAAAAATTCTACTATTTGAAAAATAATAAATCGTATCAATATTTTTTTTAGATAAGAGATGTTTTGTTCAATTTAGGAGAAAAGCTATGTCATTCAATTACGAATCATTCGAAAAGTTACTCAAGGAAATCAAGGATCAAAATAGATACACCTTTCTTCGATTTGATCAAGAAATTACAGAAGACAAGGAGCGGTTAATATATTTAAGGCATGATATTGATATTTCACCCTATTCTGCCAATCAATTAGGTAAAATTGAACATTCAATAAACATTAAAGCTAATTATTTTTTTCAAATAGGGGCTGAAACATATAATATATTTAATAAAAGCGTAATTGATATAATGAAAGAATTATATTCAATAGGCCATTGTGTAGGTCTTCACGTAGATGAGTCAATACTTGGAGATAGCGAAAATAAATTACTTTCCACCCTCAAATGGTTTAAAGAATGCATTACCGATGTTAATTTTGTGGTGAGTTTCCACCGGCCAACCAATACCAATAATAAAAAATTCAAATCCTTTATCAATGTCTATCAAGATGACTTCTTTTCCCCTGATCTTTTTTTATCAGATTCGAGAAAAAACGAGGATTTCTATCCTAAACTCCTGAATTTATTGAAGGAAGGAAAATCACCAATTCAACTTTTATTACACCCCGCATGGTGGTATCCCGAAGAAGATCTTGCCCAATTCAAAGAGTTGGTGGTCAAGCGGCGAGTAGCTGAACTTAATAGCTACTTGAAAAAAAATTTCCAGAATATTAAGAGGTATATTAAGGATGAAGATAGCAATTTTGGGTTGTAAAGGAACTACTCTAGATTTATTAAATAGCATCGTGTCACAAAAAGCCTTCAATATCGACCTTGTTGTTACACTTCCTGAAAATTTAGCCCAACAATTTAATATCGCTTTTTTTCGAGGTAAGGAAATCATTAGCTACTGTAATGCAAATTCCATACCTTTTCATGTAGTTAAATCTTACACGTTGAAAGAACCCGAAGACCTTTCCTTCTTCAAGGAAGCAAAAATTGATTTATTATTGGTGATAGGTTGGGAACGGATTGTTCCTGAATCAGTTTTAAATTCTCTCGGTAAATTCTCTTGCGGAATGCACGGAAGTCCTTATGGCCTGCCCAAGGGAAGGGGAAGATCTCCAATGAATTGGTCTATCATAACTGGTCACAACAGGTTCGTGACTAATCTTTTTAGATATGATCCGTTCGTGGATGCAGGCAATATCATAGGATCTATCACGTTTGAGATAAATGAATTTGATACGATTTCAAGCCTCCATTCAAAAAACAGAATTGCCATGTTTCAACTGTTAAAAACATACGTTCCTCTAATTGAAAAGGATAAAGTGGTATTTTCTCCACAACCTCCACTTAAACCCACCTATTACCCAAAACGGACGCCAGATGACAGTGGAATAGACTGGAATTTAAGTACTTTACAAATTTATAATCTAATCAGGGCAGTTTCATCACCTTATCCACCAGCTTATTGTTATTTGAATGGAAAAAAAGTATTCATCCTTGAAGCTTTTCCATTTGATTCCGCGTTATTCGATAGTGCGGTTCAACCTGGTACCATAGTCGATCTTTCAATCGCGTTAGAGGAGTTCGTAATTAAAACGAAGGATGGTTCGCTTCTCGTAAAAAAAATTAAAGGGTTAAGCATCACGGATATTCAAATTGGTGACGTGTTACAAGGGGTGGACTCCGAGGAGATCATGGAACAAATTGTAAAACGGTACCACGAGAATATCCCGGACGATGAAAAAGAGATTTAATTAATGCTAATTCTCCTTCCTAATTTCAAAATAAACTATAAATAAAATATCATTTTTTAATAATTTGAGGTCGATGATCGACATCGCATTCTGATGCTTAGCAAGATGACGAGTCCTTGTGAGTTGTGAGGCCTCACTTAGAAATAGAAATGTTGATCCGGAATGGGATCAACACAACGGTTGTTATAAACGAATATTTTCAGAATTGCTTATTCAATTTTAATTTTGATGCGTGTTACTTTTTTAGGTAACTTAATTTGCAAAATGCCACTTTTGAATGAGGCTGAAATATTTTCAGCATCGACTATAGTGGATAACTTGAGATGTTTGTGAAATTTACAAAATTCGGTATTACGTTGTACCGTTCCCCATTGTGCAAACTTAACTGGGCGTTCAAGATTTGCTTGTAAATCAAGCATATCATCTGTCACAGTTATGTCTATGTTGTCTTTTTTGACATAAGGTAAATCTGCCGTGATGATGATTTCCTCTTCTGTTTCAACCAAGTTTGTTAAGGGCTCAAGACAGCATTCATCAGGGTCCCAGGAACATTTTTCTGAAAATAATTCTCCAAACGCCCTGAAAATATCCTTTTCCATATCCTCGAAAAACTCACGCATCTGGTCAATAAATTTCTTTCTCGTTGCCATAATAATCATCCTCTCATCCAAACATTGGTGGTAATTCAAGTTCTCGAACTGGTTGTGTCCCCCGCATAGTCTCCTGAGTTCTCCGCATTAAATCACGCATTCGTACCCGCAATTCTTCTGCCCTATTCAATAGTGATTCTACATCTAGATCAAGATTTAATATTTTATTTAAAGCTTCAACGACTGATGCAGCTGATCCTGGATCCGGATATTCTAAAAATGACTCTGCTCCAAGAGCAATAGTAGGGACATTCTGCTTAAGACTATCCCATAGAAAAATCGCTTTCAACCCTACAATTACACCAGTATCCATGATCTCTATCGAACTCTCCTTAATTAGTTTTTTAGTTTCTTCACTAGTGCCAATTGCATAATTCGTTAATTTTTCTAGATTTAACCGATTAGGTACCGGAATTCCGTGCAGTAAAATAACCATTTTAGGATCCCATTTCTTAATATGGTTTAATAAAGCATTTGAGAGCGCATATATTGCTGTTGAAGGAATTGGAATTTCAGATACAATTGCTATGTTCCCATCCTTTTCGTATATTTTGATAGGTGATTGAATTTCACCGTTATGCAAAACAATAACAGGTGGAAAAAGTTTAGATTCGATATATCCTACTCTTTTCATTTTTAATATTTCAATCATATGCATAGTTGCAATTAAGCCTACTAATCCTACGTCTGGAAGCCCTATAATAACATTTGGTCCCTTTAATCGAATAGGTTCTTCTTCAATGATGTTAATCTCGTCTGACATAAAACATCCCATGATGAAACTGTTATGATTATTTCTGAATTAGCCATTAATGTTAATGTTTTCTGGTAATTATTACCAGTATCTTCTCTTTAAAAATAAGAAGTTAGTTCTTTTTAAATCTTAAATTCCTAGAATTTGAGCAATCATCTTTGAGTAGTCCCGGAGAATACTTACAACTCTTCCTAGATCTGCGCCATGAGTTCCTGCACCAACTAATAAAAAACTAGTTCCTGCGCATGATACGATAGAAAAGCCATTACTACCTCTCACAACAATTTCCCATAATTCACCTTGATTCATTTGCATTACTGCCATCTCTGCAGCATTCAATATTGCAGCAGTTACTGCAGAGATTAAATCAGGGTCTAC
>JABXJT010000037.1 GCA_013375455.1 Candidatus Helarchaeota archaeon | reverse complement strand
TCCGCAGGAAGCCATGTAAGATGAACCACGCCATCCGTGTCTGTTCGCGGGGAAATTGGATCAATCAATGAAAACCCCACTGGATATTGTTTCAGGACGGTCACGTTTCGGGAATTCGAGATGGTTGAGTTATAACCCAAATTGCCTGCGATAACGACGTAGTAATAGGTTCCATCCGTGAATTCCACGTCGGTGTAGTTGGTTTGAGCAACAACGACCGCATGCGGTGTCAGTCCAGTAACCGTGTTGATGGGCACGGTATCCCGATAAAGATAATATTGGGAAGCGTTCTCAGCAGTTGACCAGTTTAAATAAATAATTCCATCATAATCCAGTTGGGGCGCTATCGCCTCTAAAATGGGGGTACCGACAGGCCAATATTTGTTGACAGTCACATTTTCAGCATTGGAGAGTGAGGAATTATATCCCGGATTGCCTGCCATAATGGTATAGGTATAGGTGCCATTGGTAAAAATCATATCAGTATAATTGGATTGTGTAACGACATCAAGTGGTAAGGAATCCCTATACACGTTATATTGGGTGGCATTTGGCGCGTCATCCCAATCAAGGTCGATAATCCCATCATAATCTACGCTGGGGACGATGGGACTTAAATTAGGGGTGCTGATGGGATAATACATCTCGATAGTTACGTTTTGAATATTGGAAGTGCTCCCATTGCGTCCTAAATTAGCGGAAACAATGAAGTACGAATAGGTTCCATCAATGAAATTATAATCAGTGTAGTTAGAATCCCATACCGTCGCGATAGGAGTTAAACCAGTAATGTTCGAAAGGGGATATAAATCTCGATACACGTAATAATGCGTGGTATTAGCGGTATCAGTCCAGTCCAGCGAAACATTGCCATAGTAGTTGGTTGAAGGGAAGATAAAATTCAAAATGGGAGTTTCTGGGATCGGAACAATCGTTACAGTCACGTTCTCGCAGTTTGATATCGAACTGTTATACGCGAGATTGCCCGCAACAATAACGTAGTACCAGGTTGTGTTATCGTTCGTTATGTCGAGGTAGTTGGATTGATTAGCGTTCGCGATTGGCACGAGTCCGGTAATATTTGTGATGTTAGTGAAGTGTCGATAGATGTAATACACCGTAGCATTTGTGGCGTCACTCCAATCCAAGTTGATGAGGCCATCGTAACTCGGGTTTGGTGTGATCGGCAATAATATGGGAGTGGTAACGGGGTATTGGATATTTACAGTGACATTTACGCAGTTGGAGAGGCTACCATTGAAGCCTAGATTACCAGCCACTACCACGAAATAATAGGTCCCGTCAGTTAATTGTACCTCCTCATTGGTATCAATGGTAGTTTTGATTGGCGTGAGTGCGCTGACATTCGTGATCACAGACACATCTACATAGACATAATATATGGTGGCATTCTCAGCAGAAGACCAATTCAAGGCTATAAGCCCATCATAATCAGGATTGGGCACAATGGGGTCAAGAGTTGGGGTAGTTACGGGATAGTACCTAACGAACGTGACATTCTCACAATTCGAGAGGGATGAATTGAACCGTTGGTTCCCAGCCACCACCACGTAATAATATGTTCCATCAACGGAAACTGTGTCTGTATAGTTAATTTTTGTGGCCAGGATTGCGATGGGGACGAGGAAGCTAACATCAGTTATATTTGAAACATCCCTATAGACAAAATACTTAGTCGCATTGTTACTAGCAGTCCAGTCCAGAAAGATTTCTCCATCATAATCGATTGCGGGCGTGATTGGGTACAAGTACGGGGTGGTGGGGATGGGGTAGATATCGAGAAAACTCTTATAATAGACATCCCAATCAGCCCCAAACCCAAAATCGGTTGCATCTTGCCATACCACATGGACCTGTATAGCAATGGTACCCTGCTGATTCTTAGTAACCGCGACAGAGGCGGAAAAGGCATCTTCGGAACTTTCCACCGTTACGACATCCGAATAATTAATATATCCCTGCCAAGTGAGGCTCGAACTGTTCCAAAACTTGTAGAAGATGTCGGCATCGGTACCTGCGCCAAAAACATCGGAATAATCGCTCCAAACGATGTGTAATTCCGAATCTGTATCAAGCGTAATGAATGGGTAGATGGAAGGCCCATCACTTCCATAACTCACCACATCAGTAGAATTAACGTTCCCCGACCAAAGTCCCGTCCCAACGTTTCGATATTTATAGAAGATATCATAATCGCCACCACTTCCCGCATAAGGCGTTAAATCATGCCAAGCGAGATGGACAGTTCCATCTGCTTCAACCACAGTTGATGGGGAGTTCGAGTCGAGGAGGCTTTGTAAAGAGACGAGTTCAGTTCCGGACCAGGATTGTCCCGTTTCGTTCCACATTCGGTAAAAAATATCATCATCAGCCCCTGAACTGAGAGATGACGATGAAGCTTCCCAGACTATATGCACGTTATAGTTTTCATCCACCCCAATCTGAGGATTCCGGGAGTCCCCCACGATCTCGGAGGATACTGTTGTATTACCGCTCCATGAGGAGGAAGTCGCGTTCCAAAACATTTCATAAATGTTAGTTTCGGAAGCGTTCGATTCACACCACACAATGTAAATATTTCCCAAATTGTTTACTCCAATTGCAGGACCGTTTGATGCGGTCGCGCTTTCGGTCGTAACTACCACTGTTTGCGACCACGCTTCAGTAGATGTATTGTATATCTTGTAAAAAATGTCTCCATCGGTCCCAGCGCCGTTCCAGTCGGATAAATCTACCCATGCCACGTGTAAATTACCCAAAGCATCAATAGCAATCGCAGGGGCGGTCGAATCTGAGTCACTTTCGTTGGAAACGACATTGATACTTCCCCAAGTTTGGCTCGAAGCATTCCAGATCCGACAGAAGATATCAGCATCCCCACCCGACCCATAAAGGGTGGAGTTATCGGACCAGACTACGAAAAGATTGCCCGCCGCATCCATCGCCATGGTTGGCGAGGTGGAACTATTCTTGCTGTCAGGGCTTAATATGATGGGTATTGTCCATCCCGTAGTCGTGCGAGCGGGAATGGCGACCGTTACCCACTCTGAATTTGATAAAGTTCCGTTGAAAAGTGGATTACCGCCTACTATCGCATAGAAGAAGGTCCCGTTGATGGGAGCGTAATCGGTGAAGTTAGTAGCCGTCACTGTCGCTATGGGATTCAATGAGGCGACTGAGAGGATGAGGGCAGTATCTTTATACACGTAGTACCGTGTCGCATTCTCCGCCGGATCCCAATCTAGCTGAATTATTCCATCAATGTCTGGACTGGGCGAGATAGGATTCAAGAGTGTTATGCCGACGGGATACTGTTTCCAGATGGTCACGTTCTCGGAATTACTAGGCGAGCTGTTCCATCCTAAATTTCCTGAGACAATGGCATAGTAATAGACACCATCAACAAAATTGGTGTCGGTGAAGTTCGACTGGATGGTTGAAGCGATAGGAGTGAGCCCTGTGAGGGTAAGGATGGGTACAACATCTCGGTAGATGAAATAGACCGTGGCGTTACCAGCGTCCGTCCAATCTAATTGGATGATTCCATCGAAATCAAGCGATGGCGTAATAGGATCGAGGTTGGGGGTCTCTGGGATGGGTGAGATCATAACAGTCACGTTCTCACAATTGCTGATGGTTCCGTTATGTTCGGGATTCCCTCCGAGGATAACATAATAGAACGTTCCGTCAAGGATGAGGGTATCCGTGAAATTAGAATCAGTAACGACTGCGATTGGAGATAATCCAGAAATATTAGCTATAGTTGAAACATCGCGATACACATAATACTTCGTCGCGTTCTGAACATCGTTCCAATCGAGCTCGATGATTCCATTATAGTCGGGATTAGGGGAAATAGGATTCAAAATAGGCGTCCCTGGCACCCCGTAGATCCCGGTCACATTTACCCATTCATAGTTGGAAATCGTTGACCATTCAGTTGTATTTGCGGCCACGACGACATAGCAATACAACCCAGGTGATGCGAATTGAGTATCCCAGCCATCGTTCGATGTCACATTCACCACGGGTGTTTTACCCACAATATCCCAAAACTCATCTATCGTGACTATATCTCTAAAAACTTGGTAATAGGTCGCCCAAGGCAAGCTCTGCCACTGGAGATGTACCCAGCCGTCATCTACGATATTCGGGACGATGGGATTGAGCACGGGACCATACATGCTCGGATTAATTCCAATGGTATTATTAATACCGAAGAGCTCTAAAAGGGTTTGAGTGTTATTGAATAGGAGATTCCAACTTATATTCGAAAGGCTCGTGTTTTCAATACGGATTCCAAGTGAACAATTATAGATCTCGTTGAATTGCACTGTGGTATTGACGTTGTACAAGAGATGAATGCCGTCACTGCTATGCATTATTATATTACTGGTAACCGTGGAATGGTTGGTGCTTTCTAGAAAGATTCCATCCTCGCTGTTGTTGTAAATTTCGTTGTTGTCAAGGGAAGTGTATTTGTTTCTCAGGAGATGAATGCCCACCCGATTATCCGTGATAGTGTTTAATGTGATATCGCTATAGACGGAAAAGGAACCCGCCGAACCCACATAAATACCTACATCATGACCAGAAATCGTGTTCCGTGTAATTTGGGTGAAATTGTCATAGAGTGTTATACCGTAATTCGTGTTATTATACACGAAATTATCGATCAGGACGCCATTAGGCATGTTCCCTAAACTAATCCCATTATTGTTGTCAAAGATCGTGTTATTGTAGAGTCGAATGTTATTTGAATTCCCGGTCTGGATTCCAACGCTGTTATTATATATGGTGTTATTCGTGGCTATATCGTTTCCTGCTGCCACAAAATAGATCCCACGCCCTGTATTATTCCATATCTCGTTTTTATGTACCGTAGCGCTGCCCCCCCAAAGGTACAATCCATCAGCAAGATTGAATAACTTGTTGTACATGATGATAGGCGACGAGGTCCCAATCGTTCTCACGCCAACTTGACAATCAAAGATGGTATTGTTGATAAACTCGTTATTAGTACCAGAACTTCTGAAATAAACACCTTCTAATAATTGATTATAGATAGTATTTTCTTCTAAAACGTTGCCTTGACCGCCCCCCTGAAAGAAAACTCCCATTGAATGATAGTTGTTATATCCCCGGTTTTCAAATATCACGTTCTTTATGAATCTATTATATGCAGGGCTTGACATCCCTAAAATTCCTATCCCTCCATACTGGGGATACTGATAAGTTGTGTTGTAATGGTAATTATGAAAGACGTGATTGTTTGTCAAATTATTTGAATCCGCACTCCAAAGCAGAATCCCAAGACCTGAATACGAAAGTCCCGCAATCCCCCAGTTATCGAACGCCCAGTTTCCATCCAGCCAATTACTATCGGAATTATCCAGAAAGAAGCCGATGCCCGAGTAGGTTTCAGTCCCGGTGTTATTGTACGCGGTGTTATTTATCACTCGGTTATCTTGTGAGTTGAGCAGGTGGAATCCTATGCTGCAGAACCGTGCCGTATTGTTTCGGATTTCCCCATTTATAACATTATTCAAAAGAATCCCGTTGTCACCCCCATAGACCGTATTATTTCGTAAAATGAAATAATCAGTGGTATCGGTAATATTAATACAGGTGCGACGGACGCCATCGATGTAATAATTCTCAATAACCCAAGGATTGGCAGCGCTCCCATTCCCGCTGGTCGCGTAGGTCGGGAAATCGGCGTTGTTGGCAATCCTCATCCGACGATTCTGCTTAAGACTAAAAACCGTCACGTTTTCACAATTGGACACGGAGCTATTTCCAATATGATTTCCAGCGACCACAGCGTAATAATAGGTACCATTCTGCGTAACCGTATCCATGTAGCTCGTCACGGGATCTGCAAGTACGGCAATGGGCGTTAAGCCAGCCACGGAACTGATGAAGGAGGTATCTCTGTAAAGGTAATACTGGTGGGTAGAAAGCGTTTCATGCCAGTTCAAATCAATCTCTAAATTTGCGGTTGGATTCGGAAGGATGGGATCCAGCGTGGTAGGCGGTGGGGGCGTCGTGATCGTTTTCTTAAAGAAAATATCGTCATCCCCGGCGACAATGTATTCCCACCATGCGACGCATATGGCCCCGGTCGGATCAACGGCAACCTCGGGCCAATAGGAATCAAACGATAGAATAGCTGAAACTAATTCTTTGACGCTCCATGTTCCCGAACTGGCGTTCCACACGCGAAGAACGATGTCGTCGTTAAAATCCGTCCCGTGCTGGTTGCCATATTGTTGCCACACCACGTAAATATTGCTGGCGTTATCGGTTGCGATCTCTGGATAATAGGAAGATTGGGAAGCCGCATAATCAGAAATAACGAAGGGATTCGGTCCACTCCACGCTTGGGTCGTAACATTCCAGTATCTATAGAAGATATCGTAGTCAGTTCCCGCTCCAAAAGTGCTATCCGAATCATACCACACGATGTGTATGTTGCCTTGGTCATCCGCCACTATCGCGGGATAATAGGAATTACCGGACGTTTTGAGAACGTCAGTATTGTTGATTTGTCCATACCAAATCCCCGTGGTGCTATTCTTAAACCTATAAAAGATATCTCCGTCCGTACCAGCTCCATGCAAGTCTGTATAATCGTACCACACAACATGGACATTTCCGCTAGGATCCACGGCCATACTTGGACCGTAGCCATTCCCCGTAGCTTCAAGAGAGACCACTTCGACGGACCCCCAGACGCCCGTGGTTCGGTTCCAGCATTTGTAAAAAATATCATACCCTGGTCCGTCTCCAAAACCTTCGTTCTCATCCCACCAAACGACATGTACATTTCCATCGTTATCTACCGCAATATCAGGATTTTCGCAGTCGTAGACGTGGGAGGAGTTGGATGTTACGAGGTCGTAGACGCCCGTGTGCCCTGACCAGACTTTCGTAGTGGCGTTCCAATACTTATAAAAAATATCATAATAAGTTCCAGCGCCTAGTATGTTAGTGACATCTTCCCAGACGACGTGAATATTATTATCATTATCCACGGCAATAGCAGGACTATAACAATAACTCGTGCTTATCGTGGAGATAAGGGTACTTGCACTCCAAATTCCGGACGTCGCGTTCCACATCCGATAGATAATATCTTCGTAGGTAGTGCCATCATATTCAAGTGAATCATCCTGCCACACAATGTGAATGTTACCTGCCCCATCCATGGCGATGTTGGGATACTGACCGTCCCTCGTGCTATTTTCGGAGATCAAGAATAATTTGGTCCAATTATGATCCGAAATCCTTAAATCAATTGGATTCTCCTCTAACTTCTCTTCAAACGGATCATTAATGCTGTTAAAATCAATTAGCCCGATTACAGCAGAGAAAAGCCCTGAAAAGGTGAGTAAAAAGATCAAGGCTCCTGACTTAGTTTTATTACACTTCATTGGGAGGCCTCACGAGAATAAAATTAGGATAAATGAGTAAAGCCAATCGTAGTATTTAAGGGAAAGTGGTCCGGTTTTTCCAATAGGAAGTGGTCCAGTTTTTTCTAGAATAGATTTAATTCGCGGTCATGAAAATTATAAGTTGAAGATAGAAATTCTTACTTATATAGTTTCAATAAGCCATAGGTCAGCACGACGATTCCGATGAAGCTCACGATCTGATTAATTCCTAGCATGATTAAGAAGGGATCTATAGTGATGAACCCTTGATTGTATTGAAAAACAGCGTAGCCTGCAAAAGCACTCGCCCCCAATCGAATTGAATATCCGAAGGATACGAGTAATGCATTCTTTCGATACGCCCCGGGAGTTTTCAACCCCAAGTATAGAAATCCAAAAGAGAAAAAGATGCCTTGTAAGCCCATGAACCCTACAATTAAAATAAAAAACAAGTTGAAATCGAAAATTCCATAAAATATTAGGAGGCCACCTACTACCACTGGTACAAATAAAACAACTTCTAAAATCGTCACGACGTGCTTTTCTTTTATGAGTGGCTTTTCAAACATGCGCTTCTCCAATACAAAAATGAGGTAGACGGGTCCTAAGAGAACAATCAATTGTCCGACAACATTCCATATCAAAGCAGGATTCGAGACATCGATGACAAAATTGGCGAGATTATTATAAATAAATATGAAAATAGTTCCAACCACTTCAAATACAAAATAAATGATCATTGAATACATGAAGGAACGTGCTTCTGGTTCAATATTTCTTAATTTATTTATCAAAATTGCGATCAATACGCCTAATCCGCACCAAACTAAAATTCTAAAAATGGCATTAAAGAGATATGCTGACATTCAAAATCCCCTATTTATTTACCTTGCTCGATATCATAATTTTACCTTTTCGGTACTTTTATTATTGTTTTGAGAGAGATTAATTACCCATTAAAGCGTCTTAAAATTGCATTCGTTTCACTTTACCAGCCGCATCGATCGATTCAATGATGAGGGGGGATTTTTTCTCCTCGGTTTGGTCATCGATACCGAGGGCGTTCTTCATTAAATCCATAAAATGCCAGACATTGACGCACGCCTCGGGTGGTAGGACTCCTTTTTTCTTAATTTTCCCTTGTTGAATTAAAACCGCCCCAAGAGCTGCAGGATAGCCCGTGCCCATTCCTAATCCTTGCCCCTTACCTATTCCTTCCGACGCCAGATAAAAAACATACGTTTGTTCCTCCCCCTTCCTAGTTTTCCCCTTACAGACGATTTTCACGCACCCACGCGGTTCTTTATCACTCTCCTCACTGATAAGCTCATCCCGTCTCTTAATCAAATAGGCAATAGCAAAATCATAAGGGGTGACTTTTCGGCCTTTCACTTCCACAGGGTCCTTATTATCAAATCCCAATCCGTGAATGGCACGCGTGAGTTCATAATATTTCTCAGGGAGTACTGTCCCTTTATTTGTCACCCGCTTTAACCCTTTCGCTTTAAGAAATCTTGGGAATGTAATCGGTTCTGGGTGGGGATATGGATATACCCTGTATTTACCTTTCAAATTTATAAATTCCACTTCTTCTTCAAACGCTGCGCTCTCTTTTTGTGCAATTAACTTTTCTTTCCCATCTATAAATACAGGAATTGGATTGCTCATGCAATAAAACCGATGCCCGATGACCCCGGGTCCCTCCGAGGGTTCAAACCCATGGGCATGGAACAAGTCAATCGATTCACATTCATGAAGCAATTCATTCGCTGCAAAACTTGCAAGCAAATTCGTCACGCCTGGCGATGATCCCATCCCTATCAATGCAGTAATGCCGGCTTGTCTGGCGGCTTCATCCATCTCGAGCGCTTCATAAGTCGCCCCAGTATCGTCATTCACATCGACGTAATTAATCCCTAATTCAATCACGGTGGATAGAATGGGCTTCTCATATTGATAATAGGGGCCAACGGTGTTTAAAACGATGTCACTTCCCTTGATGGCAGTTTTGATACTACTGATATCATTTGCATCAAATGCAATCGCAGTGACACGTGGCCCGAGCTCCTTTGCAATCACTTCTGCACTTTCTAAATTGTAATCTGCAATTACAACTTCCGAAAAAACTTCTTGTTGCGTTGCAAGCAGTCGCACCGCGGCGGTTCCTACCACACCCGCCCCGCCTAATACTGTAATTTTAGCCAATTTAATCAAACCTTCCAAATCTATGATTATATTTCGTTTATTGAAGATATAATGGACTATCTAGAATTTTTAAATCTATAAACTTATTCTAACAATTTTTTCTCTAAAAACCGTATAATATCGCTTATATTCGTTTCATATGATTCTTCAATGTCAGGAACGTGTTTATGATGAGGAAAGGTCTTTAATTTTTTATGATGTGGTGAATTATCCGATCTATCAAGTAGATAAAAGTGGATAAATTCCAATAATTTTATCACCTTGACTTGCCTCTCGGATGATGGTGTCCTTGCAGTTACGAACTGCTCTCGCCATCATCGTCATCAGAGACCTTTCAGCGGGATCGGGTCTCGCTACATTTTTAGTATCATATTACATTACGCAACCATCCATTATAAATCTGCCTGACCAAAATGCGCAAATCGTTATTTTGCGCAAAATAACATACCTAAAAAACTAATTAACTTGGCTTATTTTTATTGACATTTCTGGACTTTTATTCAATTTTCGTAGTTGTTTCGAAACCCATCTAATTATTAACTGACCTTTCGTATCCTGCCAATGATATGAGTAAGCATGTTCTGTTGAGGAGACGTACTCTCTGATGAAAAGAATCGTTGAATCAATCACATCTATTTTAATTTTATAGTAATAGAAATCCTGACCCGAACTAAAATCAAGAATCTGAAATTTTTTAACTATTTTACTCTGCTTAAACAACTTGAATATCTTTTGCATTTTCAATTTCAGCTAATTTATTTTTCAGGTCATTGCATGCTTCAACAGCTGCCTTCCACTCAATATAATCGTCCCATTCTTCAAAATTTTCATGTCGATCTGACATAGATTGTTGAAATTCTTCTATTGAAGCACCATATTTTTTCTCAAAAAGGGTTGTTTTTTCCTTTAACAAAGTGAGTTGCGAAATTATCTTCAATTTTTCGTATTCTTTTATTTCATCTTTCGAAATTTTTATGCTCACTATTATCCCCAATGTGTTTTTATTTTTGGAAAAGTATCTTCATCATATCTTCCATTTTATAATATTAAAATTCCTAATTCAATTATTGCAGTAACAATTTAATTACTTTCCCAACATTTCTTGGTATCCAATCATATCAAATATCTTCAAAAAACTAGAAAGTGCAGGGATGTTTTATGGCGCGAAAAGAGAAGAAGTTAGATACCAATGAGGCGCCGGACGCAATCGTGGAATTTCTCTTTGTAGAGAAAGGTTTTAATCTAGAAAAAACTTATAACTATAACGAAGGCGCATTTTATGAGTCAATTGACTTATATTTTACAGGGAAAAATAAAAATGACGACCTATTGACTTTTAGGAAATTATTACCTGTCAAAGTCAAATCGGGGGCAGAGGAATTAATTTATTTTGAGGGGCGGGCGATAGATTTAAGCGCGTACAAGTATGGAGTGATTGATGAAAATAAAACGATCACGGAGTTTAATGCCATAGATGACGCTTTTCTCAAAGCCCTTAAAAAAACTTTTAAATTTGTCATCGTTGGAAAGGAGTTCGCCCTGGAGAAATTTAAAGATCATAAAACTTTCACTGATTTTTATAATTTTGTATATGGATTATTCGATGAAGACCAGATCATGGATAATTTCGTGGAACCAGACGCGACTGTTGAATATTTATTTGTTGAGAAAGCGGAGAAGCAAATTAAAGCCATTAACGATGATCAAGGGTACATGATGGCTCTTCTCAACATCTTCTTTTCTGGGCAATTTGTGAATAACAACGTAACGGCTTTCAAAAGTATTTTACTGGACGAATTAAATTTCAGCGTCCAAGAATCTAAGGTTTTCAAGAATAAGTCTGTAGATTTGAACGACTATAAATTTTATCTTATCGATAATGATAAAAATGCCACGGAATTTGCCGTGATGGATGAGGATTTTTATGCAGCTCTGATGAAATCCTTGCGAAACTTGGTGATCGTGGGGAAAAACTTCGAGCTGGAGAAATTTAAGCATCACGAGCTATTTAATGAATGGTTTGATAAATATAGTAATAGATAATAATTGGGGAAACAAGGTGGCAGATAAAAAAACCTACTAAGACTTTTATTAACTATGCGATGGTCGATTCTAAACCTATAAAAAGAGAGGTACCATTATATTTTATAAATAATTAAGACGTGAGAGATCAATTACATACCAACTACCGAGAAGAAGAGGAAATGTCTACTAGTGTTATTCAAAAGTTAGTCGGGTTTATAAAAACAACAGAACTGAAATGCGCCTGTAAACTAGTCATTTTATTCTCTGCCATAAAATTAAAAGATGAAAAGGGTAAATTCGATGAGGAGAGGCTAGTAGATTTTTTCATTGAGTTCCACCGACTCAAAGAAAAATATAAATTAGGTTTAAATCAAGAGTGCAATCCGCTTAAAGATCAGGATCGAAAAGAAACATTACAATTAATGAATAGGTATCCAATCAGCAATTTACTGAAAGAAGGGATTCTAAAAACCTCTGAGTCGCTTGATTCTAATATTTATGACCTTATTTTTGAGAATCAAGCTAAGATATTATCCATGATAAAAGAGCGCTTGCATGGCCATTTTTCAGAGACGTTAGGAGATCTTTATCTTTCTTTAAACCTCATTTCCGAAGAGGAGGTTTCTAGCTTTCATACTGAGATCGTTGAAGATTTTTTAGCGGAATGGGAGAAGGGCATCGATGAAATTATCAAAACAGATGCATTAAACAAGCTGGCAGAATCGCACGATACGATAAGTCTTGAATTATTACTGAAATATCTTTATCAATCCTATGATTTGAATTCGATGAATGAACTGCTCGAGAGGTTCCACATTACTCGGGACCAATTCGAAGGCTATTTCAGTAGTAACGTTGATGTATCGAAATTGTTAGTTAGCGAACGTATTGAATCCCAGGATGCTTATGTTACACGGAGGTCCGAAGCACCGCCCGCCACTCCAGCTATCGATGTTACACGGAGGCCCGAAGCACCGCCAGCTGCCCCAGCTGCCGAGGTTGCAGCAAGGTCAGAACCAGCACCCGCCGCCCCCGATAAGGTAAAGGATTTAACACAGGCTTTCCAACAAATGAGAGAAATGTCAGTGGAAGAAGATTATGTCCAGGTAAAAGGAAAACAGAGAAAAGAAGAAGAGAGAAGAAAGAAAAGAGAAGAAGAAAAAAAGCGGAAGGAGCAAGAGAAAGAGCGAAGAAGGCAAGAAAAAGAGAGAAGAAAGCAAGAAAAAGAGCGAAAGAAACAAGAAAAAGCGAGAATTAAATAAGAAAAAGAGAATTAATCTCTCAAATAATTTGTAATCCTCAATTTCTCATCCTTTAATTATAGCAGGTCGAGGATTCGGCATAATTTGGTGACATCCACTCGGTACCGCGTGCCTTCCCCTTCGAAACAACAGGCCACGCGAATGAGATAGGGATTCATATCTGAACAATATAACACGCCGTCCCATTCTTCCCACTCAGCCTTTTTAGGCGCGTTCAACCGTGCGGTCAATAGATTTTGCATATCCTCGTATGTCCAATTAGTAACTTCATCTCGATGATCGTCGGAGAGTAACGTCATATTGATGATCAGACAATCTGCCGCGCCTCCTACCATATCAGTTTTTATGTAATAACTGTAGTTTCCATGAGTCGGGTGAAAGGCATCTGGATGATGGCCACTGGTGTCGCATTTTGCGACTCGAAAGGGGAACTTTACTGCCATCTCTAATAGACCTGCAAACTTCTTAGCAACCGTTTTTCGATCTACCCCTAACGCCTGCAGCTGTTTGGCATCCTCCAAAATTGTGGCGCCTATCGATTGGTTGGGCGCAATTAATTTATACATCGAAAAATGGGCATCAATTTTCTCCTGGGGCGCTCCGCAATAATCCGCCAATCTTTTTGTAATTTGTTCCGCCGTCATTTCAGAGAGTTCCGCCTCTTCAGGGAGGATGTCGGGATAAGGTTCGTTGAACCGCCAGCAGTAATAAAAATCTACAAACTCTTTCGCAGCAATTTTCTGCTCCACGATGCTTTCGAGGACTGATTTGGCAGCATTATCGTCTAACCGCCGCAATAAACCTATTATAACATCGTACCTGAAAGAACCTGGATATAAAATAGCTTTGCTCAGCCGCACCGCAAAAAGCACGAGTTCTGCTGGGTCCACTATCTCCCAAAATTGCTTAAAAATCCCCGTGAATCCCTCTCTAAACGATAAACTTTCTATTATTTGTGGGATAATGCTCCTACGCCCTCCACCGCCCACTTTTTGATCTAAGTAGTTTTTAACCGATTGAATGCCTTTCAACCGTTCCAATATTTCTTTAGAGGATAAAAAATCAACGAATGCCATTGGTTGTAGTTTTACGTAGTTATAAATTGCTTCTTCCGCGTTTCTCATGAACGTTATTTGAAGCGGCTTTGGCGTTGATTCAATCCACTCCATCTTCCACACATAACGAAAGACCAGCAAAAATAACTGAAATGCTTCTTCATGATTGGTTGGCGCTTTATATTCCCCACTTTTTAATTTAAAAATGTCCTGCAAATCTTGGAGCCCTAACATGCTTGCAATAGCGCTTAGACTTTCGGTGCTGGGTTGCGGTACTTTTTCCTCCTCATACAGCGTGAGCCGAATGAAATCACTGAGCAAAGCAACCTCAAATGCTACATTCCTACTTTTTTTATCTTCTATATCTAGGCATAACCGAAGGATTAAGGGGTCTTGGGTTATGGGCTCCTGATTCGTATCTGGCAACAAGAGCAAGTTCTCATCATAACCGTGCCAAAATACGAATTTAACCAAGCTTTTGCGTTGGAATTTATTCTCCAAAGCTTCCTCCATAATAGTTTCTAGGGTGGGATGCTTCATATGGCGTTCTAGGAGGGCGTGAGTAGGCAATCTTCCAGATAAAACACCGCGAAATAAGCGCATCTCATCCTTGGATAATTTACCATCATCATCTCCATCGTAACGGCTAAAAATCTCCTTACATGCTCCAATGAATTTCTTGCTCCATTTCAACCCGGTTTTTTCGAGGTAATCTCCCCGTGCGATTAATTCCTCTAGTTTCCAATCGGCCTCCATATTGTCCCAATGCGCTTCAGAGTCCCCAAAAATCTGGGTTTCACTTAAAATCTTCATTAATTTCTTGTTGGGCCGTTCACGATATTCGATCATGCTATTCGATACTTCTACCAGCCATTGAGCCCAAAAAAAATTGGAGGGGTCATTCAACTGCTTTTGGACTAATCGCAAGCATAGTGTCTGGTAGGTCTCATGAGTAGGATCCGTTATTTTCAGTCTAAATCGCCCCTTTTTTGTATCGAGTTCGTATCCATGACTGATCAACGAATTAAATGCCTGTTGTTGTAACTCCTCTGACTTGGTGAGTTCGTCCTCACAGAATTTCATCATTCCACGGAAGGGTATCTGACCACTAAATTTTCTGTGAAACTCATCACCCGTCATTTCCACATCTTGAGCCTCATAGTTTGGATTGGTATAGAGCCGATGAACTAGTTGAACATGACCTGGTGAATAACCCACTCCCCAGAAGGCTTGAAGAAAACAAAACGCCTCTTTCGGGCTTAGCTGACCATCTTCATCAGCATCATAGCGTGAAATTACTTCTTTTAACGCAGATCGTAAATTTTCAACATCCATTATCTTGATGACTCCTCAGGAAGTTTCTTTTCAAGAAAATATTGTAAACTTAAAGCTATTAAACCAATGTATAGCCATCCATTCAAGATAAAAACGAAGCTAGGATGCCAGTTGGGACCATAAACCCACACCCCCATTTCAACGCCTCCGCCTAAATCGCCATAAGTCGATATAACGGTGAGGACAAGGATAATTAAAAGCTTCCATAACAGATCATGCCTTGGATTTTTCACCAGCGGTTTCAACCAATTGAAAAGTTTAAAATCCATTTCTCTTATTTTCTCAGGTAAATAAAGAATCAGTCCTGTTGAGGTTCCAATGAAGAGGAAACTGATGACCATCTCTATCGGGAGCCCAAGGATTAGATTGTCCCCTATTAGAATCCACCAACCTGCGGAGACTGCAATAACCTCAAATACGAAATCGAAGACCATGATTGCTACCCCAATGATCAGTGCTATCATCAACCGCCTATTTTTGGGCATTATAATGAGCAAGATTGCATTGAGGACTAGAATATTTTGTCCAAAATTACTAAGCATCTGAAAATTTTCTGCGGTTTTAACGTTTCCAAAGATAATAACCAAAATTCCGAAGATTGAAATAGATATACCTATTACTCGCAGTAAATTAAATTCCTTCATTTTCATCATATCGTTCAATTTAAACAAGTTAATTGCTATATTTGTTTCCATAAGATGTAAATATTTGAAAGAGAGAGATGAATGAATGCCCCTAAAAATGCATCCAGATGAAACCATGACACCAAGAGAACGCGTTGAGGCATGTTTAGCTTTGAAAGAGCCTGACCGGGTCCCATTTATTCCTGCATTTCATTGTGCTCCTGCTAAATTAACTGGAATGACTATTGAAGAATATTTTTTTAATATCCCAAAATCATTTGAGGCTGTTAAAAAAGTCTGGGATCGATTTGGAGGCTTTGATGCGTACTCTGGCTGTTCACCTTTATTTGGATATTATTTACCCTTCCCGGGCTCTCATAGCATGTTCTATTTCGATTGGAACCTCCCTAAAGGTAATATTCCAGAGCAAATGTATGAGCGAGAACTTATGAAGCGCAGTGATTATAATCTCCTGATTGAAAAGGGATTTGCGGCATTTGTGAAAAGACCTGAATTGCAAGAAAAGTTCCTTGAATATGGAAGACAATACGCGAATCTGAGAGTGGGATCCTGGCTTAAAGAAATGGATGTATTAACTCTTGCAAACGCGATTATTGAGGCCCCAGTTGATATCATATCCTTCTTGCGAAGTTTTGATAAATTTTTAGCTGATATAGTTAAAATGCCCCAAGTTCTCTTGCAGGCATGCGAAAGTACTGAGGCCGAGTTGTTAAGGACTTTAGATCTTCAATTAAGCATTCGCAAGCATAAACGAACACCGATTGTTCTTTTCGGGTTTTCCCGTATTGCAACCAACTTTATCGGCGCGAAAAGATTTGAGTTATTTTGGCCCCACATTAAGAGAATCGCTAACTATATTATTAAAAAGGGATGGATCGTTCAATTTCACATTGATAATGACTATACTGACGCCCTGGAGTTCTTTACCGAAATCCCTAAAGGAAAAGCGTGGTTTCACCTTGATCTGACGGATATTTTCAAGGCGAAAGAGGTTCTTGGGGATAGAGCCTGCATCATGGGAAATATCCCCCCACAGCTCACTGCCTTCGGGACACCCAAAGAAGTTGAGAACTATTGCCAAAAACAAATTACGGGATGCATGGAAGGTGGCGGGTACATGTTATGTTCCGCTTGTGTTTTACCTGATGAGATTCCTGCCGCAAACCTGAAAGCATTAAAAGATTCCGTAATCAAATATGGTTTTTATAAAAGTTAATTACTTATTTCAAATCGATATGAAATCTATGATAACTGTTGTATGGGATTCAAGATGGAAAATAATGCAAAGATGGATTTAAGGAATTTAAGGGTGGATCAGTTCGGTTACGTCTATAAGGACGTTGAAAAGCAAGCACAGATAATGGAAAGCTTGTTTAACATGCCAAAATTCAATTTCCTGCCTCCGATGACTGGAAGAGTTACTTATCGAGGGAAGGACACGGAGTATACAGTAAAACTTGGCTTTACCCGGTACTTCAACTTACAAATGGAACTGATTCAACCAATCAAAGGAGAAAGTATCCATAAAGAGTTCTTGGATCAAGGAAGGGAAGGACTGCACCACGTAAGTTGCAGTGTTAAAAATGTTGAATCCTATATTGATTATCTTAAAGAATTAGGGCTAGAAGTTGTTTTTTCCGGTTTGGTACCCGGCCGGCGACTGTTTGCCTACTTTGATACTGAAGCCACGTTGGGAATAATGCTGGAAATACAGGGAACTCTTAAAAGGAGAAAAAAGCAAAAATAGGAATTCACTTTAATTATTGATCAAATAAATTTGAAGAAGTTATCAATATCATATTTCTTCAATGGTTTTGAAATTAAATACATGGGAAAATTGGTGTCGGGTATGCCAGAAGAGAAGAAGAAAGCCATGACTGGTGGAGATCTGCTCGTGCAGGCACTGGTCAATGAGAACGTGCGCTTTATTTTTGGAATCCCTGGCGGGCAGTTATTGCCAATTTATGATGCGGTTTATCGATGGGGACGAGAACAGGGCATCGATACGATAATGATGCGTCATGAGCAGGCGGCTGCACATGCAGCGGATGCTTGGGCAAGAGTTACAGGGACAATTGGCGTCTGTATGGGTACCGTAGGTCCCGGAGCTACTCATTTGGTTCCAGGAGTTGCTGCAGCATATTCTGATAGCAGCCCGATATTGGTTATTACACCTCAAGTAATTAGCCGGCAGATTGATATCGGCGCAATCCAGGGCGATGTCGATCAGCTCGCTCTTTTCCATCCAATTGTTAAATTCCAAAAACAAATTAGAAAAACGGAAAGAATTCCTGAATATGTTCAAAAAGCCTTCCGTGAAGCGTTATTAGGTCGTCCCAGACCGGTGCATTTAGATATTCCTGCAGACGTCCTCGGTAGAACCGTCGAAGGGGAGATCAGTTGCCGCGAGCCCTACGAATACCGTCCACTTAACAATCCCGCAGCGGATCCCGCGTTGGTTGAACAAGCGGTTACTGCATTACTGAATGCAGAAAAACCCCTTATTATTGTAGGAGGCGGGGTAGTTCATGCGAAAGGGGCGCAAGTACTTCAACAGTTTGCCGAATATCTAAAAGTCCCCTTAGTAGCAACGGTTATGGGAAGCTCTGCCATACTTAAAGGGACCTCTACCTACATTGGGTTAGGAGTATTTTCATCACACACAATACAAGCTATCAACCAAACTGACTTTATTTTAGCTCTCGGTACCCGTTTCGCCATTTCATTGGGCTATGGAAAGCCCCCAGTATGGCCTGCTGAGAAATATATCATTCAAGTTGATATCGATCCTGCCGAAATCGGAAAGAACCGCCAGATTTCATTGGGAATTCTCGGAGATTGTAAATTAGTACTTCAACAAATGCTAGCACTAGTTAAAAAGCAGAAACCTGCCGCAAAGGAGGAAACCGATTGGCTCAAACAATTGAGAGAGGCCCACAAAAAGTTCTGGGAAGGGAAAGAAAAATTCATGAACTCCGATAACATTCCCATCCGAACCGAACGGCTAGTTAATGAAGTCGATAAATTCCTAGATAAAGACGCGATTCTTATCATCGATGGTGGGGATATCTCCCTTTATTCGCTAGAATTACTCCAAAATAAGAGACCTCGGAAACTCTTACAAAGCATAGGAATGGGTCACTTGGGGACATCGATCCCTTATGCTATCGGCACGAAACTAGCAGCACCAGACCGCCAAGTATGCACGGTAAGTGGTGATGGAAGCATCATGATGAATATTCAGGAATTAGCGACTGCCAAACGGTTAAATTTAGCTTTCACATGTGTCATTTCAAATAATAGCGCCTGGGGCCAGATAAAATCTGGGCAGAAATACCACTTTAAGAAACGGTTTATAGATACAGATTTAGCTGATACCCATTTTGCAGAAATCGCCAAAGCATTCGGATGTCATGGAGAGCGTGTCACTGATCCAAACGAGATCCGCCCTGCACTCGAGCGGGCACGCGATTCCAAGAAGCCGGCTTTGGTTGATGTCATCACCAAATTTACGACCCATGACATTTCTAAACTGGGTCTTTCTCGAATGTAATATTCATAATGTTGGAGGATGTTAAAAATGCCTGAAGAGAAGAAACCGCTGACAGGCGGCGATTTAGTCGTTAAAGCGTTGGTTAATGAAAATGTGAGATTTATTTTTGGGGTACCTGGAGGACAACTCCTCCATATCTATGACGCAATTTACCAATGGGGTAGAGAAGAAGGAATCGATACTATCATGTTTCGCCACGAACAGGCGGCAGCACATGCAGCGGACGCCTGGGCTCGAGTCACTGGTAATGTTGGTGTATGCATGGGGACAGTCGGGCCAGGAGCGACCCACTTGCTTCCAGGAGTTGCTGCTGCATGGTCTGATAGCATTCCCGTCTTGGTCATCACACCACAAGTCACGATTAATCAAATGGATATAGGATTTTTACAAGGCGACTTAGATCAAATTGGAATCTTCCGACCAGTGGTTAAATATCAAAAGCAGATCTTGAACCAAGAGAGAATTGTTGAGTACGTGCAAAAAGCTTTCCGTGAAGCTTGTTCAGGACGCCCAAGACCAGTTCATCTTGACATACCATTTGAACTTCTGGCAGCTAAAGTAAAGAAGGAGATTGTTCAATTGCAACCTTCTCAATATCGCCCGATATCTAATCCGACTGCAAATCCAGAGCTGATCAAGCAGGCAGTCACTGCCTTATTAAAGGCAGAAAAACCGTTAGTAATTGCTGGCGGTGGTGTTGTCTCTGCTAAAGCCGAAAAAGAATTACATGACTTAGTTGATTACTTAAAAATTCCATTGACATGTTCAGTAATGGGGAGTTCAGCGATCATACAAGGAACTAAAGCTTACATTGGTGGTCCGGGATTATTCACATATAACACTCAAAAAGCTATTATGGAAACGGATCTTGTATTAACTTTTGGTGCCCGGTTTGGCTTATCCTTACTGTTTGGAAAGCCACCAGTTTGGAGAAATGACTTACCCGTGATTCAGGTCGATATCGATCCAAGCGAAATTGGGAAGAATCGCCCCGTAGAGCTGGGTATACTGGGAGATTGTAAGCTAGTATTACAACAAATGCTAGAATTAATAAGGAAACAAAAACCGCAAGTCAAGGAAGCTTCTGACTGGCTTCTCACATTAAAAGAAGCGCGAGAGAAGTATTGGTCAGGTATACAGAAGAGCAGGAATTCTGATGCCATTCCAATTAAACCACAACGTCTAGTCAAAGAGGTAGATGAATTTTTGGATGAAAATGCAATTGTAATCATAGACGGCGGAGATATCGCGTTTTTCACCTTAGAACAGATTCAAATGTTACGACCTCGGAAAACTTTACAAGCAATTGGAATGGGTCACCTCGGGACTTCCATACCCTATGCCATCGGCGCGAAGTTAGCTGCCCCTAACCGCCAAGTCTGCACCATTAGCGGTGATGGAGCAATCATGATCAACATTCAGGAATTAGAAACTGCAAAACGGTGTGGATTACCCTTCATTTGTGTGGTTGCCAATAATAGTGCTTGGGGTATGATAAAAGCTGGACAACGATACACTTTCAAAAAACGTTTCATTGATGTCGATTTTAGTGATACTAATTTTGCAGAAATCGCCAAAGGCTTCGGCTGTTATGGTGAGCGAGTTACGGACCCTAATGAGATACAAGGTGCACTTCAGCGCGCTAAAGACGCCAATTTACCTGCCATAATTGATGTAGTAACCAAATTCCTTCCTCATAACGTCGATAAAATCGGTCTCGAAGCTATGATGTTCTAACTTCCCACTTTTCTTAATGGATAGATTTTTTTGCTTATTGATTTAGGATCAATCAAGATAGAAGGTGGCGGAAAAAATGTCTAAAGAGTTTATATTAGCTCATGATATGGGAACTTCGGGTACAGTCACAAGCCTTGTTGATTTAGGGGAAAAAGATGAGAAAGTTAAAATTGTCAATTCAGTATTGAAGGAATATAATGTAATTTATCCCCAGGAAAACTATGCAGAACAAGACCCCAATATGTGGTGGGCTGCAATAGCACAAAATACAACGGATCTAATGAAAAAGTCGCAAGTTGATCCAGAACAGATTGCAGCGATTGTTCAATCCACACAAATGCTCGGATGTATCCCCGTGGATAAAAATGGGAAACCTTTGATGAACTGTATGATTTGGTCGGACACCCGCGCAGCCACACAATCATTTAAATTGTGGGCTGATGTTCGTAAAATGACCCAAATCCTCAGACATATCCGACGTGTTTGGAATTTCCTTAAAATTACCGGTGCCGGCCCAATGATGCGCGATATGTACTCCAAAATCATGTGGGTGAAAGAGGAACGGCCGAATATGTATCAAGAAACCCATAAATTTTTGGATGTAATTGATTGGCTACTTCTTAAAACGACTGGTCAATACGTTACACCCGTTGATTACGCAGGTGTAACCATGATTATGGATATTCATAAATTCAAATGGTCTGAGAAAGTAGCTTCTTATGGTGATCTAGATCTTGATAAATTGAACGAAATTAAAAAATGCACTGATATAATTGGAGAACTGACTCCTCAAGCTGCCGAAGAGCTGAACCTAAAGCCTGGAATTCCTGTCATTTGTGGATGTGGTGATGGCGCGGCAGCAATGGCTGGATCGGGGGCTGTCGAAGAAAACGACGTGCATTTATATATAGGCACGAGTGGCTGGATGATGGCACCAGTATCGAAGCATCTTCGTAAAATTTCAGCAGCCACTCTAGCCATTCCCTCACCGGATCCGGATATTCCCTACATGTTAGTTGCGGAGCAGAAAAATATGGGGGCTTGCTTGAAATGGTTACGCGATACAGTTGAACGTAAGGAAACCTATGCCGATTTGGATAATCTTGCTTCGCAAGCACCCCCGGGTTCCAATAAGTTAATCTTTACCCCTTGGCTCTCTGGTGAATCCTGTCCTGTGATCGAACCGCGCTTACGAGGTGGATTTCTAAACTTGAGTATTGAAAATACACGCTACGATGTAATTCGTTCTGTATTGGAAGGGGTGAGCTACAATGCTCGCTGGGCGCTCCGTGCAGGCGTGGAACCCCTAGTCCAGAGGAATGGTGGCAAAATAACCGAAATTAGATATATTGGAGGCGGGGCGATGAGCGATATTTGGAGCCAAATAATGGCAGATGTTCTCGGCAAAACTATTATCCAAATGGTTAATCCTATTGCCTCAGG
This sequence comes from Candidatus Helarchaeota archaeon, assembly GCA_013375455.1. Next base: position 20,173 of record JABXJT010000037.1, on the reverse strand, counting down.
AACAATGGGAGCCGCTCTCATTGCCGGAATTGGAATCGGAAAATTGAGCAGCTTCCGAGAATTCAAACCGAAAATCGCCGAAAAAGCTAGATTCACACCGAACAAGGCGAATAAAGAGATTTATGACAAACGCTATTATGTTTACCGATCGATTTACAAACGCCTGAAGGCTCTTTATAAAGAGATCAATCCAGGCGAATTTTAAATTCAGGGAGTTATTAAGGTTGAAAGCAGTTCAATTTCATGTGACTATTCCAAGATTTATATATGCTACAATTTTCGGAAAATTATTTAAATCTGCACATTATGGCCCATTTTCGATGTTAAAATATGTAGATGTCCCAGAGCCTCAAGTATCAGATGCCCCTAATGATGAATGGGTAAAAATTCGGACGAAACTCTCTGGAGTTTGCGGAAGTGAACTAAACACGATTTTTCTCCATGATTCACCAGCTCTGGAGGCTTATACAAGCTCGCCCTTCACATTTGGTCATGAGAACATAGGGATTATTACGGAGAAAGGAAAAGAGGTTAAAGGATTTGAAGTAGGGGATCGCGTTGCCATCCATCCAATGTTACCCTGCAAGACAAGAGGAATCGAGAAAGTCTGTGAATTATGTGAGAAAGGGGAATTCTCATCCTGTTTAAATTTTACGAAAGGAAATCTTCCCCCCGGCTTTGATAATATGCTATGCCGAGATACAGGCGGAGGATGGAGTCCATACTTCCTCGCCCATCAATTCCAATTATATAAGCTTCCTGATTCGGTTTCTAATGAAAATGGTGTGATGGTCGAACCCTTCTGCACTTCGCTTCATAGTGTATTGAGATGTTTTCCTAAGGATACCGATACGGTCTTAGTAATAGGGGCTGGAATGATTGGAATTACAGTGATAGCCGCACTTCGCGCATTAGGAACTAAAGCCCGTATTGTAGTTTTAGCGAAATACAAATTCCAAGGTGACTGGTGTAAAAAATACGGCGCGGATGACATAATTTACCTGAGAGAAGGAGATTATTACGAAAATTTGGCAAATTTATTGGGTGTAACATTGAAAAAACCCATTTTAGGGAAACGGATTGTTGTGGATGGTGGGTTCGATGTTATTTATGAATGTGTTGGGAATGATACTGCCGTAAATGATGCACTTCGCTTTGCCAAACCAGGCGGAAGCATAGTTTTGATTGGATTGGTCGGGACTACTAAAAAAGTAGATTGGTCCTTTTCTTGGTTTAAAGAATTATATTTATTTGGGACAAATACTTCCAGCACAGAACTATTCAATGGCGAAAGAATTCCAACCTTTCAGCTCGCAATAAATTGGATGGCTGAAGGTAAAATTGATTTAGAGCCTTTATTATCACGGAAATTAAAACTCGATGACTATAAAAAGGCTATTAAAATGATGACTGAAAAAGGGAAACATAAAATCGTAAAAATTGTCTTTGAATTTGATTAAACGAGTGGAATTTCTTGAAATTTTTAGTAACGGGCGTCAATGGGTTTATCGGAAGTAACCTGGCAAAAAAATTAGTTGAAAGTGATTATGAAGTTCGGGGACTCATCTTAGAAGGAACAGATGAATCAAATCTTGAGAAATTCGCTGATAAAATCGAAAAAGTCTATGGTGATATTACCGACCCTAATTCAATACGAACTCATTTTAAAGGAATAGATGTCGTAGTTCATTTAGCCGCCCGTGCGCATGACTGGGGGCCCGAAAAACTCTTTCAGAGAATTAACTATGAAGGATCGAAAAATGTGCTTGATGCCGCAGTGGACGCGAGTGTAAAACGGTTTATTTTTATGTCCTCCCTAACCGTCCATGGCTTTGAGGGATTCCAGAATGTAGATGAAGAAACACCTTATAAACCATATAATGCTTATGCACGTTCAAAAAAGGCAGTTGAGGACTTATTAAATGATTATTTTAAGCAGGGCAAAATAGAAACCGTCATAATTAGACCGGGATTTACTATATTTGGTCCTTATGATCGCCTATTTAGCTTTGAAGCATATAAACGGATCGAAAAAGGAAAATCTTTTCCTGTGGTCAATAAAGGAAAGTCTCTGATATGTTATAGTTATGTTGAAAACTTAGTTGATGGTTTAATACTGGTAGCAACCCGTCCTAAAGCAGCGGGTAAGACGTACATCATTTCAGATGGTCCGATAATTGTCTTCAGAGAATTTATGGAAAAAATGATCAAGGTTTGCACGAATGAGAGAAAAATAAAATTGAGGGGCATCCCTTCTTGGCTTGCTACTAAGGTTGCAGGCTTCTTCAAAGCTATTTACAGATTAGGCAGAAGGAAGAAAAAACGAGAACTAATATTGCTAAACGTCCCTTTATGGCTTGCCATTATTGCTGCAGGCTTTATTGAAGCGATTTACAAAATAAGCAGAAGCAATAAGGGACCCCTTATTACAAAATATCGAGTCAAGGTATCCTCAACTGATCTCGGATTTGTTAATGAAAAATTTGTTAAAGAATTGGGCTATAAAGCAATTGTAGGTATTGAAGAGGGTTTTAAGAGAACTTATGAGTGGTATAAAGAAGAAATGGAAAGAGTCACATGAGTTTTAAATTAAATTTAACAGCTTGATGATATTTTTAATATAATCTAGGTGAGAAGAAATTTTTAAGTATTAAAATTTAACATAGTAAATATTGGGGAACTTATTATGACATTAAAAAATTATTTTATGGCTCTCTCGAATAGCGTCGAAAATGTCTTTAAAATGGTTCAAGGGCTCGGCTCGGGCATGTTTCGGCTTAGTTTGCTTGCAAATATAAAAGATACGAGCTCTGGGGAAAAAATCTCAATCATACTTTCTCCCGAGAAAAATGAGGTCAACGACGGTTTTAATAATCTCTTTCAATATAAAATTGAAGCTCCGATGGATGTTTGGGATAAAGTCTTTCATGGAAAAGAGACCCTGATCGGAAATCTGATTGCAGGAAATGTTCTAGCTCCAGATATGAGGGCCATGTGGATGCAAATATCCGTCCTTTCCATGCTAATTTCTCTTTTATTGTCAATGAAGATTTTAAAAATTAATGAATGATGGGGTGTGAAAATGACAGTCTCTGAAGGTGTCGCAAAATTTGTTAAAGATGTTACTTTTCAAAAGATCCCTGCCTTTACACTTCAAAAACTAAAGGAACAGCTTTACAGTTTAATCGGGTCAATGTATGCTGGAAGCAAGACGCACGCTGGAAATGTCATCATTGAGACAGTAATGAAGGAATTTAGTGGGGGGGACGGAAAACTGGCGACAATCATTCCAAATGGAAATAAGGTGCCATTTAAAGAGGCAGTTACCGTGAATGCAGCTACTGCAATGGCTCTAGACTACGATGATTATCTCTTTTTGGGTCATACAGGGGTTTCTTCCGTACCAGTTTCGCTTGCATTGGCAGAAAACTACAAGCTTTCTGGTAAAGAATTCCTGACTCTCCAAGCAATAGGAAATGAGGTTGCTGGGCGTGTTGGAGCCGCGGCCGTTATCGGACCACTAAATGGCCAGTGTTGGTCTTTCATCCATCTCGCTAGTTCTGCTTGTATGACGGCAAAAGTACTTGATTTATCCGTTGAACAAATTGTTAACGCTATCGGCATCGCAATGACGCACTGGACATTCACTGCATTCCGGTCATTTATGGGACCGCACGCTAAACTCTTCACTTCTGCTGTTCCATGCAGAATTGGAATGGAAGCTGCCTATTTTGCGGCCTATGGGATGACTGGTGCTCCTGATGTATTCGAAAGTCCGACCGGCCCGCTCTCATTCTATGCGTATACTCCTCTACCATTCCTGATAGATAACAGTCTCGGAGAGGCATGGGTTACTGACACGATATCCTTTAAGATATACCCTGGTTGCGGTTATATTGATCCTATTGCCGATTGCATTGGAAAAATTCTTGAAAAAACGGGTCCAGACTTCAACTACCAGGATATAGAAAAAGTCAGGATCAAGGCTTCCGTGGTTTCCATCTTTATGGATGATCTCTCCCGACCTTATGTGACCCAGAAAGAACTTAAGCGTTCTCGTTCACATGTTGCGCTCAACTTTTATGTCCCCTATAATGTAGCCATAATGCTGATGGACGGAAAACTGACCCCCGAGCAATTCACCGAGGAGAAATACACCGATCCCGAGGTATGGAAACTCGCGGAAAAAATTAAAACTGAAATCGATCTGGACCTCACCAGGCGGACAACAGGACTCATCGCGAAACTTACTCCTGAAAATAGGGATTTGAAATTAGTGGACTTGGGCCTTTCTGAATTTAAAGTGGAATGGGGCGCAAAAGTGGTTGTTCAGATGAAAGACGGGACGAAACTGAAAGCTAAACAGTTGCAACCCATAGGAACGCCTGGCGTGCCCTACGCCATCGAAAATAAGTTGAGACAAGAAGCGTTATACATAAAAATGGGCGATTCACAGATAAACAAGATTATTGAAACGGTCAAAAATTTTGAAAAGCTTGAGTCCATACACGAGTTTATCGACTTGATCACGTTGAAGAGTTAAAAAAAGAGAAAAATATAAGATTGGTATTAGAAAAAATTCCTCAAACAATCTCGATTCAAAGTATCTAATTATACTGTATTTAAAAATTATTAAATTTGAAATCTTATAATCTGAAAATAAATCATTAAATGGGATTATAGATGGTGAGTGTTTTTGGAGAATTTGAAGGAAAAAATCACTAGAAAACGAATTTTGGTCTTAAGTTCTGTAATTATCTTGACAATCATTTATTATTTCACGTCATTATATCGTGTTCGGCTCCCTCCTGACCCTTACTTTCCTGACGGTAGAAATTGTATTATATTTTTTCAATGGTTATTCGGTTCAATAATAGATCCCGTGTGGATTGATTTCTGGCAATATATTTGGCAGTTTTTCATGGCCTTCCTCCTCTTCTTAATCGTGCCGATGTTAATAATCAAATATTTTTTCAAAGAAGAGCAAAAGGCGTATGGGTGGCAATGGGGTGACAAGAAATTTAATCTCATCTGGACGGTAATCGGGATTGCATTACTTCCAGCCTTTTTCTTCCTCACTGACCCCGGGTTGGCACAGGAATACCCTTTGACGAAGCTAGTGATAGGAGATCTTCCCCTTTTTATCGCATTCAATCTAGTCTATTTCATCTATTACATTGGCTATGAATTCATTTATCGCGCATATCTACAATTTGGGCTAAAAGGCAAGGAGGAATTAGGGAAAAAAGGATTAATCGTGATTATTTCGATTTCAACTGTCATTACGATCCTCTTTCATATTGGAAAACCCCCCATGGAAATCATCGCAGTAGCTGCCGTGGGGCCATTATTTGGCTGGCTTACGCTTAGGGGGCGGTCCTTCATTTGGCCGGTACTAATTTTTCATTATTTGATTGGCATTGCCGGGAATGTTGCCCCCCTATTGTAAGATTGGAGTCAAAAAATTAAGTGAAGTAACCCGGCAGGGCATCCTCTCCCTCGGCTATTTCCTCTTCCTCCGGTTTTTTTTCATCAGTTATAAAGCTTAATACATTCAAATCCGAGAACCACTCGGGATTTTTGACGCTTCGCGTGATGAATGCTCCTATGATATCTTCATCCTTGACCACCGCCTGAGCAAATGCTTCGGGCCAGAGGCCGATCACGTGTACTCCTCCATCCTTAAGCGTTCCTAAGAGCATTCCAAACTTTAATTTTTTTTCGCTGCTCGTGGCAAGGCAGATGAACATGGCTTTGCTAGTTAGGTCTTCTCCACTGGAGGAAGTTACTGAGCGCATGTTCCGGATGAAACGATAATGTTCAAGCTCTTTAACTTGATCAAGCAAATCATCCATGTATTTTTTATTCAAAACAACCTTATCTTCAAAGAAATCGTGAACATCATAAAAAGTGAGGGTCCAATCTTTCTGTGGATCATTGGGGTCTTTACCGGCAAATAATATAGTCCAGATCTTGGAGAAAATGACGGGTTTTTCAATAACCGGTGGCTCCGAACTGGGATTCACGGTAATAAACGCCTCTTTTAATAAATCTATAATGCCATGAGAGAAATGGAGGTATATCTCTTTCCAGAGTTCTTCAGCCTTCTCTATCTCTTTCCTAGCCAAATGATATGTAAAATTGACAAGTGGAGGCACTTTAAATGTTGGTTCTGGTTTATTTATATTCATTATTACATCCATAATTCCTGTTGCTGTTTCAAACTCTTCGAGGCATACCCAACAAAGTGCTTCATAGGCACTAAAGAGACTTTTTTCATATGGATCTTCAGTTTCCTCAAATATTTGATGAAATATGTCAATGGCTTTCATTTTTATGGCTTTAAACTGTTCTGCCTCTTCATTTTCTTTATAGCATTGACTGGCTTTATTAAATAATACCCCCCGTTTCACCAAATTCGTTTCTTGTGCCGCTTGCTCTGCTATCCTCTTGCAATCATCTTTCGTCATATACCCTTTCCCTAGGGGCTGGGTATAAAAAGATTTTTTATTCTAACAATTTTGAATTGAATTTATCTACTTGAGAGATCGGAAAGCTGAAAACATTTTATACATTCACGCCAACAATTCAATATAGAAAGCAAAAGAGGCTGAAGGTATGGTCACGCAATTTGTCATGCCAAAATTGGGAATGACGATGGAAGAAGGAACCATCATCAAATGGATGAAAAAAGAAGGCGATGAAGTTCAGAGAGGGGAAGAAATCGTAGAGATTGAAACCGACAAAGTTACAATGAAATTGGAAGCACCTGCCACGGGCATCCTCTACAAGATATTGGCGGCAGAAAAAGACGTGGTTCCCGTTGGAAAAAATATTGCCTTAATAACGGATCCAGGAGAAGAAATTAGCGATATTACGCAATATATTGAAGAAAAGAAGGAAATCCCCACGACTGCTGTAGCACCTGCAGCTGCCCCAATGGTTAAAACAACGAAAGAAGTTGCCGGACGCATTTTCATCTCTCCCCGCGCCCGAAAACTTGCAAGGGAAAAGGGGATTGATTATGCTGGCATCCGTGGAACGGGCCCCGACGGGCGGATCATTGAAAAAGATATTCTTAATTACCTCAATCACGGCTTGCCTACAAAAATTGAGGGAAAATCTATTCCGCTTGAGGGCATTCGGAAGATAATTGCAAAAAAAATGAGTGCAAGTTTGAGCGAGATCCCCCAATTAACATATACTTCAGAGGTTGACATGACAGAAACCATTAATTTAAGGAAACATTTCTTAGAACTATATAAGGGTGAAGATGTTAAGATTACCATGACTGATATTATCATAAAAACTGTAATAGAAGTCATAAAAAAATATCCAATCTTTAATTCTTCAATGGGGGAGAATGCCGTCGTCATCAAAGACTCTCTTAATTTAGGAGTAGCCGTTGCTACTGATCGAGGGCTTATAGTCCCCGTCATTCATGATGCTGAGAGTAAATCTCTGAAGGAGATCTCGCAACACGTTAGAAACTTAGCTGACAAAGCTAGATCTAGAACACTTTCCTTGGATGATGTCACTGGGGGAACTTTTACCGTATCTAATTTGGGGATGTTTGGAATTGAGGTATTCACGCCCATTATCAATCCTCCAGAGGCAGCAATACTCGGAATCGGGAAAATGATCCAGAAACCAATGGTTAAAGATGGTCGCATTCGCATTAGCCCGATGATGATTCTGAGCTTAACCCATGATCATCGCGTAATGGATGGCGTGGATGCTGCTAACTTTCTGGCGGAAATGAAAGCCCTCTTGGAAAATCCGTATCCACTTTTCAATGTCGCTCCAGATCAGGTGAAAAAGGCAGTGGTGGTGCCAACCAAACCTACAGCAGCAAAGCCAGTTTCTGATAAGGGAGCATCAAAGTTTGTTGAAATGCTCAAGAAGCGGGGCGAAGGCATTTTAGGGCACGTTCCAGCTCAAATGGGGCTTATCGGTCACCATAATCCACAATTAATTACAGATTTTGTCCGAATGCATCGGGATGCTTTACAAGATGGGGCACTTTCCTCAAAAACGAAAGCTTTGATAGCCCTTGGAATCGCTGTTACGATTGGATGCAAGTCCTGCATGAAATGGCATTTAGTGGAAGCCTTAGAAGCTGGAGCCACCGATGAAGAAATTACAGAAGCGTTAGGCGTAACCATCTTCATGGGTGGGGGGCCTTCTTTGATGAATGCCGAAGAAGTAGCGGACGCTCTTGAAGAATTTCGATCCAAAATGGATTGAAACATTTAATTTATTTTTCTTTTCGTGATTTAAACTCCTTCTTTTGTTTCCCTCGTCTGAACAATTTCCATTTGATATAATTCAAAATCTCATGCTTGTCTTCAATGCCTTGAAGTTCGAATAGTTTATCAAATTTGAATGGATTCTTTAAATTAAACATCTCTTTCATAGCTTTATCATGGTTTTCATAAATTTTATTAAAGGATTCGGCTGATTGGCTTTCTTGTACTTTTTGAATGGGGAGGATTTTTCTGAACATGGGCCTCTAATTCTGCGGGTTTCACATGCATATATTCGATGTATTTTTTCTCCAAAAATATCACCCAAATCAAAATTATTGATCAAATTTTGCCCTTATTTGAATTCAAATTTTCTAAAAAGGTTAATGGATCTTAGGATCTTCAAAATTTTTTAAATGATTTCATTCCTGTTTATGTATCCTTTTTCCTGTGGTGTGAATTAAGTCGGCCATTTTAATAAATGCTTCCGTGACATTCTCGCCAGTCAAAGCAGAAGTTTCAAAAAAGTCCATATTCAATTCTTTGGCTAATTTTTCGATATCTTCCCTCTTAACTTTTCTCTCGTCTTTTAAATCATTCTTATTTGCCAAAATGAGTCCCCGTAGATTAGTTTTCAGGTAAGTTTTGATGTCTTCATACCATTTGTGTAGATCATTAAAGGAATTAGGGTCGGTTAAATCAAATACTAGGATTTCCCCATCAGAACCTTTATAAAATTGCCTTCGCATCATCTGAAACTTGCTTTGCCCAGCGACGTCCCAGAGGACAAATTTAATGTGGGCGCCTTCATGTTTCACGTTTTTTTTACTTAAGTTTACTCCCATCGTAGGAATATAGGTTCTCCTAAAGGCTTCATCCGTGAATCTCAGGACAGTGGATGTCTTTCCCACGTGGGGATCTCCAACCACGATTATTTTGTAATTAAAATCCACCATATCTTCTGGTCCCTTAGGGAAGGCGGCAGTTGTTCGTTGAGCTTTTAATTCTGTATCGTGCAATTCATGAAGAATATGTCTCATATTTTCTTGAAATTTATCTATCTCCTTTGCAACCTTTTGATGCTCTGCCTTTTCCTCTTCTAATTTAGTAACCGTTTTCGCCGTTGTGCCGCAAATTTTTTCAAAATTCTTCATATACTTATAGAAAATGAGATCATCTGCTTCATCGAACAAAACTGTAATCGAACCATCAATCGTTCTTCCACGTCGCGAAACCTCTTTTATTTCCAAGAATTTTACTAAACCCTTTAGATTTACAGATGGAAACGGAATGACAGCTAGTGATTCAGGGATATCTCCTGCTTGCCCAGCAAGAATATTTATGGTTTTTAAGCTAATTAAATCTCTCACATTTTCGGGCAAATTCTCGGGAGACCATACAATTGGTTTTGGTCCTGCCTTTTCATCAAATAGCGCGTATATGATTCCCTTAATTAATTCCTTGCCTTTGTCGATTTCCTTACCCATGTCGATCCCATCGTATTTAAGAAGCTCACTTCACCTTTCTAGATAGAGTATATTTGCCTTTTATTATTATGCTTAACATCACGATCAATTAAAAATTCTTATAAATTTTAAGAATTTTGATAAAAAGCGAGGAGATTAGATATGAGTGATACGGATTCGGAAAATTCTCAAGCGCCTTCAAAAAAAGTTCTAATTATAGGCTTGGATAATAGTGGAAAAACTTCGATCCTGCTCAGCTTGACTAAAACAACGAATCTCCTTTCGTATTTTTCGATTAAACCAACAAAAGGAATTCAAATAAGTTCTATCGAGGATGGGGAGCGTATTGTGAAGGTTTGGGATTTTGGAGGCCAAAAAAGTTATCGGAACGATTACCTCCAAAACATGGACCAATACATCGAAGGGGTTGATGAATTAATTTATGTCATTGACATTCAGGATAGACGACGATATGATGAAGCCCTGGAATATCTCAAAAATATCTTAAAAGCAATTGGGAAACCTGAACGAAAGATTGACCTAACTATATATTTCCATAAATTTGATCCTTTACTCGATGTTCTAGAGGAATATAGTACCCAGACCATTTCTCTCAAACTAGTTGGTGATATTAATGCTATTGCAACACCAACCTACGACCCAAAGATTTTCAAAACGTCCATCTATACTATCTTTCAAAAAAAGACCTTTCAGTAAATCAAGAGAAATAGGTCAAATAGGTCAATCTTCGTCCTCATCTGTTGTCTCAGACATTTTTCGCAGAAATTTTTTCATAACCGATTCAACTGGCGCGACATCATGGTCCGCTGTTATGATATCCAAATTCCGAAGCCAGCCCTCAAACACATCAGTCGGTAAATCTCTACTATCCTTTAGCAGTGTTCTATGTTTTTGTATGAAGCTCCTACGGATTCGTCCTAAAAGTGCCTTACAGGCTGCCACTTCTGCGTTTGGTTTTGCTACCAAGACGAATAACAAGTCGTAAGTAGGTGAGGAAACTCCAACCAATAACTTGTCCCCTGTATGAATGTTCCGCACGCCGCCTTTTGACCCGATCTTCTTTGCGAACATCCAAATAGCCGAAAGGAACCCCGAAATCAATACTGGATCCTCTTTAACGGCTTCCCCCGTCCAACTTTTAGAAAGAAGTAATTTACCGGTTGAGTGGAAGATATATAGATTGGTTAGCATTAAATTTTTCCTCTAACGCCCGTTTTTGAGTACTGCATTTTCGGCAATCGGCAAACTGGACAATCTAAAATATAGTGATATCCATAATTTATAAAGTTTAAGAAAAAAAGGGAAGGAGTGAAAAGTAAGAATAAAATGATATCTACTTAATCAAATCCAAGCAAATCTTTCGCATTACCTACAATGTCGCTTACACTGGATGCATCTAATCCACTGTCTTCTGCTATTGCAAATGGGTCCGCTAATGAAAGTTCCATGATAGTCGTAATGTTTGCTTTCAGGTATAATGTTTTGGCGATATCTTCATTTACTCCTCGAACTAGTGTAAGGGAAGAAATTGCTTCACTTAATTCCTTCTCATCAATGGATCGTTCTGGTTTTGCCGGTGCTACTGGGGCTTCAACAGGGGCTGCTGGGGCTTCAACAGGGGCTGCTATGGGTTCAACAGGGGCTGCTATGGGTTCAACAGGGGCTGCTATGGGTTCAACAACCTCAGAAACCACCTCTTCCACTATGGGTTCTGCCGTTGGCTTGGTTGCATCTGCCACGCTTTTCCACAATACCGGACTAGGTGCTTCGGCCTCGATTTCCCTCTCTTCTACAGCAGGGAATTTCGCTGCTTCCGCCGCTCTTCTTTCTTCTTCTTCTTCTCTCCTTTTTCGTTCTACTTCCTCTATACGTTTTCGCTCTTCCTCTTCTTTGAGTCTTTGCTCTTCTTCCAATTTTCGCTTGCGCTCTTCTTCCTTACGCCTCAGATCTTCCTCCTCTCGCCTTTTCTGCTCCGCCTCTTCCTTACGTTTACGATCTTCCTCTCTTTTCAACTTGGTCTCTTCTTCTTTAAGCAGTAATTCTTCCTCTCTTCGTTTAGCTTCCACCGCAACTGCTTTTAATTCTTCCCCAATCGTAGGGAAATCATCTGGTTCTTCTCCTTCTTCCACGCGTTTAATTGAGGCACCATACATTCTTAATGAAGATTTCAATTTAGTTGTTTCAACGCCCGCTTTATATGCATCTGCCGGACTGCTTCCGGATCCCTTCCAAATCCACAGAGTACTTGAGTTCCTATCTACTACAACATATGAAGATTCAGATTCAAGACTCGACTCGTAAGAGGTACCTGCTTTTGTAATCTTTAATAATTCAACTTTTGGCATTTCTTCAACTACTTCTTCTTCAAATTTAATTGCAATTTCCTTTTTTGCAGTCGATTCTGAAAAATGGCAAACCGCACAAAATTTTAATGTTGCACTTTTTTGCATCATTGGTGACCCGCATCTGGGGCAGAGTTTCCTCCGACCTGTTTTCCTTGGTCTCAGCAAGATTTCACCTTCTTTCTAAAAAACTCTTGAATTTAATCATCCTCTCTTTACAACTATGAAATTCGATGAAAATTTCTCTTCTTAAATGAATGATAATATTCTTATATTAATCATATCATGCCGATAAAATTCGCAGATAAAAAGTTAAAAATTAGAAGTGGATTTTTGCTATATTTCTGGAATTTTCCTTTGAAAATTCACGTTCTAGGTTTCTTTTTTTTACTTTTAAGAATTGCCATACCCAGTTCCACAACTCTATCGAAAGGTTCCTCACCATCCTCCCTTACTTGTAAAACTATGGCGTTCTCCGGACATTCTCCAGCGCATAATCCACATCCGAGGCATCTTTCCCTATCTACTATAGCAAAATCATCTATAATAATTGCTCCAACTGGACAACGATCGATACAGCTTCCACACCCACTACATTTCTCTCGATCTATGATAGATTCGAAAATAGCATTTAAATACTTATGCTTATTATGCCCCATCTTCGTTATGCCCTTCATGGACACGCAACAGCAAGGACAACAATTGCAAATATTGGAGAGATGCTTCGAATTTACACCTGCATGAACCAATCCAGCCTTATCAGTTTCCTCGATGATTCGGATCGCCTCTTCTGGGGTAATTTCCCGCCCCCAACCATTTTCGATATAATACTCCGCCGCGGCCCCAAAGCTGAGACAGGTTTCTATGGGATAATCGCACCCTTCTCCGTTTAATTGAGATTCAAGTCGACATACACAATCAGTGACGGCGATTCCTCTGGCGTTCTTAATGCTCTCCTTGAGCTTATGATATGGATAGAGCACCGTATTAGCCTGTATGGACTCATCAACAGGCAGAACCTTAAATCCAGGCACACCACTTGCTCCAATCTCATTCACTTGTGCGGTATCATAGTATTCTTTAAAGAGTCGTGCAAGTTCTTTATCAATCTTTTTAACTGAGTATTCATAGAGGCCTATCATAAATGGCGCTGCATTGTAGAATGTCTTGCCTTTACGGTGGACTCGGAAGATCAGACCCTTTTTAGACATTAATTCTAATTTCTTCTCCATTTCCTTAACATCTAGTTTGCCCCGTCTCGCAATCTGCTTCGCCGTTTCTGGGACTGGACTCAACCTTACTGTAATTCTTGCCTCTTCCTCTGTAAACAGTCGTTTCAAAATCTTTATTTCAATACCTGATTCAGTTTTCGGGAAACCTATTGGAAATTTATCCAGAAATTCCCTTAATTTAATATAAGCTTCGTCTGACATCATTTATTACATTAAAAAAAGCGCCTAAAAATTATACTCTAGGCGATAAAAAAAGAGAAAGGAAAGATTTATCGGAAAAATGCTGGAAGAACTGTTTAACCCATTCCAATTCGTTTTAAGCCTTCTGCCACCGTGCTGAAAATTCTAATAGTCCATGTAAATCCTTCAAACTCCTCGAATTCCAACATAAATGTATTTATATATTCGAAAGCCTCTCCCAAGTCCTTAGATTTAACTTCATCAACATTGAATATTTCAGTACCTTCTTTTACTGCAGCATTAGCCGCTGGAACAACCCGTTTTATATATGATGGAACGGGATTTTTTTGCAAGTTCTCCAGATACTTTTGTGCAACCTTTTCTGTAACGGTAGGTGGATACCAGCAAAATGTCACAACGTATGGCATATTTCCTCACCTCTTTGGGGGTTTATGTTCGCAAATTTGAACTCGTAATTATATCTTTTGGGTAATTTTAAATCTTTATTCATTAGCAATTTCGAAAGATTCATTACTAGAAAGAGAGGTCCCGAAGTTCCAATAACTCATTCCAATTCTCGTTCCATGACCATGTAGACTTCATCGAACCCAAATTTTTGAAATAGTTGAACAGTATTTTTTAATTCTCGTCGTGCGTTTATTCGGACGACCGTTGCTTTCCGTTCTGTTGAGAAATCCACGGCCCGTTCAAGGAGCATCGACCCTATTCCCTTCCCTTGATATTTTGGATCTACAATAAAATTAATTATTTTCCCAATCATTTTATTCGAGAGCATATCACGTCCGACATCAACAAGAATCATTCCCACAATTTTATCTTCAGTTGTATCTACGGCAACGAAAACGCCACCAACATCATACTTATATTTCATGTCCAGGCGCCATTGCTCTTTAAAGAACTTTTGACGAAAGGTTTCAGTCAAACTTTTCATTAACGATTCTAATGAATCGAGGTCATCTATCGTAGATTCTTTGATGATTATCGAAGATTCTGCCATTTTCTTCAATCCTTTAAACGCTCGTCAGTCATCTAAGGCTACCGTTATTTAAAACGTTTATTAATGTTGTGCCATAAAAGTATATAAATGAGCGCGCCGTAAGTATGTCATAAAAAGACACGAGTGAATTATTATGGCGAAAGGGAAGCGCAAGAGTAAAACACCTGTTAAAAAGAAAACACCAGCTGGTAGCGATGCTGAAACGAGCACCGGTGCTGAAATTGTTGATATCTTCAAGTATGGAATGAGTTTCGAAAACACCATCGAGTTCATCGAATCCAAGATACTTGATGCTTTCTTCGGGCATATTTGCAGGCAGGGAGAATGGGATTTAGCAAAGCAATACATCCTGAACATGCAAGAATGGTGCCAGATGCTACAAACCAGCGCAAAAATTGATTACAATTTCCTACCAGATGATCTTCAAAAAAAGATCGTAACGACAATCGAAAGTCTTGAAACTGGAATTGATAACATGCTGAAAACGATAGATAAAAAGGATTTCGATGAAGCGAATAAAGTTTTAGAGCACATTCTTAAAGATATACGCGCATTATATAAAATCCGCGAATAGGCCCGAGAGTTTTCCTCATTCAAAACATTCTTTTCCGATTTACTAATACAAAAAACTAAAAAGTCGATATAATATAGTTGATTTCAGATTTGTTATTCTAAATTGAGATGATGTTATGGTTGTTAAAATTGGCGTAATAAAGGCAGGAAATATTGGAATAAGTCCTGTAATCGACTTATTATTGGATGAACGGGCAGATAGAGAGAATATCGACACACGCGTAGTAACATCTGGTGCGAAACTAAATCCAGAACAATGCGTGGAAATCACAAAGAAAATTCTCGAATTTAAACCACAGCTTATAATTTTTCTTTCACCCAATGCGGGGTTACCAGGTCCTACCAAAGCGCGTGAAATTTTAGCAGAAGCGAAAGTCCCAACAATTATCATAAGCGATGCCCCGGGAAAGAAGGCAACTGAAGATATTGAGGCGAAAGGCCAAGGGTACTTAATTCTAGTTGCCGATTCGATGATAGGTGCACGCCGTCCATTTCTCGATCCTGTCGAAATGGCACTTTTTAATGCAAATATTCTTGCCGTGCTTGCCATCACGGGTGTCATACCTCTGGTATACACGGAAATTGATAAAGTGATTGATCAGATCGAGAGAGGTGAAACTCCGAGCCTTCCACGCATTGTCGTGAATAAGAAGAATGCCATTCCCGCGGCTGGATTTACTAATCCCTATGCACGAAATAAAGCAATGGCCGCCCATGAACTCTGTAAGGCGGTGGCAGGCGTGAATGTTGAAGGCTGTTTCAAGACGAAAGGGCGCGAAAATTACATGCCAATCGTGGGAGCTGCCCATGAAATGATGCGAGAAGCCTTCCTCCTTGCAGATCAAGCACGTGAAATCGAGAAATATGGAAATACTGTACTCCGCCGTCCCCATGCACCAGATGGCAAGGTCTTATCAAAACGCGATTTTGCAGAGAAACCGGTCTAAAAATTAATCTGCTCTATTTCTCCTTTTTTTATCTTTAAAATGAATAAAAAGGTGCGAATCAAACCCGCGGACTTTTGTAGTTTTACTTGTTCAATTTTTGAGCCTTTTTCAGGATGCGCTCAAGTATTTCAACATCCGATAAGCAATCCCCAGGCGCATCGACCACTTTTCGCAATTTAATTGGAACATGATCCATTCGATAGGCAGTTCCTTCTTCTTCCACCCCTACAATGGAAGGTGGAAGTATTAATTCTGCAAGTTCAGTAGTAGGAGTAACATGTGGCTCGATAGCGATGGTTGGAATCTTTGCGAGGTGGGCTACGGAAACAGCTGGGAAATGGGCTCCAGGATCAGACGCAATAATTAGTGCGGCATCTGCCTCACCATTTACCAGAACATCATTCGCGCAGAATTCACCAGGGTTATATCTTGGATGCCCTCTTGCAAAATCAATTGCAAATGGATATCCCGTCTGCCAGGTCCAAACCGTTCCAGCCCCAGTCACGTTATAGTGTCCCCGCATTGGTGAAATTATCCATTTAGTATATGAATTCAGGTCTCGCACGAGATTTATGGCATTGTCAATGTTCCGGTGGCGCCCAAAAGTCTGCGTGAGTCCCATCCCGAAAAATAACACGCCAAAATAAGCCGTTTTGAAGATCTCAAGGAGTTCTAAAATTTTCTCTTTGGGAATCCCTGCAACGACATTTGGAATTTCAACTCCTTTCAGAGCAGCACGCATCGCACTAACCAATTCAAAATCTTTTCCTTGTTCCACTCGGACGTGTATATCTGCTAATTTTGCAGCGTCGGTGTTTCGTGGATCTACGACAATTAGGGTTCGCTCCTTTGCCCCTTTATCCCTGAAAAAGCCCCGTACGAACATTGAGTATCGGCTCATATGACGGGGATGCGCTGCCGAGGGGTTAGATCCCCAAAAAACGATGACATTTGCTCGCGATTTGATTTCTCCTAAGGTTGCCGCGCTCCGACCCGTATCCTGAATTGCTATCACGCTAGGACCGTGACAAACTGACGCGGTTTGATCGAGCACGCCTCCCACTTCTTCAGCGAGTTTAAATCCTTCCCCTATTGCCTCGTTTGAGGTAGAGGAGAACCCATACAACAATGGCCTTTCAGCCTCGATAAGAATTTTTGCTGCCCGCTCAATGGCTTCATCCCAACTAATTGGGACAAGCTCTCCATTTTTACGAAGCATCGGTTTAGCAAAACGGTGATCTGTTTCATTTACGCTAAAGAACTTCTTGGAACCTATCGTACAGGCATTATAAGAGGTGATGACTTTATTATTTTCAACATCAATTTCTATATCATCACAGAGACATCCACAAAAAGGACACACGACATCTGTTATTTTTTGAATCTCTTCATCAGCCATGATCTTGCACCTTTTATCAATTAATTTGAAGTTATTTATTTAACACATGCATTAATTCGAGAGCAGATAGCACTTTTTCTCCAGGCGCTGCCTGTTCGATTGTTGCCTCAACTCCTTTAAATGAGGGCATTCCGACCGAATATATATCTACGCTAAGAATATGATTCCCCCATGGACCCATTGGAATAACAGCGAGCCCCGGATGAGGTGCATTTGTAGAAATTACAGCCCTTACATTTACCGAACCAAAAGCAGTTGTCACTTTAACAACTGTTCCTGTATAGATTTTTAATTTTTTAATATCCTCAGGATCAAGTTCAACGATGCCAGCTGCCCTTGTATATTCATCTGAGTGTTTAGAACCCTCAAGGGCACGTCCTTGCGGTATAGTTCGCGCCGTAATTAAATTACATTTTATTTGTGATGCCATATCCATTCACTAACTGCAAAAGGTTATGAGAAAACTTGTGAGAAGTTATTTTTAAAATTTATTCGAGTGGAACAAATTTTAAAAAAGAGATTATTTCAATAAGGTGATCAAAAAATTATTTGGTATTATATTTTGAGATGATTAAAAATGGAGCACTGGCTTTATGCATTAATGTATCTTAGTATTATAGGCGGAATTTCACTATTATTAATGCTTTTTAAATTTCATTACGGATTTATTATCGCGTTTTTCTTTCATAGTTCATTATACCTTTGTGTCACAATTTGGGAAACTGATCTATGGAATCCAGTTGGTGGAATGTGTAGCGGTGGAACCTGGAATTGGAGTTGGGGCCTTTGGGGCCTGATGTTCATGTTCTTAATTCCACTGACCTTCCTGACAATGTTTGTCTATGCTCAGAGTCGAGAAGAAGATTACAAGATATTTGGGAGAAGAGAGACTATTGAAGCTTCAGTATTTTTAATGTTAATCGCTGGCAATTATTTTACTTTCGGACCAATAGAAGATTTCGGTTGCTATGTCATTTGGGGGTTGGAAAAATTTCAAGCTTATGCCCCGCTTTTTCATCACGATAGGTTCCTGTGGGGGATCCCTAACCTATATTACCTTATAATTCCTGGAATAATCCTGCAAGGATTTTCCTTCTGGCTCTCCCGACGGTTGAAAATGAGGCGCATAAAATCACGTGCAACGTAGCTTTTTTAAAAGAGGAGAAGTAATGTCGTATAACGTTATAAAGTCAGTTTTGATTAACACGCTTCCTTGACAAGCTGAACGCGATCAACCGGAATAGCAAGGAAGGTCGGATTACTCTGGACCAACCCTTGTACCTCGCGATTTGAAGCAGCAGAACGCGTCGGGGAGGATGGATAACCAGGTCTACCTACATATCTCCCGGGATCTAGAAGCCATCGTCGAGGAAATGACCGCCGGGCTCTTGATTCTGAGGCAGATTTCCTAATCCGAGATCTTCACTGGATGCTGATTATTTCTATATGTTTTTGTGTTACAATTCGGACAATTACCCTTTATTTTTAACCATTCGTAAAATTCTCTTGAATGAAAGTAATTTTGACAAGAAGGGCATTGTATTTCTTCTCCTAAATCGTAAATATAGAATTTGCAAATCCCACATTGATTGAATAATCTACCACATTTCGGGCAATTATCACCATTCTTTGGTATTTTAATCCCACAAATGGGACAAATAATGTGGGATTCAAATGTTTCGGTATTAGTTAAAAAATCATAAATTTCATTTATCAAGTTTAAACGATCTTTAACCTTATAATCATGAGTATCGTGCTTAAGGAACCCAATTTTTAATGTTATTACATCATAATGGTCAAATTGATCTGGATATGTTTTATATCTTATACGAATTGTTTTTTTTTCTTTAATAACCTCTCTTATTTCCTCTAAACGAATTATAATATTAATTGGACGCTTTAAAGTATCCTTAAACGGTCGTGATATAATAATTAATCGTTCATTAGTGATGATTAATCGGGTCATCTTAAACCAATTTATTCCAAATTTCCAGTCATATCCGAAAAAAATTCCCCCAATTGTACACGGAAAATTGAATTTAACCTCTTCTGAACCAGAGAAATTAAACAAATCAACGAATTTCATATTATATTTTCTATATGTATTTACTTTTATCTCTATACTCTATTTTCGCTAATTCAAATGTTAATTATTATTGGTTTTTTGACAATTCGAGAATTTACAATTTCCCATGACCGACAAAAATATATAAATATAGCTCATTTTTAAGATTTCATCCATTAAATAAGAGATATATAGGAGTGGGGTCAAAGTATAATATAAAACTAAGAATAGGAAGGTGATATATTAAAAATGAGTAAAAAGTTTTTTGAAACCATTTCAATTAACGTGAATGGAATATCTAGTCACGTGGAAATTCCCATTTTTTGCCCAAATTCTTCAAGAGGCTGTAAGTCCGAAACAATCGTGAAAAACGGGCACGATACGTCAGTTAAGGAATGCCCACAATATTTTTACTGCAAGGATTGCAACATTTCGTTTTACGCGCATACCAGCGCCTTTTTCCAAGAAGTCGAACTGCAGTTACGTGAACATCTCATCAAATTTTTCGCAAACGGCAAGTTTGACGTGGATGGCTTGAAAGCTCTTTTGCATTGTTCCGATTCTACCATTTCCCGGATTTTTGAACTAGTCATTAACGCGGTAAATGGCTCGAGATATCTTCTTGACATCTGGACTTCACCAAAAGAGGCACGTGCGTTTTTTGTCGACGAGACCTGGATCAAC
>JABXJT010000036.1 GCA_013375455.1 Candidatus Helarchaeota archaeon | reverse complement strand
GTGAAATTTTTAAAAAATGGGTAAGACAAGCGGAAATGAGAAAATTATATTTCAGCATTATCGGCGGAGGTATCCTATTTCTTTCGATTGGATTGTTGTTGATGTTTTTAACTGCTGATTTGATTGGGTTCTTTATCGGTTTTGCCTTTGTGATATTCGCCATCGCCATAATGTTTCATAAGTCCATCGCCTTGTATAAAATGCGAAAGGAAAAGGTAACTCAAGCTCCTTAGAAGACACTGTCGGAGTTTAAAATGAAATCAAGGATAGTCTTATATTTTTTATACCCGAACTAGTAAGAAAGAGTTAATGAGGATTTTTTTTAGTTAAATTGAATTATTTAATTCTGTCTATGGTAGGGTAGCGTTTGACAAAAAAGCTGCAGGTCATTCAAAAAAAGCTGCACGACTATTTTGCAAGGGACAAGAAGAGAACTCTAAAAATAGGTCTAATGGGCTCACATGATACTGGAAAAACCACACTAGGATTTACTATTTGCTCAAAACTGAAGACACGGCACTATAACGTTGATTATGTTGCCGAAGTTGCTCGCCACATTCCGGTTCAATTCAGAGTGAATGAAGGTACGAACTTTGATACCCAGTATTGGATCCTCAATGAGCAAATCAACGAAGAAATTCTGGCCAAACTCCGAGGCGCTAACATGATCGTAACGGATCGAACAGTGGTTGATAACTATGCATACGCCTACCGCGCTGCTCAACCTCACGTCAAACAAATTACAGACGACAATTTGAAAGTAATGGAAAGTAAATGCCTGCATTGGGTAAAAACCTATGACTTTTTATTTTATGTCGCAATTCCTGGCAAAAAGATGGAAGATGATGGATTTCGAGCCACGGATAAGACTTTTCAGATAGAGATCGATGATTGTATCGAACAAATAATTGAAGAATGGAAACTTAAAGTAGTTCGTTTAGAAGGAAACAATGACGAACGAATCGAAATAATGTTAAATACGCTCTTTAAACAAAAACTTTAATCAAATACGTGAAATAGCTTATGTACTTTGATACCCATTGCCATTTATGCATATTTAAGGATATCCCTGCTGTCATTACAAGAGCTAGGCACCGTGCGGTTAATTATATCTTAGCAGTATCTATGTATTATGCTGATAATTGGACTGTTTTGGATCTTGCAAAACAATATTCAGAAGTGATCCCGGCACTTGGAATTCATCCGATCGAAGCCCCCAATCTCTCAAATGTAAGTGAGAATCTGGAATCTATCGATAAATTGATTGTGGACAACAACGTTCCGGTTGTTGGTGAAATAGGTCTTGATCGTTACTTTGTTAAAAAAGAGCAGCTTTGGAAAAAACAAGAACACATTTTCGAACATTTTCTGAAATTTGCTTTAGAAAATGATTTGCCAGTAAACCTTCACGGAAAATACGCAGAAAAAGAATTATTCGATGTTTTAAGGATGTATGATCTTAAAACGATCGTGGTCCACTGGTTTGCCGGGTCCCCTGAATTAGTAAAAGAGGGTATTAACCGCGGATATTATTTCTCAGTAACTCCCGAAGTATTTTATTCTAAACGAATGCAACGACTCGTTGAATTAGTTCCAATCGAGCAACTTCTTAGTGAATCGGATGGTCCTGTCACCTACAAGAAACCCCAGCGGTTTACTGGAGAACCTGCCTTGATGGAAGATGTGGTCAGTAAAATAGCTAATATTAAAGAACAAAATCCTCAAGACGTAGCACGCATTCTATTCAAGACCGCAACAGAAATATTTCTAAAATAACCTTTAATCTAACATATCTAAAGTAATTGGAGGTATTTTTATGGCGACGTATTCTGAAACAATTTCATTTAGCACGAAACACGATTATGACTACGTGGATTTAGAAAGTAAATTGAACCAAATAGTAAAAAAATCGGGAATTCAAAATGGCATCTGCGTGGCTTTTGCGCCTCATGCAACCGGGATCATTGCCATCACAGAGCTCGAATCTCGCCTGAAGAAAGATATTCAAACGTTCCTTGATAAATTAGTCCCAAGCAGAGGATGGGCGCATGGTGGGAATGGGGATGCGCATTTAAAATCAATGCTATTGAATCCCTGCAAAATCGTTCCTGTCATTAATAATCGAATCGCGATTGGAACCTGGCAATCCATCTTTTTTATCGAGGTTGATGGCGGGCGTTCAAATCGAAGATTGACTGTAATCGTGATAGGTGATTGAAGTTTACCTTATAAATTAGGAACGCTAAATTATTTTTGATGAATAAAATATTAATAAATAATATTAAAATGAAGGAAAAGTGAAGCATGGGTATTCTAGGGCTTACCATTCAACGGACCAACGGGATCCCAATAGTTACGAAGACTTGGACCGATAAATTGAGCGGTTTTACACAAATAGATAGTATGTTGACAGCGGGTTTTATGAGTGCCATCACATCCTTCGCTGACAGTTTTGATCAAAACATAGATTTCATCCAAATATCCCCAAAAAAGGAACCTGATAGCAATGGCATCAGTGTCGTGCTCAATTACTTCTCAGATGTAATGATGATATGCTTTACGGAACCCTATTTATTTTTAGACAAGGTGACGATGAAACTCAGATGGATTTATGAGAATTTAATCCAAACGAAATTAGATGATTTAGATGCAGTCTGCAATGTCTTTACAATAACCCCTGAGGAAGAAATGTACATCGAAGATATCTTATTCGATAAAGTTGCCAGAATATTGATTGAGGAGAGAAAAGAACAAATAATATCTGTTTTAGAGGACTTGGAAAATCACTTTGCTCAAGAAGAAATACGAGGATTTTCGATAAATTCTTTTGATAACAGTATTATCTTTACATATCACATAGATGAGCAAGAATTAGAGAATTTACTCTGTAATATGGGGAAAGGAGGATATGTTAAAGATTGGGAAGTCCAATACAAGCCAGTTTGGATTGAAAAAAATCCCGTTTTGGTAAGTTACACGAATTCTGCTGTGAAAATTCAAATTTCGGATATCATAATGAAAGAAAAGGCGGCAGATCAGGAAGAAGGCCAGCTATATTTTGGAGTTGTTCCGTTATATTATTATATCATAACAGATACGGATTGTTCAATAGGACCAATAATGGAAAAAATTAACACGAGTTTACATCCTATCTTTGTTGATTATAAGATAGATGCGAGTAAATTGGATTTTGAACTAGAAATTTGATTAAAATATCATTAATTTTAAACGATCTTATTTCAATCTGAAGTTTTTAAAAATATTTCACATCTCCTTAGTGAATCTTCTTCAAGCTAACAAAATTTTGGCGAAATCTATCTACATTTTTCAAAATTTTGACTTCAAACTTTTCAAGAGCCTGGACTCAAGCTATAAACTGAAGTTTATTCTTATCTACCATAATGAAAAGAGATCTTCTGCATAACATCCCGATATCCTCCAAAGAATCCCGGGATATTATCGACCTTTAAATACCTTCCAGTGGAAGAATAGTACAACAAACTAGAAAACTGTTTGAGGAAAAGAAGTTTGAGAAAAAAGTTAGATTGGTTCCAAAAGAAACGATCGGGTGAGAGTGTATGATTGATATAGAAAGGATGAAAGTTGGAGAGTTTTTAATTATCGACAAAATTTTGAAAAAGATTGATTTGACGGATTTGAAGGATCCCATTTGCATTCAAGGAATGCCAGGTACTGCTGACATTGGGAAGGTCGCGATCGACCAACTCGTCGCCGTCTTACAAGATAGCGTAGAAAAGATCATGGAAATTACTTTCGATGATTATCCAGCCGGAGCTATCATTAATGATTCGCTCCTTTACGCACCAAAAGCGGAGGTTTACCTCTGGAAAGACCCTGAGGGACGCCATGATATATTTTTCGTGACTGCTGATGCACAACCTATGTCCCCCCGTGGAATCTACGGGATTTCAGAATACATCTCTAATCTCATGTTCAAGTTCGGGGTAAAACGCATCGTTGCCTTAGGTGGTTTCCCCGTCGAACAACGCGACAAGGTTACGAAAGTCTTCATCAGTGCGACATCAAAAGAAGTTCTCGATTCCTACCTGGAATTTCCAAATGTAGAAAAAATTTCAAAAGGGGTTGTACTCGGGCCGAATGGTCTCGTTCCTACCTTAGCGAAGATGAAATATGATATTGAAGGGGTTGTGCTACTCGCACAAACCAACGGATACGATGCGATGCAGCAAGACGCTTACGATCTACGTGCATCTATCGCATTAATACAAATTCTACATAATCAATACAGCCTGCCATTCGAAGCACAATTCACAGAAGAAAAAATTCAGGGAATGGAAACTAAATTAAACACCGAAAAAGAATCTATCAAGGAAGAATTAGGACTAACCGAGAATAAAGTTACCCCCTTGAATTATTTCGGGTAAAATTCATTTATACCACATTCTTTTTTATTCTTTGTTTCTTTTTGAACAAAACTCTTTTTAATTGAAAATCTAAATTAATTTACATGAGTGCAGTTAACGACAATATTGAATCCTCTCTATATGCGAAAATGTTGAAAGAGGAATGTTTAAAAAGCATTCCTAATAGAAGAGGAAAAGAAATTCAGCTCTTAATTGTTTTTTTAGTTGTATTTACGATAATTGTGGTGTATCTTTGGATAAACGCCCTTATCTATGATTTTTGGTTTTATATCTTAATAGGAGCAGTCCTCTTAATAGCAATTGCGGGGTACTTGATGGACCGACGAACCCGAATAGATTGGAGATATTATTTTCTAGAAATTTTACAAGAAATGTACGGGATTGACACAGTTAAACTATCTGAATATGTTAATGATGGTCAGCCTTTTTTTGGGGCTAATTTAGGGAATTGTGAAAAATTTCTCAAAATTGCTGAAAAGGTCATCAAGGAAGGCGTGATGGATATCGTAATCCGAGGAGCAAACGTCTATTTAAAAGGATATGAGCCCCCTCCTGAGGAAAAAGAGGAAAGTGATTCTGATGAAACAAAAGCCTGAAGTGGATGAACGGTTTGTTAAGTTAATGAGATCTGCGTTAACTGCAATTGACGGTCTTTGGTTTCTCGAGGTGGAGGAAAAAATTGGGTTCGATGAAGCGTTTGAGATAGATATTGCCGTGTGGAAACGCTATGGCCCCATAATCATCAAGCGGATCAAAAAAGCACTCTCTATAACAAAAACGGATCTTGATTCATTTCTTCAAGTTCTTGAGTATTTATGTTCGATTGATGGAACTAAATTTGATATCAAAGATAAATCACCGAAAAAGGCTTTCATTCAGGTAACCTTTTGTCCGTGGTGGGAGAATCTCAAACGATCCAACAGAGAAAATCTCGTTCGATGCGATATTGTTGATAAAGTAATCTTTCCTGAATGGGCGAAATCATTCAATCCCAAAATAGAATTTCTATTAGAAAAATCGCTTCCTGATGGACATGATGCATGTGAATGGGTAATATCTTATGGATGAAACAATCTCCTTTCAGTGCATGCGATGTTTGAATTGTTGTACTCCCGAACATTTTGGGGCAGAGATCGCATACATCCCAATATATTTAGATGAAGTAGATAGAATCAAGAAGTTAGCCGCCCAAAAAAGTCTGGAAATCCAGTTAGAACCTGATCTCATGTATTTTGATGAATTAAATAACAGATTAATCATAACAACCTATACTTTACAACTAGGTAAAGAAGGATGTCCATTTCATCAAATGGGATGTATTATCCATGAGCAACGTCCCATTACTTGTAGGTCATACCCTCTCTTAGTTCATCGTATTGGTGATACGACGGGTATTATGTTGAAACCTGAATGCACTTTCGTCCAACAAAATAGTGCAAAATTAAAGAATTTGGATTATTATGAGGTGAGTGACGTTTTTAGTGATGAATTTCAATTTGCACGTGAGATTCAAATTAAGGGAAATGCTATTACAGATCAAATACAACAATTAGAAATTGAAGGAAAAATCAAAGTTCCTGTGAAAGTACCTGTCGAAATCACGGAAGAAACGAAAAATATGAAACGAATTCGACTTGCTGAAATAAAATAAGTAGGACAATAGATTATGAATTTCAAGCTAGTCTGTTTTGACTTAGATGGATGTTTAACCGAGAAGGATGATTCATGGTCCTACATTCAC
This sequence comes from Candidatus Helarchaeota archaeon, assembly GCA_013375455.1. Next base: position 40,577 of record JABXJT010000036.1, on the reverse strand, counting down.
CGATATTTAGGTGTATGGGAGCAGGCAAAAAAACACAGAAAGATGTTTTTTTCGGGCAAGATTAATTATCAAGAATGGGCTGATCTAGATGTCGGATTATGGAAAAATACTACAATTGATGAACTTAATTCCATTGTTCAACAAATTAAAGTACGTCCGAACATTGATAGAGTCGTTAAAGAATTGAAAAAACGAAATTTAACTTTATTAATCTTGTCTTCGGGCCTCTCATTTCTTGCTGATAGTGTCAAAGATAAATTTCAATTCGATTATGCCATTGCAAATGCCCCTATCATTGGCGAGGATAACAAGCTCACGGGAGAAATTGAAGTAAAAGTAAGTTATGATGATAAACATCTCGTTTTACAGGAATTTTTAAAACCTCGCCAGATTGAATTAACGAATTGCATTGCAATTGGTGATGGTGAGAATGACATACCTCTCTTCAAAGAAGTAGGATACAGCATCGCTTTCAATCCGAATAATGATCAAGTAGCAAAATCAGCGGATGTTATCGTTGAAAATGGAGATTTATTAGAAGTTTTGTCTAAAATATTATCCAAATTGGAATAATAATGGAGTAAAGAAGAATAATGGAAAAAAGAGATGCATTATGGGCAATATCAATACCATTTCGTGTGTATAATATGAAGGAAATGGATTTGAACACGTTTATTTTCACGCTTAGTTTCGACGCAGCGTTACCCAATTGTGACGTGAGTACCGCTCGGAAATTAGTCCATTTTGCTTTAGAAAAAGGCTGGATTGAAAGATCGGAGAAAACGAACCTCATCATGGCTAAATTTGAACTGTGGCAACCTAAGTTTTTTCCTCCGACGTGGCGACCCAACTTTTCAAATTTGCAAAAGACTCCGATGGTGGAATTAATTCCACTGGATGCTTCTATTAAGTATGAACCAAAAATAGTTAAAAAAATTAAATTGCCTAAACCTGCTGCAAGGACACCTTTTTCCAGCAGCAAACCTAAAAAGCCCGTTGAATCAAAAATATCTGCAGAGAAAAAGAAGAAACCAAAAGCCGTAAAAAAAGATAAAAAAGAAGAGCAGGTAACGGAGGAAAAACTACCTCCAAAAAAGAAACCAAAAGGGAAAAAGAAGGCAAAAAAGAAGGGGCAAAAAAGCATTCAAGATTTTTTTCGATAATCTAAGGCTGGAATTTCATTGTGGAAAGTAATGAGACCGGATGCAACCCGAGTTTGGAAGAATAGAGAAATTCTTTCCAGGTTTAGCCGTTATTTTGCCATAATAAAAAAAGAAAAAATTCCCCGCTACTTGATTACCAAAAAAGTCGCCATATCAACAGCATTAGATGCTTCAATTCCTACAGAAAAGCTCTGGGCAGAACACGATCGCACGGCAGGGAAATTTACCACGCTTCTTCAAGAATTAGATGATCAGCCAGACTCCGTAAATTACTTTAACAAGCTAGATACTCCTCAAACGTCCTTCCTCGATCTTAAAATCGAGTTAGCCAGTAGAATTCTTCGTAATTGTCATTTTTGTGACAGAAGATGTGAAGTCAATCGAGAAGAAAAGAAAGGAACTTGCCGGTTAGGTTCCGAAGCATTCGTATCAAGTTGGTTTCACCACATGGGCGAAGAAGCCCCACTGATTCCTTCAGGCACGATTTTTTTTGAATCTTGCAGCTTTAAATGCGTGTTTTGCCAAAATTCAGACATTTCCCAGACACCTAGCTGGACCGTATCAGCTAATGGACGCAAATTGGCAGCCATAGCCAATGAACTGGCTCGTGAGAAAGTGAAAAATATCAATTATGTCACTCCACTTCCGAATACTTACGTGATTATTGAATCCTTTAAATTCCAAACTGAAGTCATCACCCAACTTTGGAATAGTAACATGTATTGTTCAAAAGAGACTATGAAATTAACATTAGAATTAATGGATTTCTGGCTCCCTGATTTCAAGTGGGGACCGGGTAGGGACGAACCCGATGATTGTGCAAAGAACTATTCAAAAGTCCCGCATTTCTTTGAAGCAGTGGCGCGCAATCATAAGATGGCACACGATGAGGGGAGTGGGGAAATGATTATTCGACACCTTGTAATGCCCAACCACGTTAAGTGTTGCACGAAACCCATTTTAGACTGGATTGCCGAAAATACTCCAAAGGCTGTAGTTAATATCATGGGGCAGTACCGACCTTGCTATCAAGCGCATAACTATTCTGAAATAAATCGACGTCCGACTGGTAAGGAATTAAGTGAAGCTAAAGAACATGCCACAAAATTAGGTATTTTATGGGAGCCCGTAAGTTGAGATGCGCTTAAAAATTTACTAAAAAATTACTTAAAGTAAAAAAACTTAGATATTATAAGGCATATTCAGGATTTTAATAGAATGACACAGAAGGATTTCGATACTGAGGATACCGTTATTTGCTTGGATGTTTCTCGCAGCATGGCGAGGAGAGATTTCAATCCATCGCGTTTAGAAGCCGTCAAAAACGCCCTCGTTTCATTCATCGAGATAAAGAATGACATCGATAAAGATGACCGTTTCGCTTTAGTTACCTTTTCTACCAATGCTAAAATTGTTCAAGAACTCACAAACAATCCAGAACAGATTATAAATGCAATCAAAAGCGTGAGTCCTCAAGGCATATCCAGCCTTGGTGAAGGGCTCGCAGTTGCGCTTCATGTTGTTTCAGACCAAATATTGAAACAAGGCAGTAACATTAATCGAGTAATTGTTATTTCTGATGGTAAGCCGTGGTTGGGAACGATTGATCCCTTGGAAAAAGCCCGAATTATGGGCGAAGTAGGGGTGTTAGTAGATGCATTAGAAATTTCTGCATCCCGCGCAACCTGGGGGCATAACATCCTCGAATCGGTATCCATCATAGGAGATTACCATCAAGCTACGAATGAAAATATGTTAATGATGATTCTGAGGACATTATCCCATAAGAAAGATGTTTTCGAGTTAAAAAAGACTATGCCTAAATTGCATTTGATAGCCGCAGATTTGCTGAATCCGAATGAATTAACGGATGAAATTTTAGATGCAATTAAACATATAAGCAAAATAGAAGAAGAAAAATGTATCATTTGTAGAATGGATAGTTGTGGCATTTGTGAAACCCCTGACTGTGGTAGGCTCTGCCCCTATTGTAAAACTTACATGCACCTGTGTTGTGCGAAAAAATGGTCAGAAGAAAGTAAAATGGTAGAGGCCAGTGTCTTTCGTTGTCCTCACTGTTTGTTTCTATTAAAACTTCCAGAAGAGGTAACCACGCGCATTCCTATTAAAAAGAAGGGAAAACCAAAAGGGGTTCAAGCTGTTGAATCTTCCAGTAAGGCAGAAGAAAGTGAGGGAATAAAAGCATCTAAATTTGGGGCCAAAGTGGGAGATTTTTTCCTTGAACACGGACAGGTGAAATTAGTCGCAGATTTAGCTGATGAAAAGAAGGAGCTATATCTTTCCTGGGAAAATTGGGGATCTCGCGATTTCAACTGTAATATTGTAAGTGGAATGAATGAAATTATCTGTAAGGAATTAATTCCCAAAATAGATTGGGTAGATCGTACCTGCTCTGGTTTTATCTTGCGAGATGTCCTGGGTTGGTTCTCAAAACCTAATATCGACCGGGGTATTTTTCTACTGGATTTAATTCAATTTGAAAATTGGTGTAAAGTTGTATTGGCAGATATCCAACAAATAAAAGAAGTGATAGCAAGGCATCCTGAAATTAAAGTGGAATCAGATAAGTTAATCGATTTTGAATTCATTATAGATGTCAATTATAAGTCTCCAATTGATACTACCGATCGAAACAAATTAGACCAGCGACTTTTAGAAGATGTAGTACGATATCTTCAATTACTAAGAAATAGACCCTATTCCAAGATTTCTATTGATAAGAGACTTGATATTCCTAAAGCCCCAATTGAGACTTCCGCCATTCTTGAACCAGCCCAACCAGCAGAAACTGCAGAATCTCTTCCATCAGCCACCAGCATTGTACAAGAACCTACTCCACCGAGCCCTTCCCCACGGGAGGAACCCCCTATCGTCAGCATAGAAAATCCGTACACGGGCAAAACAGTGGAAATACCTACTCTGGTTTCAAAGGAGGCTGATATCGGAACGGCAAGGACATTAGCTGTCCCGAAAAAGCCTAAAAGAGGACGAAAGAAGAAAATCGAAGAATTACCTCAGATTGAAACCATAATTCAAAAATTCGAGGAAAAACAACAAAAAATTACACCCGAAGTTCCACAAAAACCCCTGGAAAGGGTGAAACTTCGTTGTGCTTCTTGCCAAGTTTGGTTCGAAGTTGAGAAATTTTCTCAATTCCCCTGCCCACACTGCAATAAACCATTAAAGCTTGCCATTCAATGCAAGAAGTGTAAGAATTGGTTCAGCGTTTCTAAACCAGGTAAGTATAATTGTCCTAAATGTAAAGAATTGATTGACGCTTCTCATTATTGATAGATTTTTTCTGCGACGATATAAGTAGGACGAAATCCAACTTTTTCCACTAATTTTAACATATATTCCTTGACTTCCATTAAGATGTTAATTCGAATCCTATTAACCTTCCAATTTTCGAGAATATCAATTGCTTTAAAGGCCATATCCATGCCAATACCATGACCAATGTAATCTTTTCGGATGATAAAGTCGTTTAAATATCCTACATATAAACCAGTTGATTCCAATTTAGCAGTTATGAACCCCATCCCAATTACTTCCCCATTTTCATCATCTTCGGCAATGATAGTCTGTCCTCTCGAGTCTGGGCTAAAGTAGCGCAATCGACTGGCCTTTCTCCATTTTTCCTCGTCAAATTTGACTTTATATGCTTCTTCTGAAAGTTGGCGCATCAACTCAGTGGTGGCCTCATAATCTGATTCACGATAATTACGAAATCTGACCTTCATCTTGGATTCAACCCATTGATTGTTTCATATTGGGGTCCCTTTATTTATCTGATTTATCCTCATTATATATATAATCCTAAAACAAATTCCTAATAAGCTAAAAGGAATTTCAGGCGGAAAAATGGTCAGACCAAATCTTGCGAAGGGTTTATGCGTCTTATGCAAGGGTTCGCGAAATTTATGCGGAAAAGACGCATGTCCGATTATAATGAAACAACAAGCGTTAATCCCAATGAAGAAGATCGACTTTACTTCAGCTGATCTCTTTGGATCTTCTCCACCCGCCTTTTTTGTGGGACGGTACAATTATCCTAACGTATTAGTCGGCCCTATGATTCCCCCAATGGTAGGCAAGGGGGAAGAAATACAAATCTTGGATAGACCAGATTTGTGGTATGGCAAACAAATCGAAGAGCTTGTCTCATATCGGACAAAATTAGTAAGGTCTGCGTTTCGTGTAAACGTGAAAAGATTTCAGGATAGTAGAAGCCTTGAATTAAGCCAAGAACTAGCAATGGCCGAACATACGGTTGATACGGAAGTCAAATTTGAGAAAGAACCTAAATTTAAAATTATTTTTGACAGTCATAGCCAGCCAATGGGACCCATTGGACACATAGAAAAACTTAGATTGGCTGAAAACCCTAAAATAAATCTTTTCATAGATAAAACAGTTCAAGATACTGATTTCAAAGCTAATTCTGCTGTTGGATATTTGTATTCTCAGGGATTACCGCTTTCTAATATTATCCGAGTACTTTCTGCTGGGCTGCTCGGAGTTAAAAAGAATCGACGCCTCGTCCCAACTAGATGGGCAATAACAGCATCTGATGACATCATAAGTAAGAACATTATTAATAGATTAAAGGACTTTCCTGAAATCGATAAATACCAAGTTTTTTCCTCGAAATATTTAGATAATAATTTTTATATTCTTCTATTACCAAAAGAATGGGGTTTTGAACAGCTAGAAACGTGGAGCGGAAAGAGTTCGTTCAATCCGCACAAAGACCCGGTAATAGTTGCAGATTCCGAGTTCTACAAAGGAAGAAAAACATACGCCTCACGTGTGACGGGTGCTTATTATGCAGCACGTCTAGCGGTAGCTGAATATTTACTTCGATGCAGAAAACAAGCAACTGCGGTTGTATTTAGGGAAGTCAGCAGTGGTTACATTGTACCATTAGGAGTGTGGGTTATTAGAGAAACTGTTAGGGATGCATTTAAGAAACCCTCTGAAATTTTTGAAACATTGAAACAAGCATTGAAGTACATTGGAAGGAATTTCCATACGCCTCTACGTAGCTGGATGAAAAAAAGTGAAATTTTGGATAACGTCATAAAACAACGGACTCTATTAGATTACATTAAGCTTAAAACTAAATCAATTAAACCAAAATAATTAAAAAAAAAGCTTCTTGTTTAAATATAATGAAACACTTTCTTACAAAATTAATACAAGGCGAAGCAGATCAAAGCGTTCATAGGCGTTTTATCAAATTTAGCAAAGGTGAATTTCCAAATGGGGGACCCGTTCTCCGTGCTAAAGCAACAAAGAAGAATACAATGGCAGTAAATTCAAGTTTCGAGTATGAGGATTTGTTAGGCTACTTTTTAGCAAGTAATTTACCTGATGATACTTATAAAGTAGGGGGGAATATATATACCCAACCAAGAGTGGAACTTGATTGGATCCAAAATGAATTAGAAGAGTTATCATTAAGTAGCGGTTGGGAAAAGGGGAAACGCGATTTAAAGAAGTTAATGGTCTACCCAATGGATTTAAATCTTTCACCAGACGAAATAACGCAAATATTTGAGAAATTATCCACAAATTGTTATCTCTTGCTCACAATTAATCCCGAAAAAGGGAAGGAGTGGGTGTTTAAAGCAGCGGAAAAGATTCCCCCCCTTAAAAAAACCTTCGGGAAAGCTGACCCCTATTCAGAATGTAAACCAGATAAAAGAATCAAATGTAAGAATGCGGAATTATGCCAAAAGACAGGTATATGTATAACTGAACGGACCAAATTCTGTAGAATTAAGACCGGATATTTGGAAGAATTTGCAGAATTCTTTGAATTAGTCATCCCAGATTTCCCACAACTACACCAATCCTTTACAGAATTGCTGGTTATTAATCAATATACCATTAACAAATTAGTTTTTCCAGAAGATAGGGATTCACTTTCTCCTCAAGAGCTCAGAGAAAAAATTAAAAAAGCTGGATTTGTTGAAAGAATCGTATATGTTGATAACAAAATTCAATCTAAAAAAGTAGATTTTATTGTGTAAAAGCGTGATGATATAAAATGGCGTGGGTAAGTTTATATCCGGTACTTGGCATAATGTTCATCATTATGGGGAGTATAGTAACAATCTGGTTCATAGTTCATGTTGAAAAAGGGTTTCGATTTTCAAGATCGAAGTCAATTATTGCCATTATCTTGCTCTCTGTTTTTTTTGCTTTCGGCATACAATTCATTCTAATTTCAGTTGGCGGATTCGGCTAGGTTCAATAATATTTTTGCCCGTGATTAGTTGTCATTGAATTTAGGAACGACAGGTATTGGTTCCCATCCGCTAAGTGATTCGAAACGTGTAATTCTTGATATATTGGAGTCCAAGATAACACACCCTTACATCCCACAGCTAAGCATTGATGAGATGACCATTCAATTCCACCAAGAATTTCCAGGACTCTCTCTTCAGAAAGGAAGCGTGATTCTCGACCTCAATACTCCAGATTTTGAAAAGAAATTAAAGGAATTTAAAAATAATTTGAAAATGAAATCACTTCTCTTTCACCCTCATGGAATTGAACCCTCTTTAGAATCATACAAAACTCTCCACACATTTTCTGAATTGTTAATTAGATCCTCAAATCACTTTAAGGGCATAAAATGCCAAATGACAGGCCCAATTACTGAAGCAGCCAGCGTCAAATTACAGCCCAGTAATGAAAAACTCATCCGAAATCCTGAATTCTTTAATTTAATTGTTGATCTATCAGCTGAAATTGCTCATTGGCTTTCATCCTATCTTTTAAAAATAGCTAGTTCCAATGATATTTCAAAATCAAATGTCATCCTGTTTATAGATGAACCCTTATTCCCTCTTTCAGTCGAGAATGATATCTCATATGAAATTGCGCTTGAAAAGCTCTCGAGAGTTTTTCGATTAATTCAATGTAAGAAAGGAATTCATATATGTGACAATCCTTTTACGGTAATTGATGCTATTTTGGAACATCCTATTGATTTACTATCCTATGATGCTATTAAATATCCAGATACGCTTAAAAATACTAGAATCGAAATCTTAAGTGAATATGTCGAGCGAGGAGGTGGATTTGCTTTCGGGCTTACTCCAAATACACCCGAAAGCTTGTTCGGAGTACAAAACATCCCAGAAATTTTAAGAGGTGAATTAGATCCACATGATTTTTTCCCCACGCCCGATGAGTTAATCATCACTTTACAAAAAAATATCCATCCAATTGCTAAGAAAGACATACCAATTAAGAAGCTACTCTCCCAGTCATTACTTACACCAGCCTGTGGCTTTCGAAATTTTAATATACCAACCCCTGAAGAAGGCGAAACAATCGTGAAGCAGCTATTGACAATTCAAGAACAGGCAGCCGTGAAATTGAGAAGAACCTACAAATTAAACTTTTAGAAAAAGAATTGGATAGCAATTTATATTGGAATCAATAAAAAACTTATGATATGGTCTTACCAAACGGTGACTTTCTTGTGCAAGAACATATCGGTGAGTTTAGTAATATTAGCTAATTTTTCTTGAGCAATTTGTTCTGCTTCATAACTAATAGTGTTCCAGCTCGCATCAGTCTCAGGCAGAATATTGATAGAAGCAACTAAAGGTTCACTGATTGGTTTGCCGATTTGGCTTAAAATTCTGACTTGTATTTGTTTAGCTCCTTTGACGTTATCCGCAATCTCACCCGCACAAATGCCTGCAAGGACGTTATAAATTTTCCCTACGTGCGAGACCGGATTTTTTCCAGCGGCAGCTTCAAGCGACATAGGACGATTCGGGGTTATCAAACCATTAGTTCTGTTTCCTCGACCTACTTGCCCATCATCACCACTTTCGGCAGAGGTACCGGTAACGGTGATGTATACAACTTCCTTTTCAACGATATCAGCTGAATTGATATCCACTGAAACGTTATAATCGGGGTCGATGATCTTTGGGACTTGGTTAAGGATTTCTTCAGCTATATCCTGTTTAATAGCTACATATGCGTCTATATCATCGATTACTCGATCAACCATTGCAGTTGCCACCGTTAAGTTGATATCCTTGCCTTGCCTAAACCCCATGACTTTGATATCTTCCCCAATGGCGGGAATTCGCTGTATGGCCTCCTTCTGTAAAAACAGCTCGATTTCATGCACTAGCTTTTCAGTGTTTGAGAACGGTGCGTGCGATACGCCAAATGAGGTATCATTCGCAAACGGTATTTGCTTGCGATAATCAAACAGTCCAACCAAATCTTGGCTACCGGGTTTAACTTTACAATCAATGATGACGTCTGTTTTAAGATTCATGTATCTGAAGGTCTCTTCTAGAGTTTCAGTTATGGCTTCTCTGGCCAAGCGGTGAACTGGCACTTTTTGAAGCTTATCGCCCTTCATTACATCGCAGATCGCTCTTCCGATTAAAGCAAAATAAATTGGCTCAACTACCAACCCTCCACCAAATTTGGGTTCCGAGCGACCTCCGACGAGAGCTGCTTTATCAACGTTATGATGGAGAATGGTTCCAAAACGTTCTATGTAATAGAGGCTTAATTTTCTAGAAAGCGCCTCAGCTGCATTATCACACATCGAATCTGGATGTCCAGCGCCTTTTCTTTCAACCATCTCAATCTCTACATCTTCAATATATCTTCCGATGAGTTTTTCGACCTTGACGTTTGCCATAATCATTCACTTTTTAAAATGTAATTTACCTTAATTGAAAGCCACCACCTTTAGGGAGTGGACGGATTAAGAATACAGTATATCTCAGTTTTGATGCTTATTAATACTTTCAGGTATTTCTCATATTTATATAGAATCAACTCCAATAATAATTTAAGGATAATCATGCTACCGTAGGGACTACGGAAAGTCACGCCTCTGGAGATCGTGTAAGACCCGTGTTAGCAGGCAATGGTCAAGGAAGGAGGAATCCATCTGCCTTTAGGCAGTGGTAGTTCAAAATTTCCTAGAAGTATAGCATTAAAAATTTTTCCTTTTCTCGTATCAGAGCTAAGAATTCAAAAAGGAAGATAAAAAATGGATGGGTGATTAACCAATCATCGAAGCTAAACGTTCCATACCGCGGGCTCGTTCTTCAAGTTCCTTGGCACGTTCCATTTCACCTAGCTCTTGGCTGATCTTTGCGGAATCAGCAAAGTATCGTGCAGCCATCGCATATCTCCCACGTGCCATGGCAGATTCACCCTTCTTGGTAATATCCTTGCGAATCCGAATCATCTTCCACCGAGGCATTGCCGTAAAGGTTAGCAATGATTGTACAGCAGTTCTCACGCTATCAACAAAATCACGGTCCCGGTTGAATTGTGCATCAATGATTCTGGGGGAGAATTCATGCCTTTTAACATTGAATCCTACAGCCAACAGTTGGTTGATCACGTTTTCTAGCGATTCGTCGGCCGAATCAATGTCCTTTTTACATTCTGCCATTTGGTCGAGTGCGCGATCTCCAAGGGCACCAGCCGCGCGAGCAACAGGAACGGCGGTAACCACGATTTTCTTCCCCACCACTCCGTAATCCCCAACTAAGTTGATAACCGCCCTTCTAATTATCGTATCGAATTGCCCATGTTGGCGTTTTTGAACTGCCTGAATCCGATCCGTAAATTCTTTCCGCTTTACGGTGTATGAAACATCTACAAGAGAAGATATAGTAAATCCTAGAGAATCAAGTTCTGCTCTGGAATCTCGAAATTGTTCGATAACATCTTCACCAGGAAGTTTTGCTGAATCAGCAATGGGCGAAAGGCGATCAAAAACACGTTGAGTACTCTCATCATAATCGAGAATTAATTGTGTAACAGCAGTTCGAACTAAATCGTCAAAAGTTGCATGAGCAGTTTTTATTGCTTCTTCAGCTTCATTCGTATACTCAGAACTCTTTATGCTTTTTTGTGAATACATTGAATTGAGAAGTGTTGCCATAACTGACTTGAAGAGTTCATCTATCGCTTCTAATTCCTTCCGACCTTCATCGAACTGCTCTCTGGTGCTTTCACCAGGTAAAACCGCCGTTTTGGCAGCGCTTTCTAACCGGCGGAATAGCTGACCGGCCTTAAAATTGTATTCTTCGGAAAGATTCCCAACAATTTCTCGAACAGTATCATCATAAATGACTTTAATGCTTCCATAAAATTCCTGAAAGCGTTCATCATAGCGTTTCATATAATCTAATTTTTCTCCATAATTCAAACGCTTGTAAAAATCCATAATCCCATTAAAACGTTCCTTTTGTTTCTCAACCCAATCCCTAGCGCCTCGAACTGTATCGATTATCTCCTTACTTTTGTCGAGTGGATAAAGACGAACTTTTGATGTTTCACGAACCTTCACACCCTCTTTTAGTTGTTTTAAAATCATTTTAATCGATGGCTGAAGTGAAACAATCATGCCCACTCGAACGTGGTCAATTTTAGCGCGTGGCTCCCTTGTTATGATATCTTCCAGTAAGGAGCGTACCTGTTTGAATTTACGAGTGGCGTAATCCGGATTTCCACGCGTAACTGAAGCTAATCCTGTAGAATAGTTATTTACGGCATCAGCGAGTGCCTTTTTGGTTCTAAAAGCTCCAAAACCCGTGTCTATTGCCTGACTCGCAATATCTGCTGCTTTAACGAAATTTCGAGCGGCAGCATCATATTGTTTTGTAGCTTCCGTATTTACTGATGCCCTTCTCGCCTCAATGGTATGATACGTTCCTAAAAATAACAAACCACGAAAGGCGCACGTGTAATATAATTCTTGGGACGGCGTAGATTCCTCCACAGTCATCGGTAGGGGAAGACAGTAATTTTTAACAAGAACCGCAAGAGCGTGATATTGTTGCACCAAACTCATGATCTTTCGACCGCTCACTCCGTACTTTTCCAATGGCGTGGCAACTATGGCGTGTTTTTCTACTTCCTGATAATCAGGTTCTAACTTTTGAAAAGTATCTTTGAGTTTACTTAAACGAGCATTGAGGGTAGCAACTCTTTTATTTGGATCATCGATAAATTCGATTGACGGTACTTCTCCAAACATATCTGTTGCTTTTTTCTCTAAAAACCGTTTACTTTCATAGAATGTATTATCTGCCCCGCATTGTAGGCACCTGATTGTGACGCCCTCGATTAATTCTGGAATCTCAGTGGCACAACGAGAACAGGGCAATCGGAGCCACGTAGGTTTTCGCGTTGTCATACTCTTAATCTCTCTCCTTATCTCTCCTGGTTTGTTGAGTCCTCAAATCTCTCCGGGCTTGCCGAATCCTCGATTCTCTTGCTGGACTCCATTATTTCCACCAGTTTTCAGGTTCTTGAATATATTTGAAATTTCACTTATTAAAAATTAACTAAAAGTCGGGAAATAACAAAAATAAAAAATCGTTCAAACCCCACCTCAACTTAATCCTTCAATACTTCTGGCTCCTCTTCCTCGAGAACTACATCCTGTTGCGGTTCTTTAGGTGTCTTCCTGATCTTCTGCGCGAGATCCTTCACCGTCCGCCTTGGTTTCTTGCGGATCAGCCGATCCCCGTGTCGGCGGTTGACGACCCTTAGCATCACCATCGCCACCCCAATGACTCCCCCGATGATCACGATCCACCACCAATTCTCGTTCAGCCACTGGCGCCACGGCGGTAACGCCGGAGGCAGCACGGTGAGTTGCGACACGCGGTCAGTACATCGCCGCGGGCACGGCGGACGGCAAGGTCATCGCGTTCAACCGGAGCGACTCGACACCCCTGTGGACCTATACTACCGCACCGAGCGGCGTCTGGGGGCTTGCTTTCTCCAGCGACGGGAGCTACTTGACTGCCGGGAACCTCGATTCCGTTTATCTATTTAACATTAATAGCTCTGCGCCCGTCTGGTCCCCCACCGTGAGCACCACCGTTAGGTCAGCTGCGATCAGCGCGGATGGGCAGTCCATCGCAGTAGGGGTGGACGATGGGAGGGTCTTGTTCTTTCACTTGACGGCGGTCGGTCCGGATGACTCGGGAATCCCGGGGTACTTATTGCCTGCCGTGGCGCTAACCGTGTGGGTGGTGGTGGTATTGCGGTTACGAAAGAAAGATCTTAGCCTCGAGATAAATCCAGTAGTTGGAGCTTAGTTAGGTGGTCCAGCCCCTCTAGATTCTTTATTTGGTTGCCATTAAGGTACAATTCCTTCAGTTCGGTTAGATGGTCCAACCCCTCTACTTTCCCGAGGTTGTTATAACGCAGGTCCAAGACCTCGAGGCGGCTCAGAGCCTCCAATCCATCGATGCGCCCGAGCTTGTTTCCGCGGAGGTTCAGAAATTCGAGGTTGGTCAAATTCTCCAGCCCTTGGATCTCCGCGACTTGATTTCCAGGGAGATCTAAGCCAAGAAGATCCAATCCTTCTAATCCCTCTATTTCTTTGATTTGATTGTATTCCAGGTATAGGTAGCGGAGGTTCGCGAGACGATCCAAACCCTCTATCTTTTGAATTTTATTTCTTGACAGGTTCAATTCGTGGAGAGCAGGGAGCTCCGCCAGCCCTTCAATTTTAGCAATTTTATTATTTTGTATATCGAGGATTTGGAGCTTGGGCATGGCACCCAACTCGCTGGTGTCGTTGATTAGATTCGAGGGAGCATACAACACTTCGAGGTTAGACAGCCAATCAAGCTTGTAAAATTCCAAGACACTCGAGTCATGGAGTATCAGCTTGCGGATACTTGCCCAATCTTCAGGATCCAAGCACGCACCGACTTGCGGATAGAGGTTATTTATCTCGACGTGACTCAAATCGAAAGTCCCATCCCATATGATAAATTCGCCCCAATCAGTATAACCTTCCTCATATTTCGACAGACCGACTTGTATTGTCACCGTCTTCTTTTTGGAATTCGCCTCTCCCCTCTTCAATGCGTCTCGAAGGCGGGGATTGCCCGTTATCGACTCATAATCCCGCTTGATTAAGGAAGATCCCTCCGCGTGCAAGACTTGCAGGTTGGGTAACGCCTCCAATTCCTCAACATGATAAATGTGGCTATAAGCCAAGTCTAGCCGCTCGAGGTTCTTTAACGCCCCCAAGCCCCTCAAATCTGTTGTTTCGATGTACGAGAGGTTCAATTCCCTGAGTCCCGTTAATTTCTCGATCCCGCGAATGTTTTTAATCCTGTTTCGCGAAAGATCCAGCTTTTTGAGGTTTGTTAAGTTATCCAAACCTTCGATTAGGGTAAGGTCTTCAACGTATGATTTAGGGTAGCTCAAGTCCAACGTGTTGTTTTTCACCCAGTATTTCTGCCGCTCGAGCCTAACAAACGGTTCATTCATACAGGCCCCTCAGTCTTTTTAATGATATCCTTTTTGATTATAATAATATCCCCCAATATATAAACTTCCTCGGTCAAAATGCGCAAATATATCTCTTGTAATAGAAAGTTTCCACTTCTCTTATTTATATGTTTATTTCGCGTTTAGAAAAAATAAAAAAATGGTGCCAGTTATTATAAGTCAGATATTGAAACAAGTTGAATTAAAACAAAATTGAAGAAGATTTTATATGTCCGAAGAACAAGATGAACTAAAACGCCTACGACATAAAAAAATGGCTCAAATGATGAAGCGAATTGATACACAAAAAAAAGAAGAAGAATTGAAGAAAACTAAAACCGATAAAACTGATAAATTCCTTACAATTTTAATGATGCCTGATGCTTTGAACTATTATAAAACTCAAATTCTTCCTCACCGTCCATTAATTGCAAAAAGGATCCTCGAAATTCTCCAATATTTGGTCCAAACTGAAAATCTCCAATCCAAACTAACCAAAGAAGAATTAATTATAATCGATCGAAAACTATCTGGTATTGGCCCTAACATTAAAATTAAACGATCTGGGAAGGAATACACGGATATCGCAACGGAATTAAGAAGAAAGAAATGAATTGCATAAAAAATAGATTCTAATGTCGGCAATAATTTATTTTATTTACCTTGAAGCATTTTATTTAACATGCCTAAAGCCAATTCCTTGAAAGACTCATCTATATGAATACCAGTTTTAGCTGAAGTTTCGATATATTTACAGGGAATTTTATCTGCAAACGTCTGAACGTCGTTTTCGCGGACATTTCGCAAATCGGCAAGATCAACCTTGTTTCCAATCAAAATTACTGGGATACGTCCGGTGAAGCCCCACAACTCCTTTAACCAATTGACCACATTTGGGTTGAAGGTAGGATACCTTGTAAGATCAAAAACGACCATCGCGCCAGATGCTCCTCGATAGAATGATTGCCTGAAAAACTTAAAGCGTTCTTGTCCTGCAATGTCCCAGATACTTAAAGTAATCGTATGTTCATCAGTAATTACATCCTTCGTGAAAATATCTGTTCCTATTGTCATTTTGTAATCCTTGGCAAAGCTTCCCTTAATGTATTGCTTGATCATACTCGTTTTGCCTACAGCGGCGTCTCCGAGTAGCAGCATTTTCAGTTTAAATGAACCCAATGCGGTTAGCTCCTTTCTATTTCACCAAATATATTCACTTTTATTGGAAACGAGAATACATCAATTATTTTCAAAGATCACTAATTTATCTTTTTATTACTGATTTTAACATAAAAAGATTGTTTCATGTAATTATCTACATAATATTTTTAATCCAATGGCTAAGGTTAAAAAAATGCCTAAGAAGATGCAAGCAGGGTTTCAATACACGCCAGAAATTTTGCGGGAATTGTTGAATCCCATTAATAAGGAAGAGTTATTAACTTTATTGAAGGATTGGGGAATTAAAAAAATTGCTCAGGAATTAAATAAGGTTGAAACTTTTTTAAAGAGCGTGGGTACTAAACTATCACAAAAACAAATTGAGGATTTATGGCTTCTGAGAGAAAAAGAACTGATTTTTAGAAGTCGAAGCTGGATCCTGTTTAAATTTACTAAGAATAGTCAAGAAATTAAGGATTTTCACAACATACAGCAACAATTTGAGCAGTATTTAGTATCTCACCAATTAAAATTTAATAATGAGATTAAGCTCTACACCTTGAGGGACGAAATTTACATAAATCTCATATATCACGGTCCTTTTAGGCTATACGAGGAAAACATTTATGACTTCAAAGTAATTCGGTCGGTTCAGCGAATCAGATGCCTTATCAATCTAAAACTGGGTATTCTCAGGATGAATGGTCGATCTCTTAGCAAAATTCAATTACTACTAAATATGATCAAGGAAATATTCGGGATTAATCCGAAAAAAATACCAATCCCTGCCTATATCATTAGTGATTTTATAAAAGATGAAAAACCTATTAAAAAGTTGATAGTAACGTGTCCAAGAATGGTAGGGGGTTTCTCGGGAATTGAGAAGATTGTTGTTGAAGGACCAAACGTGGTTGAAGGGCTATATAACTTGCAATCACGCCAGGAAATTCCATTTTCCTTTCAGGGATTACAAAAAGTTGGACCTTGGACCGAAGCGAAATCAAATAGTGCCCGAATCACAAATCGAGGAGAAATACAAATAAGTGATGAATCCCATCAGGAAAGATTACTTGACATGATACAGGACTGATTATTTTGGAACATGCAGGCCTGCTTTTGCTAACTCTTCTTTAATTAAAATAATTGCGCACTCCGTGCAATATATTTTATCACCGAGTATCCTTCCCTCCCCTTCTTTCAATTCTTTTTGGCAATTCATCACGGAACATTTCCGGTTCAAAATTTCACCTTCTAAAAAATCGAAACGCTAAGAATTCCTGGGATTTCAAGAAATTTCTTCGTAATATCTGTAATGGGTTTCTCTGTTATGATTATCAGTTTTGGGTCAGGAAAAAGCTCTGGGTCTTGTGCAAAAATCTGGCGGATGCTCACCCCTTCCTTCGCGATTAAATCAGTGACTCTTGCAATGATTCCAACCGTTTCGGATTCTGCCGAAATCTCTACTAGTCCAAATTCAAATTCGACCTGTTTCGCGAGTTCCATGAATGAGGGCCCTGCGGGTTTGATTTTAGTGAATATCTTTTTTAATTTTTTATGATCTAAAATCAATTCGACAGTACTAATTACTACCCTTCGGTCGATATTAAGCGCTTTCGCTATTTTAGAATAAGGGATCTCGATATCACCGCAAAAAACTTTTTTATCAGTGCTAATACAAAGCCCTAATTCCAGTATCGTGCGTGCGACTTCCAATTTCTTTGGATTTTTCCGAAAAATCTTCTGAATTTCATTCCACATAATAACATCTTGAGTATTTCATCCAATGCTAGAAAAGTTACAACAAAGTTTAAAAAGTTACATTTCTACAAATTATTACATTTTTTGACAATTTATAAAGATTAGGTGTGAAAAAATGTCCAAAGTAAAATACATTCTAGATGAAAATGAAATTCCGAAACAATGGTATAACATCAATCCCGATTTGCCGAAACCTTTATCGCCCCCTATCGATCCAAAAACCAAAGAACCAGTAGATCCAGGCATGTTGATGGCACTCTTCGCCAAGGAATTAGTCATGCAAGAGGTGAGCGCAGAGAAATTCATCGATATTCCTTCAGATGTTCGCGATATCTACGTTACTTGGCGCCCTACCCCTTTGATCCGTGCAATAAATCTGGAAAAGGAGCTTAAAACCCCCGCCAAGATTTATTACAAAAATGAAGGTGTGAGCCCACCAGGTAGCCATAAACCCAACACTGCGGTAGCACAAGCTTGGTATAACATGAAGGAAGGAATAGAGCGGTTAGCCACGGAGACAGGCGCCGGCCAATGGGGTTCAGCCCTTGCTTTTGGATGTCAAAAAGTTGGCATGGATTGTCAGGTTTATATGGTAAGAATCAGTTACGATCAAAAACCCTTCAGAAAGAGTATGATGGAGTCCTATGGAGCAAAAATTGTCCCCAGTCCAAGCCAAACCACAAACTACGGTAGGAGCGTACTTGATACAGATCCTAATAGCCCTGGAAGCCTTGGAATCGCTATCAGTGAAGCGATCGAGGATGCTATGACCCACGATAATACAAAATATTCCTTGGGCAGCGTTTTAAACCACGTCTTGTTGCATCAAACTGTCATCGGGCAAGAATGCATAAAGCAATTCGAGATGGCAGAGGATTATCCAGATGTCATTTTTGGCTGTATAGGTGGGGGAAGCAGCTTCTCAGGGATGTCATGGCCGTTCTACCACCATAAAGTTTCAGGAAAGCCCCCTAAAGATACCAAAATTGTAGCTGTAGAACCTACTGCTTGTCCCTCTGTAACCAAGGGCAGTTATCAATACGATCACGGTGATACTGCTAGGATGACCCCCTTACTGAAGATGCATACGTTAGGGCATGAATTTATTCCAGCACCCATTCACGCAGGTGGCTTGCGCTACCACGGGATGGCCCCACAGGTATGCTTAATGGCGGACCAAGGAAAAATCGAAACCGTTGCCTATGATCAGCGTGTTGTGTTTGAAGCCGCCGAGCTGTTTGTCAAGGCGGAAGGGATCATTCCCGCACCTGAACCCGCTCACGCTATCAAGGCTGCCATAGCGGAGGCATTACGCTGTAAAGAAACAGGAGAGGAAAAGACAATTCTATTCCTATTATGCGGACACGGACACTTTGACTTAGCAGCATTCGACGCATTTCACGAAGGAAAATTGCCACCTTATGAATATCCAGAAGCAGAAGTCGCTAAATCAATGAAAAAACTCGATGATCTTTACCCCTGGTTGAAAGATCTTCCGTTTTAATCCCTTTTTTTTAATCTTATGATTACTTTGTTCCAGCCTCTCATTAAAAAGGAAATATTAGGGGAGAGGGGAACTTAATTGAGGATCATAAATAAAAAAGGTTAAGGCAAGATTACGGCATCAACGAACAACTCATATTCCTCATCTTCGTTTAAATCATGAACCTTGACCTTCTCCACCGTATTATCGCCCATTATTTCTATCAATTCCGCCTCTAATAAAACCTTGACATCAGACCGCTTCAATTTTGTCTTTAACTCTTGCGCTGCAAGAATCATCTGCAATGGGGTCATGAATATTACTCGCCCGGTCATTTCCGTTAATTTTATGGCCAATTCAATGCTCGGCTCTCCGTTTTCAACGACAAGAACTCTCTTATCCCGGAAGCCCTCAAGATCTTCATATTCCCGATAAACTCCTTTATTCAAGAACTCCTCCACTCCAATTATTTCCCGCGGCTCTGGTGGTACGGCACACGTGGTTGGGGTCGGTACATTGACTAATGGGTCCAGCTTTCGCCCCTCTCGATAATTTTTAATTGCATCATGAAGCGCATCTGCAGCCAGGTTGGAACAGTGCATCTTTACGGGTGGTAGCCCTTCGAGTTCATCGGCCACGTTTTGCCGAGTTATCTTTAATGCCTCATCTAGCGTCTTCCCTCTGGCCAATTCCGTGATCATACTACTTGTAGCAATGGCAGATCCGCACCCAAATGTTTTGAATTTGATGTCTTCGATGACCTCATCTTTTACTTTAATATAAATTTCCATGAGGTCGCCACATACGGGATTCCCAACTCTTCCAAGTGCGACGTCCTCTCCTTCTAAAGTACCCACGTTTCGAGGATTTCTAAAATGGTCCAAAACTTTATCAGTATATCTAGTTGATTTCATTCACATCACTCCTTAATCAGCTAATGGAGATAATTTTCTTAATCTTTCAACAATTTTAGGAAGAACTTCAATAAGTTTTTCAATATCTTCACGTTTTGTATGACGCCCTAAAGTCACTACCAAGGAACCGTGTGCCTCTTCATGTAATAATCCAATGGAGATTAACGTATGGGATGCTTCAAGTGTTCTAGAGGTACAAGCAGACCCTGTAGCGATGGCAATCCCCTCATCTTTTAAAGAAAGCAGTAATGATTCCCCTTCAATGTAGTCAAATCTGAAGTGTGCGTTATTCGGCAATCGCATTTTTGGATGCCCATTTAAGTAGGATTTAGGAATTATCCCTAAAATTCTTTCAATTAAAAAGTCTCTTAATTCAGCCAACCTTTTACTTTCCGATTCCATAAGTCTCTTCACAATTTCAGCCGCTTTTGCCATTCCAACAATCGAAGCGACATCCTCTGTTCCTGAACTTAATCCTCTTTCTTGTCCACCCCCGATTATTACAGGGGTCAGCATCACTCCCGTTCGAACATATAATACCCCTATCCCTCTAGGACCATAAAGATCATTTGAAGAGAGTGTTAATAAATCAATATTATCTTGAACGACATCTATTGGAATTAGACTCTCGGCTGCTACCGCGTCGCAATGAAAGACGATCCCTTTCTCTCTTGCGATTTTTCCAATTTCTGCCACGGGCTGGATGGTTCCTATCTCGTTATTCGCGTATTGAACGGATATCAGTATCGTGTCATCTCGGATTTTTTCTTTCAATTTATCTACCCGAATTCGACCATAAAAATCTACTGGGACCTTAGATACCTCGAATCCCATTTTTTGTAAGTATTTTGTTATGTTATGAATAGATATGTGTTCGATCTCCGATATTATAATGTGGTTTACTTTCCGCTTATTCCTCATTGTATGCCCAATAAGTGCTAAATTATTTGACTCCGTTGCTCCTGAAGTAAAAATGATCTCCCTCGATTGTTGGGCATTGATAAATTCAGCAATTTTTTTCCTGCTTTCTTCTAAGGCATCAGTGGCTACATCTCCATCGGTGTGTAATGAAGAAGCATTAGCAAATTTTTCTAGAAAATATGGCTTCATTGCTTCAAAAACTTCAGGATCCACCGGTTTCGAGGCCTGATAATCCAAATAGACAGTTTTAGTCATATTCTTCCCTTTTAACTAATTCACCTATTTTGCCTTCTCAAGTAAGAACCGCAGCACATCTCCATCTTTCTCAAATTTCAACAATTTATGTCCAGTCCTTTTTGCAAAGCTTTGTATATCGGATTCTGCAGCTGGATCATCTGCATAAACCTCCAAGATCTCCCCTATTTCTAAATCATTAATGGCTTCCCGAGTCCGAAATAGGGGGACTGGACAATATAGACCCACTGTGTCGATGCTTTTAGCAGGTTTGACTTCTTCTTCTCCACTCATACGTGATCACATCCTCTTAAGCGGCTTATAACAGTGTTAATTAAGAGGTGCTACTATTAATAAATTGTGGCAAAAATGACTTTCAATTTTTAACTTAAAGGACTATCGCTTTAATAGGTTTCCTTCTCTTTGTATGAAATCTTCTACCTCTTCCCTCGTTAATATTGTCATATCTCCAGGGATTGAAAATTTCAAGGCTGACATTGCTTCTCCATATTTGATTCCCTTTTCAAGATCTTCAGAAAGACAACCATACAAAAATCCTGCGTCAAATGCATCTCCTGCCCCAATCCTATCTATGATTACTGGTCTGTAACCTTTGCCAACGTATTCTTTCCCCTTATCATCTAATGCAAATGAGGGATTGGGACCCCTTGTTAAAACAATCGTCTTTAAGGAATATTGATTCATTAATTCTTCACATTTTTCCCTAAGATTCCCTCCTGGTTTATAAATAAGATCAATATCTTTCTCTGAACTCATTAAAATATCTACATCCGGTAAGATATTCTCTAACATGTTACAGGCCTGTCCGGGACTTATTAATTTTGACCGATAATTGATGTCAAAGGATGTCAGTTTTCCCCTTTCCTTCACGAATTCGAGACAACGTTTTACGACAGACTCACAATTTTGACTTAGGGCGACGGTAATTCCTGAGGTATGAAAAATCTTACAAGATTTTAAGTAATCCCAATCAATTTCTTCTAGTTTAATGTGAGATATTGCTGAATTTTTTCGATCATATATTATATTAGTGGGTCTTGGGTCACTTCCGAATTCGGCATAATATGTTCCCACTCGAAAATCTGAAGTCCAAATTATTCCATCGACATTAACGTTCCATCGCCGTAATTCAGCCTCAATTTTTCTCCCAAGTGTGTTATCAGTCAGTTTTGACATCCAACCAGCCTTCAATCCCAAGCGCGACAGCGCAACGGCTACGTTTGATTCCGAACCACCTATTCTGAAATCCAATTGTGTGGCAAATTCTAATCGTTCATAATTTTGGGGAGATAATCTGATCATGGTTTCTCCTAAAGTAATCACGTCAAGCAACTTTTGCCCTCCCTTTTCTACGTAAACTATTTTCTTTTTACAAACTGGATGGTCCATTTGCAGGACTCTGCGCCGGTCGCCTTACATTCAACTTCCTTCACTTCAAGTTCCATCGATTCCTCAACCATCTGTTTGCTCTTACAAAAATTAAACACGCCATTAATCAAGCCAGTCGTGAAGTAGCAGACAGGCTCGTAAAACCGGAAGTTATAGCATTCGAAGCAATCACGGCTAATTACATTTAGGGTTCCTCCAGAAAAGGTGTGGTCAATGTATTTGTGGAAAAATTTTATCACTTTAATGATAGCGTCTGTCATGTTTCCGAACCACATTCCTTCGGATTCATAAATGAGATCAGTTTTATGACAGAAATCCGTTGCTGAATTTTGCCCGGCATTAAAAATAGTTTTTAATAAATCCCCAATTTCGTCTCCCTTTGCCATTTTTAGGGCTTGTGAATAAATCGCTAGCGGAGAATTTTGCAAATCGACTATAGATACGCCCTCTTCCGTCCCAATTTTTTGAAAGTACCCATTTACTAGGAAATATGCGGCCATTTTCTTGGCAGTTTCTATATCAATCCCAGAAAGTTCAGCAAGATCCCTCAGTGGCAACCCTTTATTCGTTATTAAAAAGTTCAGACCCTTCTCACCAAACGTTTTTTCTACAATTTGTCTTTCAAGAGTATCAGCTAAGAATACATCCGCATCTTTAGTTTCAAAAATATCAGTTTCGTGGATGACTGGTCTAATGTAGAGGTTTATCAGATTATTCCAAACTAGTAAAGAGATGAATTCGACGATATTTTTGGACGGGAGTTGAGATACTTCAGCTATTTCCTCAATGGTTCGTTGTCCATCTACATAGCGCAATATTGACCGATGTTCATCCATAACCACGTAATTAATTCCCCCCAGTTCAATCGAATTAACTTCCCCCCTCATAATTTGATCAATTAGCGTAGCATTAGGGCCGATTTCTGGTATGTGTTTTGGAGTAATTAACTGCGAAGGAAATTTACTCAAAATGAAATTCTTAAAATCTTGGAATTCCCCTACTTCCCCATTAAAGTCTCGTAATTTTTCTTTATATCTGCTTTCAAATTCGTTCATTATTTCAATTAATTTTCTACGAACCATGACATCTTCTTTTTCGCTGATGGCCACGCCATGTATACCTGTCTCTTTGCCATGTTCAATGAGTAATTTAAAATCTCCTCTATCTAACGATTTGATATTCTGAATTTCCCCTGTTGGCAGGACATCCCGCATAAACTGCTGAATTGCAGTAAAGAATCCTCCAACGAGGTCAGAATCTACTTCGATTGCCCCAAATTTTTGATGCAACAAGCAAAGACCATTTTGGTTTATGATATACAAGTCATATATCAAAGTCATCACGGTTCAGAATTTCAAGCTCATACCTAATAACAGCTTGCCCTAATTAAATTTTATTAATTTGAATGATGGATGAGATTATATTCAAAATAGAAAATTTACAATTTCTCTCGCCACATTGTGTTTCGTCGCTTCTTCTGCTCCTCGAAACCCTGGTACTGAATTCCATTCGATGAGATAGACCCGCCCATCCTTAGAAGGAAGTGTATCCACGCCAATGATGTCTAATTCCGCAATTTTTTTGATTTCTTTCGCAATTTTTCGAGAAACATCAGCAAATCTTTTTATTTCGGAATCTATTTCACTCATTTCGTCTACAGATTTTGGTTCTGCCCCAAGATGAATATTTTTCAATAGATTTTTTGGATTATATCGCGCATATTGGGCAACAATGCGGTCGTCAATCATAAAAGTTCTGATATCGTACCCGCGATCTAGTATGATTTCTTGGAGGAACAAGGCGTGATTCTCATTTAATAACTCTCTCAATCGTTTTTCAGTTTCAACAACTTCAATTCCAATTCCCATCGAGCCACTGATTGGTTTAAAAATGACCCGTTCATGTTTTTTAAGAAAATCGCTACTGATCTCCCAATTAATGCTACAAAGCGTGTCGGGCATTAGAATTTCATCTTTTAAATGTCTATTCCAGAGCAAATAATTTGAAAATTTATCGCTATAATACATCCCCTTCAATGGTGGAATCAGTTTTACACCGGCTCTCGTGAACTCCTCCAACACGCACAATCCATATATTAAATCATCACGATGCTTCATGATATCCAAAAAAAGAATCATCACGTACTTCGGGTATCTCTCTAGCGGGAATTTTACATCTCGCAATCTTAATATTTGATAATTCTTCCCCAGATGATCTAATTCCTCACAAATTCTCCGCATTTCGTACGTTTCTGTTCCGAATAACCAAATTTCTTCTTCGCCGATACCCGAAAACCTCCTGAAGAATGGAATTTATCATATAATTTATATTCATTCTTTCAATAAAAAGTCTTAATGGTCCCCGAAAAAAAGAAGGAAATAAAACGCGTGCTTTGCAAAATAGCAGAATTCCATGAAATTAATCCAGACCAAATTGAATTAGATCCAAAAAGTATGGAAATTCTTGAATTACACAGTTCACACATTTCAACAAATTATGACTTGATTAAAATAATGGAAAATATTCATTCATCCATTGATTATGGCGTGAATATTAATGCTGGCTTAGCTCAAAATTTGGGTATATCTACTGATGATTATTTAGAAATTCTTAAATTTGATGATTCTCTATTTCTCATCCCCATAATATCACAAAACCTGACAGAACACTTCTTTAAAGTCGAAGGATCAAAAATTCCGCACGTAATTATATTATCCTCTCACGCAGAATTCGAACCCCACACCCGCGAACTTGCTACTGGCATTCATTCCCGCCTCCTGGAACTCTCCGTACCCTCACTCCGGATAGAAATTCGAGAACAAGTTGTAAATGCGCCTCTAAATGTTGATACCACCCTTTCTAGATATGAGGTAGATATCACCCGGAAAGAAAATGAGCCCCAAATAATCGCGAGAAAAGTAGTAAATAAGAATAGATCCTACAGAGCCTTGGCTACTATTTATTTCAAACTTCTCTCTCACTATTTAACCCAAGAAAAAAAATGCATCGTGATAGATATTCACGGAATAGCTACCTCCTCCCCTAAAGGAATAATGCATCCAATGGTCATTGTTGGTGATGCCCTTTCGCAGAATCCCGAGGTTAAAAATTTCACCAAGGCAATCGAGAAATCAAGTAGGACTATCATTCCTAATCTTTGGATAGTTTACAGATCGCAATGGGGGGTAGTTGAACACAGTTTACATCTCGTAAAGGAGACAAACAATATACCAATTATTATCGAAATCCGCCGTGATTTACGAGAGGATCCCAAAACTAGGCACCAATTGATTAATTTAATTTCAGATGCCGCTTATAAATTTTTTCAGAATTTGTCATCCACTGAATAGAATGATGCAATGATGATTTCCTATAGAAAATTTGAAAATAAAGATTTGGACCAACTCCTTTCTGTTTACCTGCAAGGGTTTTCTGCACTTTATGGTGATACAACCCAGCAATATGCTGAAGAATTTCTGGAATTATATGAATCTGCTCTGATAGAAGGGGTTGAGGGAGAGATGTTCATCGCAGAAAAAGATAATAATATCATTGGATTTGCGGTCATCCATCAAGAATCCACAACAGAATTCAAATTTGGCCCCATCGTTGTCGTTCCTATATTCCAACGCCGAGGAATAGGATCAAAACTCCTTCAATTATGCATCAATTTTGCTCGTTCTAACCGGGTCAAGCAATTCTATTTGAAAGTTAATGATAATAATCAAGCTGCTGTCGCTTTTTATAAAAAATTCGGGTTTTCCATCATTGAAGCTTTTCCAAGCGATGTAGAGGGGCATAATTTTTTGAAAATGGTTTATACACTTTGATTCTGCAAGTAACTTTTTTTCTTAAGTCAGCTCTCAAAATTGTTACAAGATCCAAATTCCTTAAAATCAAGATCACTTCATTTTAATTAGTGACATTTTTAAAACATCAAAAAGAATGTTGGCTTAATTCACATTTAATCCGTGGTAAGCGTGGAATTAAAAAAGTTACTCATCGTCTACGCCGCAGCCTTCATTGGACCATTCGGTGGCAATGCAATCATCCCTCTATTTCCTGTCTTAGAGACGGAATTAACTACTCCAAAGGATCTTCTAACTCTTACAATTGCTTCTCTAATGATTCCATTCGCCATCATACAATTTTTTTCTGGTACCATTTCTGATCTCTTCAATCGCCAACGAGTTTGCGTAATCGGACTTTCTGTTTATGGTTTGGGAGCATTTTTAGTTAGCATATCGCCAACCTTTGAATTTCTTTTATTTGCCCGGGCCATCCAAGGTATTGGTTATGGAGTTCTTTTTCCCGTTCTCGTAGCGCTTCTTGGAGATTTATCTAGTCTAGAGCAGAGAGGTAAGGTGATGGGGTTCTTTGGGGTCTTTACTACTGCTGGAATTGCCTTTGGCCCTTTATCTGCTGGGCTTTTAGTAGTATTAGGCTGGGAAATTATATTCTACATCATCGCTGGTGTCTCAATCCTAATTTGCCTCTTCTTTGGGTTGATTTTTAGAAATTTCCCATCAACATCACAGAAGAAGCGATCTATTAGGGAAGTCTTTTCTCAAATGAAGAACACCGTGAATTGGAACATTCTCCTCTTTAGCATTCTCGGATTTGTTATTTTTTTAAGCTATATTGGTGTGTATCTTTCAATTACTGGTAGGTATTCAACACTGTTTCCAGCTTTATCTGAGGAAGAAATTGGTCATTTAACTGGGATTATTCTCTCATTTGCTGGTATTTCTGGGATTATCGCATCACTCCTCGCTGGAATTTCCATCGATAAACTCGGCCGGAAAAAGATTGCTTATATTGGAGGCATCATTTTAGCCATCTCAGTTTCAGTATTTGTATTTGGTAATTCATTTTTTTCATTCATCATTCTCTTTTACTGCTTAGGAACGGGTGCAGCCATTATCTGGACTGCTTATAACACGATCACCGTTGAACTTGATCCCGCGGCTAAAGGGACCGTCTCCTCAATCTCCAGTGGAGTCCGATTTTTCGGCTATTCCCTCGCTTCCCCACTCTATATTTTTCTCGGCCTTCCCCTACTTTATTTAGCATGTACAATACTCGCCTTTGTAGCTATTGGGCTTTTATTCCTTTTGCGCGTATCTCAATTAAAAGAGCCTTCTCAATATTGATAGTTGAAAATCTATATATAAGAGAATAAATTATCATTAACCATATCAACGACACAATTAAAACAAGGCACATCGGGAATTGTAAAAAAAAAGTAGATTGTAGTTGAACGAGGAGCCACGTGATCTTTAATGCTTGAAATCCTAATTCTAACATTAGTCTCCATAACAACAGTTTCTTTTACTATAATAGTTGTTAGGTTTTTATTCCGGTTTTTCAAGTATGAAATGCAAATTAATCGATTGTTAATCGTTGCCATAGGTGGCATTGAATTCGGAATTCTTGTTGATTGCTTTAGAATTTCTTCATTCCTTTTTTTTGGTATCATTGAACCCGCCACGGACAATTTCTTTTTTGTCATAAAATTTTTCCTCTTTTGGGTGGGCCTAGCCGCTATGGTTCGAGTGGTTATGATACTTAGCAGACAAAGTGGGCATGAAGTAAAATATGAATCAATTGTTCGCTACTCCATCCTTGCGGGGTTGGGCACCTTCTCACTTTTAAACCTATTTACACATGAGACTACCCCGCTCAGTGGGATCAATAGTTTTTCTGGAGCCGGGAGTTTTTATCTTTATCAAATCAACCAAGGACTGTTCATTGCGATTTTGATATTCTCATTTCCTGTCCTGGTTTTACTCGCCGTACAATTGAACAAAATATTGAAAGAGGTGAGAGATAAACCACTAGCAAAACAAACCCTTTTATTGGGTTTGCTATTCGTTCTCTTAGTCGGTGAGAGATATTTCAATTTAGGACATTATTTCATACCACTTTCCCTTACCACATTCTTAATTGAACTTTCAATCGTCACCTTCGTTTCGGTGAGCGCCCTCCTTGTCTTTTTTACGAATCCTGACTTCCTAGAAGCCTTGAGCACTTATTTTTGTGTCAGATCCATTTACATGATTATGAAAAAGGGCGGCCAACTGCTCTTTGGATATGATTTCCAGAAAGAAATCCAAAAGAATGTTTTATCTCCTGACCAATTGTTGCTGGGTGGGTTCGTTTATGCGGTCTCCCGTGGATTAGAAATGTCAATACAGCCTGGGGCAACGATTGATACGATCCAAGTTGGCGACATGAATCTAATATTTAAGCATAGTAAATACGTAATTGGCTTAGCATTCATCTCGGAGGACATCCCGTTGGTGCATTTTAACTTACTCCTATTAATGCAAAGATTTGAGAGAACCTACGAAAAAGAACTTGAAATGTGGACGGGTGACCTCTCAGCATTTGAAACAGATATGCCCAAACAGTGGATATATGAACTTTTTCGATCAGAGAAGTGAAAAAAGATGGAAAAAAAGTGAAGCACATTGTTGGACGGCGTAATAATTGGCTTAATTAGCATCATGCTCATATTCGGGTCTTGGCAAATCGCCAAATACATAATCATCCCATTAAAGTACCAGACGCGAATCAATCAATTGCTATTAATTGCTTTTGTGAGTCTTGGATTCGGGGCTATCTATGATTCCCTCAGAACCTTCTCCTTCATGTTTTTTGGAGGCGTTTGGGCAGACCTCGATAGAGTTGGGTATTTCTTAAAAATCTTCCTCTTGTTCATGGGCGTGTCCGCCGCCCTCCGGATAATCCTCGTATTAAATGAGCAAAGCGGGCATAAGATTGGGAAAAAAGAAAATTTCATACGATATTTTTACATCATATTAACATTAGTGATTTCCATCGTGAATTATTATACCTATGAAACGACTGCTGAAGTCCCCTTCTTCCGAGATTCCAAATTTTATGCCTATCAACTCGATCCGTATTTATATTTATTTACTGTTGTATTTTACATACCCTTCTTTTTTTACCTTCTCTACAAAATTAGACCCGTGTTAAAAGTGGTAAAAAATAAACAAATAGCAACCCAAATCATTGTGCTCGGCATCCTTATGGCTGTTTTATTCAATGAGCGAAACATCAATATCGTCGGCTACTACTTTTTCAAAGATCACATTGTACTTACAATTGTGGAATTTTCATTAATCGCTGCCATAGCGCTTGTTGGTTTTGTATTAACAATCAAATATCCACGTCTTTTAGAGGAAATTAGCGTGCATTTTTCAGTTAATTCGATTTATTTATTAAGAAAAGAAGGGGGGCAGGTACTCTACGGAAATATTATCAGGAAAACAGATTCCCCAGATTCTTTAACCCCAGATCGGCTATTTCTAGGCGGGTTCATTAATGCAATGTCAAGTGGATTGGAAGAAACATTACAAATAAGCGGCGAAATCAAAACAATCAAGGTTGCTGATGTCATTTTACTATTTCACTATAGTGAGTACCTCATTGGGATACTATTCGTTGCGGAACATACCCCGTTGGCGCACGAGCGATTGAGGCAGTTTGTCAAAAAGTTTGCGACTCATTTTGAATCAGATCTCGAGCAGTGGACTGGAACTCTTACAGAATTTGACGCTGAATTGCTTCAAGATTGGATTGATGAGATTTTTCATTTACATATTGAGAACAAGAAACATGATTCCGTAAAATCCAAGCGTGATTGAACTTGAAATTTGAAAAAAACGATTCTGTATTAATTTTATAATTAGTACCGATAATTTTATTTTATAAAATTATAATATTCTCTTGCAAGCTAATAGAGGGAAAATCATCATTCCCGATTATAATCGCGGGAGATGCAACCCAATACTCGAGTGATACGTGATGTTAGAGCCCCTAATGGTGACGCTGGTAATACTAATACTAATAGTCAGTGTAATTCTAGTTATTAGATTAACAGTACCCTTTATTAAGCGCCAGGCAGCAATAACGCGATTGGTTATTGGCACCTATTTTTGTTTCTTGTTTGGAGTAATTTGGGAAAGTTGCCGAATTTTATATCTTATATTTACACCTGCTCCTGAGGCACCTTTTGAGAGATTTGCTTTTGCTCTGAAAGTCTTCTTTATTCTTCTTGCAATCTCATTGGTATTTCAAATAATTATCATTGTAAATCGACAAAGTGGACACCAGATACTAGGTGAATCTTACATAAGGTACTTTTACCTTCTTGCACTTCTCGTGTTCACGATTATAAATGGTTATTCTTATTATCAAAGTAAACCGAATGCATTCGGCTTCTCCACCTATCAAGTCCATCCAATCGTCTCTTTAATCATATTTGCTTTATATATACCATTATTGATTTTCATAGTCATCCGACTTAGCATTACCATAAAAGACATCAAAAATAAATCATTATTCACGCAGGTAATATTTTTAGCCACTTTTTTCGTAGTTATAGAAGTTGAGAGATATATCATCATAACCTTTTATGAGTTCCTCTCTCATCCTATTGCCATCATCATAGATCTTTCTGTAATCCTAATCGTAGCAGTAACTAGTTTAATACTATTCATTAAGAATATAGATCTCTTGGAAGAAATCAGCACCTATTTTGGCATCAGATCGATCTATCTAATACGGAAAGATGGCGGGCAAATGATATACGGATTTGATTTCCGGAGGGAAGGTGATTCGGATCCACTCGCTCCTGATAGATTATTGCTAGGTGGTTTCATTTACTCTATATCTCATGGATTAGCGTCAACATTAAAAACGAGGGGAGAACTTGAATCAATTCAGATTGGAGACCTCACTTTAATATTCAAGCACGGCAAATACGTGATTGGAATCCTTTTTCTCACGGAAGAAACGCCAATGGTATCCCTGAAATTGCTCACGTTGATGGAACGGTTTGAACGACACTACGAAACTGACCTTGAACATTGGACAGGTGATCTCACAAAAGTAAGTACGCAAGCGCTCCAAGATTGGATCGATGAGCTTTTCAGATAAAATCGCAAGTTTTATTAACATTAATAAACGAGTTTTGATATGTCATTTTACACGACTGAAACGAATCCCTGAGTTTTATAGGGGGAAAAATTTCCATCCTCGGAATAAGGGCAAGAATACTATCTAAGAATTGAGTGGTAATTGATGTTAGATGACCTCATGGTGACATTGGTAATTATCATACTAATTGCCAGCGTGTTACTCCTAATCAGATTGCTAATACCTTTCTTAAAGCAACAAATAGCAATGACCCGCTTGATAATAGGAATTTATTATTGTTACGGAGTTGGAATAATTTGGGAATGTTACCGAATCCTATATTACGTGTTCACAGGATCGGCTGACGTCCCTTTTGGTCAATTGGCTTTTCTTTTGAAGTGTTTTTTCATGGTTTTTCTCTTATTGCTAATATTTCAAATGCTTTCAATAGCCGCACGACAAAGCGGTCGTGGGTTAGTACGCGAAAAATTCATAAGGAATTTCTATTTTGTTGCTGCTATCATATTTTCGGTTTTGAATGGATACACGTTGTATTATAGTTATGAAAATGAGTTCGGATTCTTCACATATCAAATCCATCCAATGTTGGCGATACCCTTTGTTGCGCTTTATTCACCTCTATTGATTCTTCATATCATTGGAGCTGCCAATACCATTAAGGAGATAACAAATAAAACGATAGCCAAACAGCTAAGCCTTTTCTCATTTCTCCTCGTGGTGATAATAGTTGAGAGAGGTCTCATTCTAACCCTTTATAATGTTCTTTTGAGTTCACTTGCCATCGTGATTGATCTTTTCATAATCCTATTCATAATCGTTGCTAGTTTGATTTTATTTACTAAAAATTTGAACCTCTTAGAAGAACTTAGCACCTATTTTAGCGTCAGGTCCTTCTATTTGATATGGAAAGAGGGTGGACATTTAATATATGGTTATGATTTCCAGAAAGAAGGAGCTCCGGATAGATTAACGTTAGATGGCCTGGATCCACAAGCTCCTGATAGATTGTTATTAGGTGGTCTCATTTACGCTATATCTGAGGGACTAGAAGAATCGCTGAAAACTAAAGGCAAACTTACGGCGATCAAGATTGGAGATATCACTTTAATATTAGAACACGGCAAATACGTGATTGGAATCCTTTTTCTCACGGAAAAAACGCCGCTTGCGCACCAGAAACTGCTCACGTTGATGGAACGGTTTGAGCACCATTTTCAAATTGAACTTGAACGCTGGATGGGTGATCTTACCATAATGAGTTCAGACACGATTCAAAATTGGATTAATGAGCTTTTCAGATGACTCGATTTCTAATAATTCCCCAACCACCCAAGATCATTCCCATTTTCATCCAAAATATTCACGAGCGTCGTTACTCGCTTTTCTTTGGCCTCGAGTTTTTGGATGACATGCTGCAACCGAACAAAAAATATGTTACCACAATGCCCGCATTGAATCTTATAATCTACTGTTTGTTTTCTTCCCTCTTCATGCTCTACATCATCGTGCTCTAATTTTTCTAAGAATTCCAAGTTAGTTGGATTACCACACTTCGGACACTGCTTCGGATTCACCGGATCAAACCCCCGCCGACCAAGCGACACGAAAATTTTATCTGGAATCTCCTTTAAACTCATGAAGAACGATGCCTCATCATTTTCTTACTCTTTTTTCTTTAGCTAACTATACCCATTTACTATTTTGTTTTTTTCCGAAAAAATTTTTATGCCCTTTTTTATGTCGTTAATTAGAAATCATAACTAATGAACGGTGATTAGAAATGAGTAAAGTACCGGATTACAATGAAGTTGATGATAAAATAATCGCGAAGTTGAAAGCAATCGTCGGTGAAGAATATGTTATGGCAGAAAATAAACCAATGATGTATAGCTATATGTCCCGCGGTATTATGGGTATTCGAGCTGGACCACCTGATTGTGTGGTTCGTCCTGCTAATGCCAATGAGATTTCTGAAATTCTAAAATTGTGCAATGAACACAAAATACCTGTTACTCCAATGGCAGGTGGTCTCAGTGGTGGGTTTGCTCTCCCACTCTTAGAGAATGGCGGCCTTCTCCTTGAGTGCTCTCGAATGAATAAAATCATTGAGGTTGATACTGACGCCCGCTATGTCATCGTAGAACCAGGAGTCAGGGCAGGGGAGGTTTGGGCATATTTTAAAAAATTTTACCCCGATTGGGCTCCACCTATTGCGGATGGCGCCCCACCCGCTGCTACAATAATGGGTGACGCGATTGAGCGCGGATTCAGCCTTGTGACAAGTAGATTTGGCCCTCAAGCTGATTTAGTCATGGGAATGGAGATAGTACTACCCACGGGAGAAATACTACGAACTGGTTCTTGGGGATTAGGTGGTGTCGATGAAAAATACCAAGGGGAAAAGAAAGATGGTTATGCCAAACCTTTCTATAAATATGGATTAGGTCCGGATCTTCATAGTCTATTTTTTGGTTCACAAGGTGCTATGGGCGTCGTAACAAGGGCAGCGTTAAAGATTGTTCCACATTGTCACTTTAAAACCGTAGTTGCATTCGGTTTTGAAAACTGGGCAGATTTATGTGATGCAACTCTAATGGCATCAAAATATGAATGCGGAATTTCGGATCACCTTGTGATGGTCCAATCTGGTAATTGGTGGTTAGTCCCTACGCGTTGGCAGAAAGATAAGATTCCAAAAACTTACGCGTATTGGGCGAAATTGGGAATTCCTGAATATTTCACAAATTTCGAGTGTTGGGCTCATTCACAAGAGGAACTTGATTTCGTTATAAAACAGTTGCGGAAGGTAATACTCAAAGACTTTGCCTCAATTGCTAAGGGGAAAGTTACAGAACAAAGGTTACATCCCATTCAAATAGCTTCACGTTTAAAGAAACCAAATAAAATTGCGATACCTTATGGTCAATGGGAACAAGGATTTCTATTTATTACATGGTATGTTCCATGGTCTGAGGCGGCCGAATGCGTTGAACTCTACTGTAAGAAAATGGAAGAATACAAATTCCCACCAGTAATGTGGATCGCATCTATCGATCATTGTCGGGAATGCATTGTCATGCCGATCTTCTGCTTTGACACACGTAAGGTAGAGGATTTTGAACGATTAGAAGCCTGTGAGACAGATTGTACTAAGTTGTTCCTCAAGCGGGGATGGGTGAATTATCGACCAAACCCAACGATCCATGCGCCTCTATCATATGCACAAGCTCCAATTGCCTATAAGATGTTACGGAAAGTGAAAGAAGTGATCGATCCCAATATGATAATGCACCCCGGAAGATTAGCTTGGATAAAAGGAGTTGAAGATCCCTTGGAAATCCCACAATACATCTTGGGATTCAGGAAATAGGGGGTTGTAATATGGCTGATACAAAAGAAAAAGTTGGCGGAATGAAAAAATTACAGGAACTGAAAGACGAACTTTATCGCTGCATTCATTGCAGAGCATGTCGTTTCTCCTACAGTGGAGAACCTGACAGGGAGGGTCTTGGTGAGCATAAGGGCGTTTTATATGAAGGCATGTTGGATGGCTGCCCCGCTGGTCATTTCTATGGATGGGAAGGCTTCTGGAACGCCGGCCGTATGTGGATGGCGAGAGCGGTTCTAGAGGGGGATTTAGACCTAAAGGATGAAAAAATTCGCCAGCAAATGTATGAAATTCTCTTTCGTTGTCCCACCTGTGGTAACTGCTCCATGCAATGCGAGAATAACCTCCCCACCGTTGATATCAATGAAGCGCTTAGAGCCTGTTTGTACGAAGCCGGAGTTGAAATGGCTCCGAAGCACGCAGGGATACGAAAATTAATTGATGCAAAAAATAACCCTTACAATGAAGAACACGTCGAACGCACAAAATGGGTGCCTGATAAAGCTGTAATCGACGATCCTGATGCGAAAATTGCCTATTATGTTGGTTGTACCGCATCATATCGAATGCAAGAGATGGCGAATGCGACCGTAGAATTGCTGAATAAATTGGTGAAGAAAGGCGTTATTCCTAAATATACTATTTTGACCGATGAAGTTTGTTGCGGCTCTGTAATCTTTCGTACAGGCCAGTGGGACGTGGCCAAAAAAGTGGCCAACACCAATATTGACCATTTCAATCGATTTGATATTGTTTTATTCAGCTGTGCTGGCTGTCATCGTACATTTAAAATCGACTACCCTAAATTCGGAGACCACGAAGTCAAATATAAGGCAATGCACGTAGTTGAATTCCTTGCTGATTATATGACTGTTCATTGTCCCGCGTGTGGGCAATATAATCCCGTGGGAGCGAAACATTGCGCTAATTTGTTCTGTCCTAAATACGCGGATCCCGAAAAATCTCCATTGAAGAAAGGAGAACCATTCCCCCCTGAACTACATGAAAATAAAATCAAAATTACAAAGCAATGGACGAAAGGTCCCGTGACGTGGCACGATCCTTGTCACACATTCAGGCATTTCGCGCATGCTATCAAAGATCAGGCAATTGAGAAGGTTACCGGTGAAGGCGACAATAATATGTGGAAGATCTACGTCCCGAATCAATTTGAACGCAAACGGTGGATTGAGATGCCCCGTGCTATGATGCGAGCGATTCCCGGTCTGGAATTGAAAGAAATGTACCGCATCGGTGAGAATTCCCTTTGCTGTGGTGCTGGTGGTGGTGTTAAAGCACAATATCCTGAATTTGCATGGAATGCCGCGAATGAACGGTTAGAAGAAGCCGATGCTACTGGGGCAGAAGTATTGCTTACTATGTGTCCCTTCTGTGAATTGAACATGGGCCAGGCCGCCCGAGAAGGTCCAGAAGGCAAACCCGAAAATGCATCAGTTGGGGGTAAGTTTAAAGGGAAAATCTTCGATCTCTTGGAAATATTGAACGAATTAATTGATTAAATTTCTCCTTTTTTTTCTTTAAAAAAAGCGCGTCAACCCTCTGTTTTGAAAACCTTTAAATTTTAGAAGAAAGAAATTAGGTGGTATCACTTTCAAATTAATATGGGAGTGATTTCACAAAAACGTGAGTGGAGGTAATCAAAAATGGTATATCTCATGACGACAACGACCTATCCGCTTAGTGAGGCGGACGAAGTTGGAAAGAAATGGTTAGAGGTTTCAAAGAAATTCCCTCCGGATCGCTCAATTGCGAAAACAGTTGTACAAGCAGCCGTAAAGGCAACCACTGAGGGAATAACCGTCATTGCGATATCAGAGGTTAAACCAGGCAAGGTCGCGGAAGCACTAGATCTTGCAGGCAAGTTAGCGGTTGAGTTCGGTTCCATTAAAGGCTTAAATATAGCAATAGAGATTCTGTCGACTGCAGTAGAAGCGATGGGTATTTTAGGATTGAAACCCCCCCCTGCCTAAGATTGCCATTAATCTCCTCTTTTTTTATTTAATACTTTAGTCACAGTAAAGAGCTGATGTAATTGATAATGATATTAAACGTTATCGTGTTCCTTATCGTGCTGATAGCAGAATTATTGGTCGGATTTGCCTTAATTTTTTCCGTTATTAAACCCAAATCTCGAATATGGCCTCCCCCTTCACGAGAGTCTTGGCAATTTAAGTTTATGTGGAGTTTGTTGCCAATTATCTATGTAGGCGTTCCCTTAGTTGGGATTGTTGACTGGGACACGTTTATGTTCTTCCATTTCTCGCGGTTCATTATTGGAGGAGCGGTCGCCGGTGCAGGGGTTTTCATTTTTATCTGGGGCATCAGAACATTGAGCACGCATTCTACTGTGGGCCTCAAGGGTGAGTTAGTTCAAAAGGGACCATACGGATTTTCAAGAAACCCCCAAACCGTCGCGATTTTTTGTATTTTTGTAGGATTAATTCTCATATGTAACTCAATTTTTGTGTTAATAACAGGCATTTTGGCAATAGTTGGTCATGCTATCGCACCATTTGCTGAGGAACCATGGTTGCGAGAACAACATGGGGAAAAATTTGAGGAGTACTGCAAAAAAGTTCGCAGATTTTTGTAAAAAAAAGAAAAATGGATCAAAAGTTTTGATTAGCTCTTGTTTATCAAATGTCGTCAAATTTGGCTTTCACGACACTCATTTATCAACCAAGTTAAGCTCAATGATGTTCTGTGGTTTTCGTTTGCTCTTCAACCGGTGTGTGTTCGGTAACACGGATATTCATGACACATCTTACTGGCGCTTCAAGGAATTCAGCCTTAAAGTCAGGAACAGTGGCTATTTTTTGGACCGCTATTTTTATTTTTAAATCAGCATCTGAAATGCCAGCCTTCCATATTTCATGGATTTTCCCCTTAATAAGGGATATTTCTTTATCCGGGAGGTCTAGTTTGTTAATCTCTCTAAGAAGATCGGGATTGATAGTTTTTCTTTTACGCAATAAACCCATGTTAGTTTCACCCTCTACATTTTGAATGAAATAATATTTTTTGCCAATGACTCTTAAACATTCCTAACGCAAATGATCGACTTAAGTTTCGGTCATTTTTCCTTTTTTTTACCAAGTTTCTTGCCCAATGCGAACGCTTGTTTCATTAAAGCCTGATTTTCGGTGATTTTTCCGGCGGCTAAGGCGCTACCGTAGAGCGTCCCTACAATTTTCGCGCCCACGTACTTGAAACAATCTTGGAGAGACCGTAAGGCATTGACAGCGCCGGAGACAAAGGGGTCGGCATCCCCATAAGTTAAAATGATGACGAATTCCTTCCCTTTGAAAGCGTGGGTGAAGGAAAGCCCTTTCACCGTCGAGAGGGCGTAGCACCGATCGAGGAAGAGTTTGGTCTGGGCGCTCAGATTAAACCAATAAATGGGGCTGGCAATGACAATGATATCTGCCATAGGAATGGCATCGTAAATCTGCTGCATATCGTCCTCGATCACGCACCCCGATCCCGCCTTGATGATGCACTGATCACATCCTGAACACGGTTTGATGTTCATATAATGAAGGTGAAAAGTCTTAATCTCGGCTCCCTTCTTCTGCGCTCCTTCGATAAACGATTGCGCCAGGGTAGTACTATTCCCATTTTTGCGAGGGCTTCCCATGATCACAACAATTTTCTTAGTCTCCATTGAAAAATCGCATCCTTGAATTTAAAATTATGAAATATGATTAATTATTAGAATGGGTATCTTATTTTTTAGTTTGTATTTTTTATATTTAGATAAGAAGGTTGAGTAGCATGGTAGAAGAGGTATTCGCAGGGCATAAATACATGCGGCTGACGTCATTCCGGGAAGATGGGACGGGGGTGCCCACCCCAGTGTGGTTTGTGCATGCGGAAGAGAGGATCTATTTTTTTACAACGTCTAAGACGTGGAAAGTGAAGCGGATTCAGAACAATCCTAAGGTGGAAATTTGTCCCTGTTCGTACAAAGGGAAAGTAGAGGGAAAATGTTTTGAGGCGACCGCCCGTATCCTTGAAGGATCTGAAGCTCTCAAAGGGAAAAGCTACCTGCAAAAGAAATATGGGTTCATGTATAGTCTTATTAGGTTTGGGTCTTGGCTGAAACGGAAGAAACAACTCTTCATTGAGGTCGTTCCTGGTTCAGTAATAGAAGAATGAATATGTTTCAATAATTCTTTTATAAGTAGACAATCAAAATTTTAAAGAGGTTATTTAAATGCTAAAATTTGATTTGAATAGACCGGACGGTATCTGGGGAGTCGGTTTTTTAGGGGGAGTCATTGCGTGTTTCATTGTTTATATGGCGAGCAATATAGTGAGTAAACCAGGAATCATGGACACTGCCCAATTTATTGGATTATATTCAATGATTGCAGGCCTTATTTGCTTAGCAATAGGGTGCGGATTATTAGTGATCAATGCTCTTAGAGTCCGAAGTACAGAAACCGAAAGAATACCCACTTGGCAAATTCTTATCTTTTTCTGTGTTGTTGGAGTAATTATCCTTATATCTCTCCTGATACCTGCATTAATTTAATTTTTTTTTTATTTAATGGGATTTTATCCAAGCCCGCAGGATATCCCAATACTCGGGAAAGGCGGGATCGGTGAACAAGACGTGAAACGATTCGGGAACCATGTGAAGCTCTTTGTCACTTGATTGAATTGTCTCAAAATATGTCTGAACGCCCTCGGGACTCACCGCTCGATCCGCTGCGCCTTGAAAGATGATAATCGGGCATGTGATTTTATCTCCCGAGTAGTACGCTTTTTTGGAGAACTTGTTGAGTTGCAAGAGATACCGTGGGCTGACTTTCTCGAAGTGATATGGGTTCTCAAAGTCGTAACGTTGATGGGTTTCATCTCGCACCCCAAAATTTTCACGCCCCTTGACCTTTATGACGCGCCTACCGGGTCCGGTGATGTAACTAAAAAAATACCCTATGACTCTAAAGAGGTCTTTGATAGAGAAGGATCGCAAATGAAATCGTACTCCGGGAGCAAATTCGATCAACCCACTAACGGAATCGGGATTTTGAGCCACGTAATTGAGCGAAACAATGCCCCCCATGCTTTCCCCTACAAGAAAAAACGGTTTTTTGGGATATTTTTCACGCAGGAAAGTTAAAAATTCCTTCAGATCATCGATGTAAAACTGAAAATCCTTGGTGTCACCCTTTGTCCCTTCAGAGCGTCCGTGTCCTCTATAATCCATGAAATACAATGCAATTTTCGTTTGTTCGACGATTTGATCTGCCAGCAGTATGAAATATTCGCCATCTCCTGACGCACCATGGCATCCAACAATGATTTTTTCAATTTCCCCCGAACTTGGTTCATAAATTCTGTAAAATAATTTTAAACCTTCCGAATTAATGAACGTATCATATTTCGGTACCGAAATTGGATTGGTTCGCAGTTGTTGGAGGAGGGGGTGAATTTCGATCTGCTCGTTTTGTTTTTGAGTCATGAGAACATTAATTTTGTAAGGGTCTATTAGGGTTTATCCCGATAAGACACATAGGCAATACCACACACCCCCATGCTAGTGATATTGCCACAAAACCAAAAAACTTTTGTGGCAATTTTTGGGTTAAGAAAACAGCCTGTTAACACTAGCTTCTTACTCACTTTTACATATCATTAAACATAATATTTCTCTATTTTTGGAGATAACTTTCTTTTTCTTCTCTTTTAACACTGTCATAAACCAAGAATTAGTTAACAGTAATTAGATCCCCTTCTATACAAACAAACAGAACAATATACGATATAACAATCTATATATTCCACACGTTTCGACAAAAAAAGGACAGACA
>JABXJT010000035.1 GCA_013375455.1 Candidatus Helarchaeota archaeon | reverse complement strand
TCTTTCCCCTTCCAACTCCTCTGTGTTGGCATATCCGAAGAATTACTTTTCCGTGGATATTTCTATACAAAACTCCGATCCAATACTGGATACATCCGATCCATTTTGATCTCCTCCATCCTATTTGGTTTGTTTCACGTAGCGTGGTATATCGATCCAAATACAGCCGGCTTCATTTCCAATTGGAGTGCGATGGCTACTCACGTGGGTTCTACCTTTGTGTTTGGTGTTTGCATGTGTATTATCTTCGAACGAACAAAAAGCCTCGTTTGCCCCCTCATCATTCACGGTCTTTTTAATTCTGTAGTAGGCTCTATAGCGACCACTGAAATTACATTATCCTTAGAAGCTGAAATTTGGCTCTACACACTGGGTGGTATCTCCTTACTAATCCTATTTATTGTCTTTATCAAATGGATCCTCCCACGGTTAACCACATGGTTAGGTGTGGAAAAAAATAACTTCAATTCAAGCTGATCACACACGGGTTTGTTATGAAATCTAGAGATGAGGATACAGTAGCTGCAAATGTAGCCAGAATTCTTTTCCTAGGGGAAGTTCTTGGGAAAGAACTTACAATAGGTGATCTCTTAGAGGTGCATCTTAATTATCAAAATGGCACAGTTACATTCGCGACCGTAGATCCCTATACAGCGACGATGAAGCTCACTGATCAAGAAAATGAGGAAACTAGGTAGGTTAAATCATCTTTTTCACTTCTTAATTCGTCGCACGCAGATCTGATCGGCTACCGATTTCTCAAGTGCCACTTGCGTCTGGTCGATTTGGATGACGATGGGGCCATTATAAGGCATTTTTTGATGGAGTTTTACTGCGTTTCCTGGCAAGATACCGAAAGCAAGTAGTTTATCCATTTCACGATTATCATTAGACGAAATATATGCAATTTGTCCAGTTTCTCCTATATCTAATTCAGTGACTGGCGTGAAAATACTAGCAATCGATGAATCCCTTCTCTCACAGCATAACCCTGGTGGAATGGGTCGTCCATGAGGACATTTGGTGGGATGACCCAATAAGGTACAAACGGTTTCTTCAACGTCTTCCGCAATGATGTGTTCTAACACGCAAGCTCCACGTTCAATTTGAGCGTCATCCTTGATCCGAAGCACGTCGGCGAACAATCGTTCATAAAGCCGGTGAGCTCTAATTATCTGTCTGGCACGGTCATATCCTTTCTGACTTAATGCGACATGAATATCATCTTTAATATCGATGAGCTTCAAGCTTATCAGTTCTTCAAGAAGTGATTTTGTCAGTTCTCCACTGAATTCTTTAGTTTCATATAAGTTCTTATAGAGTTCCTCAAACGTAGTCGTTGGTTCATTTTCATCGACCGTTAGCATCCATATTATTTCTAATATTTCTTCTAAATCTGATCGTAGTTCACTCATTTACACGCACTCTCTCCACATTCAGTTTGTTGTCGTAATTTCTTAATAAAATTTAATAACTTTTTGTCGGGAATTGGGAATTCGTAATTACAATTAGGACAGCGTAATAACTCACAGGATTTAAAAAGGCTACAATTGGCACATCCACCTGCATTTTTTAAACCATCGAACTTATGACTGCATAATGGACATTTTACTTCACTCAAATCTTTCACCACTATATAACAATAATAGCGTTTAAAATTACATTTATAAGTGCTCCCACAGCTATTGCATACGCAAATACAAATATTATGATAGCCAGGGCGACTTTAACTCCACGCTCCTTAATGATCATGATTAGGCTGGCTATACACGGTAAGAATAATGTTAGAACCGTAAAACCTACCGTTGCTTGAATTGGGTTTAGTTCTAAGGTTTTAAAAAAAACTGCAGCCCCTAAATCACGTCGGAAAATTGCTGAAACAAATGCGCTCCCTGAACCAGAGGGAAGCCCCAATAAATTCCCCGTGACCGGACTGAATGCAGATTCAAGCCATACTTCCGCTCCAAAAAGATATAACATAGATAGAACCGCAATCCCAACCAGAAAAATCGGTATGACCTCCTTCATGAACCATACAAGTCTTTTCCAGGTTTTAACTGCGATATTCTCCAATTTCGGAACTCTCAACGGTGGAATTTCAATCATCAAGCTTATTTTTTCCCCAGGGCTAACAATCCGACTCGCGAGATAACCAATAACAAATAGTTGAAGAAAAACTATTCCCAATC
This sequence comes from Candidatus Helarchaeota archaeon, assembly GCA_013375455.1. The sequence goes on along the minus strand of JABXJT010000035.1, from coordinate 45,449 downwards.
CAATGAGCAACCATTGGAAACCAAAGGTAGTAATGAATCCGAGCATTATTCCTAATTGAGCAGAACACGGTACTGCGAGAGCAACCAGCAAAGTCGCAATGATGCGCTCTTTCCGAGTATCAAGGATTCTAGTAGTTAGATGAGCAGTCGTCCCACAACCCAGGCCTAAAATCATAGGAATCATAGCTTTCCCACTCAATCCCATTTTTTTAGCGAATTGATTCGTGATTACCGCAATGCGAGATAGATATCCAGAATCCTCCAATATGGCAAAGGCCAAGAAAAACGTAAATACAATCGGCAGAATCAAACCAAAAATCCAAGTTAATCCCACTGTTAACACGCCAAATTCGCCCACTAACATTTCTATTACAAAATGACCTGCCCCTACATTAGGAATGAGGAATCTTACCCCTGCATCCATCAATGGATTGAGTACTCGTCCAAAAAGCTGCCCCTCTAGAACCCACACAAAAAAATTAGCCCCTACATAGCCAACAAAAAGAAACACGAGAATTAACACTCCAAGGAGTATAAGAGGTCCCCAATATTTATGGATCGATAAAGCGCTGATTTTTTCTCCCCATAATGATTTTTTCGTTTCTTCCACCGATACTACCTGATTCGTGATTTTTCTTGCCTCTATCTCCCGTCTCTGGGTTATAATAAAGTTCAATGGATCTGCAAATATTGATTCAGTGTCTTTTTTAATTTTTAGAATTTCATCTAACATAGCGTGCCCGTATTTCCTGATAATCCATCTTTCAAGTTCCCTATCTCCCTCTAATAACATTAAACTGAATGCCCGTTGAGTAAATGGAAGATCTGCTTGAGGTAATAACTTACTAATTTCTTGAATTGCAATTTCAATAGAATCAGGATAGTGTATATGATAGGGTTTAAATTTATATTCCCCATTCTTAATTTTAAATGCGGTACTCTTTAAGTTTTTAATTCCAGTCTTTTCCGTTGCGATTGTATTTACAACTGGAATGCCCAAAATTTCCTCTAATGTTGCCAGGTCAATTTTTTGATCGTGTAATTCATCCCACATGTTGAGTACTAACATAGTAGGGAAGCCAACTTCAAGGATTTGGAGGTTGAATAAAATCGATCTACGTAAATTTTTCGCATCCGCCACCTGAAGTACAACATCAGGATTTTCATCAATCAGCACGCTGCGAGCAACCCGTTCATCCTCCGATATCGGCGTTAATTTATAAATTCCCGGTGTATCAACAACTCTAACCCATTTGCCTTCAAACCTCCCAACTCCCTCAGTGAGCGTGACAGACGTCCCAGGAAAATTACTGGCAATTACATACGTTTTTGTTAAGCGATAAAAAATTACACTCTTTCCTACATTAGGATTTCCTAAAAGAACAACGCGAAAATCGATATCCTCTTCAGAAAGTTTCTGTTTTCCGTGTTTTAGATGGGGACCCTTCCCTCGATGACGCCATCTATGCCGTCTCTTTTTTTCCTGGTTTTTTCTTTTTTCGCTCATATTGGTTCCCCATCGTTCATATTATTGACTATTTACTAGACTTCTTACTATATTTCCGAAAGGATACTAACCATTCTGGAGTTTCTGGAAAGGATTCAATAAACTTGATAAATTTTTTAATTTGAATAATAGTTTTTGAATGAACTTGATGTTCCATTGCACAAGCATCATCTTCAGCAACTTTATCTGGAACGCCCAAATATTTCAATAATTCTTTAATTATATTATGTCCTTCTAACACTTTTCTCGCTGATTCTTTTCCCAATGGCGTCAGAGTGATTGCAGAGTATGGTTCATAATTTATAAATCCCTGTTTTTTTAACTTAATTAACATTCCACTTACACTTGGAGGTTTTACATTCATTTCTTCTGCAATATCTTTTGTCTGTGCATAGCCTTTGTGCTCAATAAGTTTCAAAATTGCTTCCAGATAATCCTCAACACTTGGTGATAATCCATTCATACTTTCGTGCCCCTAATAATGTTAGGCTTTCCTAACATTATTAATCCAAGTTTGTTTATAAATGTTAGCTTCAACTAACTTTCAAAAATAAACATCGAAAATTCTTAAAATTGATAGTAAATTTTAATTAACAAAAGATAATTTTGGATTGAGTAAAATGAGTGAAAAAGATATAAAAATCGAAATGAGCTCGCGTTTCAACGAAACTTTCATCATCCAACTACTCTTTGGAGCCGCAATGATCATCATCCCCCTAATTTACATGCTTACTCCACCGATAGGCTTCGATTTCAACCTGCTATTCAGCATCATATCCGGCGCGCTCTTAATATTCTATGCTTTTCGCTTTTACTACGTCAAGAACAACCTCATCGAGCGCGTTGAAAAAGCAGAGAAAGATGTCCACGTTGAAGCGGGTACCCGATTGAATGAAACTTTCATCATCCAACTACTCTTTGGAGCCGCAATGATCATCATCCCCCTAATTTACATGCTTACTCCACCGATAGGCTTCGATTTCAACTTGCTCTTTAGCATCATATCAGGCGCACTCTTAATATTCTATGCTTTTCGTTTTTATTACGTCAAAAATACCATTGTCGATCGTATCGAAAAGCAGTCTACTTAACCTTCCTTTTTTAAGGCATTAGTATCAAGTAAGGTGATTTTTTGAAAGTTACAATAAATAAATCTGAGTTGGAATTGATTCATGGCGATTTAACCGAGCAAGACACTGATGCGATTGTGAATGCTGCCAACGCACGCTTGATTTTGGGTGGTGGTGTTGCAGGAGCAATTCGAAACAAGGGAGGTCCAAAAATTCAAGAAGAATGCAATAAAATCGGTGGGACTTTTGTTGGTGGCGCGGTTATCACGACTGGCGGCAATCTAAAGGCAAGACACGTCATTCACGCGGTAGGTCCGCGTATGGGTGAAGGAAATGAAGATGAAAAATTGAAAAACGCTACCTTAAATAGTTTAAAAGTTGCAGACGAAAATAATTTAAATTCCATTGCTTTTCCAGCTATATCCACTGGTATATTTGGATTTCCAATAGAAAGGTGCGCAAACATAATGCTATCAACGACAAGTGAATATCTTTCTGGAGAAACTGGGCTTCAAAAGGTAGTTTTTTGTTTGTGGGGTAAGGAAGCCCTTTCTACATTCGAATATGAATTGAAACAACAATTAGCATGATTGAAATTAAATTGAGGTTAGACTTTTGCATCCATTAGCCGAAGAATTAAATGAGATAATTAAGAAAGGAAACATTCACATTTACGAAATGCTTTCAGATTTAGGGAAGAAACTCTATTTCCCCAAAGGGATCCTAAGCCAATCCGCGGAGGCCAAGAAATTTGCAAACAAATACAATGCCACGATCGGTGTAGCAACTGAAGGAGACCAGCCTATGTTTCTACCTTCTGCATATAGATGCTTCAATGAATTATTACCCAGAGACCTATTTCTCTATGCCCCGGCTTCGGGTATTCCGCAGTTAAGGGAAAAATGGAAGGAAAAAATGCTTCAAGAAAATCCTCAGCTCCAGAACAAGAATATTAGCCACCCGTTAGTGACTAATGCACTGACACATGGATTAAGCATTGTAGCAGATTTATTTACTAATCCTCAGGACAAACTAATCCTCCCGGATAAATTATGGGGAAATTATAAATTGATATTTGGTGTCCGCAAAGAAGCTGATATTGAGTATTATCCATTCTATGATGCGAATGGTGGATTCAATATAACTGGGTTCCGAGAAACAGTAGAAAAATGTTCTTCAACCGGAAAACTAATAATTCTCCTGAATTTCCCTAATAATCCAACAGGCTATTCCATATCTAAGACTGAAGCCGAAGAAATCGTAGAAATTCTAAATTCAATCGCGAAAAAGGGTTGTAATACCATCACCGTGATGGATGACGCCTATTTTGGTCTCTTCTATGAGGAAGAAACCTTAAAAGAATCGCTTTTTGGATATCTCGCTAACTCAAATAAGCGGCTTCTAGCAATTAGGCTTGATGGCGCAACAAAAGAAGAATTTGCTTGGGGATTTCGAGTCGGATTTATCACTTATGGTTCTGCAGATACCCCTAATGAAGTCTATGAAGCCTTAGAAAAGAAAACAATGGGAGCGATACGTGGAAATATTTCCAACTGTCCACGTCCTTCTCAAACTGTGGTTCTAACAACTTTAGAATCTCCGACATTCCGTCAAGAACAACAAAAGAAATTCGAAATCTTGAAAAACAGAGCCCTAGAAGTCAAAAATGTCTTGAAGACTCCAAAATATGACGAAGCTTGGAACGTGTACCCTTTCAATTCAGGCTATTTCATGTGCGTGCAACTTAAAACTGTTAATGCAGAACAATTACGCCAACATTTATTGAAAAATTACGGGATTGGAATTATTGCCATCAATGAAACTGACGTTCGAATCGCCTTTTCCTGTCTTGAAATTAATCAAATTCCAGATCTCTTTGAATTGATATACCAAGCAATAAAGGAACTCGAGAAATAAGAAGAAAGCGGCTCATCGTCTTAGTAATGAGGCAGATTTCTCATCTAAGAAAATATAAGCTTCACCATGTTGTTTAAGAATCGAAGCAGGATGGAGTGGAGTAACGGGGACATCGATAGAGAGGCAATCCCGAACTGCTTCAGCTTTTCTCTTATCAGGACAGGTGCAGATAATTTTTTTGGCTTTCATTATCTGTCTCACGGACATCGAGATTGCTTGTTTAGGTACTTCTTCTAAGGCCTTAAACCACCCTTCCCCCAATTGCTGCTGACGGCATTTCTCATCTAAATCCACCAGCAAGTACGGTTCCTCGGTCTCGAAATCTGCAGGCGGATCATTGAACGCAATGTGACCATTCTCCCCTATTCCCAAAAAGGCCACGTCAATGGTTTCCTTGGAAATTAAGTCACCAAGTCTTCTACATTCTGTCTCTGGATTGAAGGCATCTCCCTCAATAAAATGAACTGTGCCAGGATGAACTTTCTCAACAAGGCGCTTTGAAAGGTATTGTCGGAAGCTGGCAGGATGTGTAGCCGGAATTCTTGTATATTCATCTAAATGAAACATTTCAGTGCGAGTCCAATCAATGCCTCCAGCTTTACAGAGATTCGCAAGGAATTCAAACTGCGATACGCCAGTTGCAGCGATAAAATAAGCTTTTGACTCTAGTTTCAATGTTTCACGTAAGATTTCCGCTGCCTTTTCTGCAGCTTGACGCCCCAATTCTTCTTTTGTTGGGCTTATTTGAATCTTCACCAAATAACACCAAATTTAAACGTACTCAAATGACGCAATACAATATTAATTAGCTTGGAGTCTTCTGTTTTTATTTAAATTATACTAATTCTTCTTTTAAAATTATTTATTCATCAAAATCTCTTAACTTTTTCCATAATATCTTCAGAACACGGACTTTCAAATAGGGTGATAGGGGGGATATCATGAAGATGACATTTAGGAGTTATGAACATGCAAACAAATGAAGAAACGTTGATGGAATTGGCATATCGTTATTTCACGCGAAAAGGTTTCAATATTGATTTTAATGTAGAAATGAAACGAGATGATGGGAAAAAACAGAACGTTGATATGGTAGTGACTGATAAAGCAGGAAATAAGATTGGTGTTCTGGTTGTAAATTGGGATCGTAGTATTGGTGTTAATGTAATAAGAAAACTGAGCCGAATCGTTCATGGAACACCATTAAAAGATGGAATTATTATCGGGGTAACTTTTAGCGAACATTCTAGGAGATTTGCTAAAGATTACGAAGTGCAACTATTATCCAAAAGCAAAATTCGATTTAATATGGAAGAATTATACTATTAATGAATCATCAATCTATACTGATCTTTGATAAAGTTTCATCACAGATTTCAGCGCCTTTCGCGGTTAGCACGTAACCATACCCACGCCTCATGATAAATTTCTGACGTTCCATTCGGTCTAAAATTGCATAAACTTCGATATCACTCATATTTTTTCTTAAATCAACAATGACACTCTTGACAATATCATCCGCACGTGCTGGTCCGCTCATCTCATCTTCCATGATCCCCAATGCACAAATAACCGCCTTTTCGGAATCCAACCATCTATAAGGATCGAGGTTGAATTCGTCGATGAGGAATGGATATTCTAAAATAAGCCGATTGATCTCCTCGAGATCATCTCTCTTTAATGCCCGTTTCATCAGATCCTTTGCTTTTCCCTTGCTTAAACTCATGAGAATACACCGTAATTTCAGTAAGAGAATGGTTGTTAATATAGGATCTTAATGATTATTAGTTTATTTATTATTTATTATTTCGAATACGAAATAATAGGCAGGACCCCGCCGCCTCAATCCCGTCCACTTTGGAAGCTTTCGGGATTACATCTTGTGCTGACTTTTGGTTAACAAGACGTTCTAATTCTGCAAACGATACAGAATATGGGACTAACCCTAATCCCTCGATCCCGTCAGCTGAAATGGCTTTCGGGAATGCTTTACGAAGAATGTTATAAGCTCCATTCACATCGCTATTAATAATTTTACCTTGGGCGGTCTTAAAAAGCCCAAACTCTATTTTCCCATTTCCTCCGCGAGCTTTTGGACGATAAATTCCACGCTTACCCTTATACGTGTCGTGGTGTTCGATAGATTCGTTATCGAGAAAACTGCACTTAGATGTGTGGCTCTCTCCCACTAAAACTACCTTAATTCCCTTAAGTTCCGCTTTATATTTTATTTTCCCTATCAATCGATAAAATGGGATTCCGACAAAATTCTGGTTATTCCTCTTTCCTAAATTGATCCTTTGCTTCCATTGTTCGTTATATTCGATAACAACCATACTTATACTGTTATAAATGCAATATTGGATGATTGCCTTTGACAATTTATGAAATAGATCTTCAATTTTATTGTTCCGTTTCCGATCTAGCTGTTGCAAGCGCTTTGTATTGCCCTTAATTCTATGATTGGCATATATTGTTTGGTATTTTGCGCGCAATTTATTGTAATATTGGTTAATCCACTTGATTGCCCCACCTTTTACTATAAAAGGACGCAATCCACAATTATTTACTGCACATATAGTATTTCGCACGCCTAAATCAAGCGCAAGCATTCGGTTTTTCTGATCATTAATCACTGAGGGTATCTTTACCTCTCGTTCATATATGATCTCAACGATAGCGTAATACCCCTTAGGCAAAATCCTAACCTGTTTCAGTTTCCCTATGCGTGCCACATTCACCCGTATGGGGTCTATTTGAGTCCGCCGTGGAAACCATAGCAAATTTCCTTTCACTTTAACCTGTTGATTCGTAAAAATGAGGAGTGCCTCTCCATTACTCTTCAGTTTTGGAGATTGAGGTCTTTTTTCATATTTCTCAGGATGTTTCTTCCAATCCGCGTAAGCCTCAAAAAATGCTTTCCAATTTCTCTGTAATAGCAATAAAATCTGCTGGCTCGTCTGTGCAGGTAATGCACGATATTCAGGTTCATCCTTCAGCTCGCGTTCTAAAGGACGATAGGGAATCAGCTTTCCTGCTTTTTGCGTGGATCTACCTTTCGTTAATACAAATTGGTGCGTTCCTTTAATCAATAACGCATTTGCCCGGTTATAGAGGTTTTCAGAGCATCGAAAGAGATGGTGTAACACTTTTGAAGTTTTTACTTGGATGCGTTCCGTTAATTTGACCGTTTTTACCTGAGTTTTGGATGTTTGTGCTGGTTTATTCTCATGATTGACTAAGTAATAATCGAGAGTTTTCATCCTTTTCGGAAGATTTGCTGTAGATTTGATTTGCGCATTTCCGGCATTCATTTTTTCCGTAAATTTTTCCTTAAAACCCCTTATTAAGTTGTTGGATGACCTCATTTTCATCTGTAAATAATTTCTACAAAACCATATATAAAGTCATCACATTCCGGCGGCTCTCCGCGTTCCTTTTTCAATTTGATCTACTTAAATGGCTTAATTTTAATAATAATTGAGTCCTACTCATTCTTATAGTCAAGAAATTTGAAAATGATTTTTAATTAAGTGTGTATTCACTATAAATTAGTAATAATTTTTAAAAAAAAAGTTGAAGTGGGATATAAGGTGATTCGTTTCATGCAGAAAAAGTGCGAAGCAACATTGAAAAAGTTAAAAATAGACAAGAAACTTCCGAAAAGAATCATTGAAAGATTAGTATTCATTATTACTTAAGTTCAGAATGCTAGTAAGGATTTCAAGAAACTGTTTTTCAATTTGCCATGGTTCACTGGGTCCAACTGGGCACTTTGCCCAGAACTTCAGGTATTTCTTGCTCCTGTACAGCGCGCACTGTACAACTTTCGGAGGGAGGAGCTCAAAGATCTTCATTTCAACTTTATTTGCATTGTTCCTTAAAATCCGAAACCAGAAGATGACTACCTTTGGCCTGAAGGCAGGCTTTTTGGTGTAGATCCGATAATCCTCAATTCTTACCATTTTTAGCACCTTATCTTTGAGAAAAAAAGGAGAAATTACACGAATTCGCGTTTGGACCGGCCACAACTACAGCGAAGTATTACTGCGATTATTTCGCCATAGCTATAAACGTAGTTTTGGGGAGTGAACCGGTGTGCATGTCGTGGTTTGCCGTTCGCTTTCTTAAGCATTGAAACTAGTTCGCGGATGGAAATGGGCTCTTCAAAAATGAAGGAAACTTGTTCCACTTTATCGCCTTTAATAAAGGGTTTAATGTAAACCGACATTTATTACTTCGCCTCCATTCGTGCTTTAGCCGCCTTTAGGATGGGTTCCGCATAAGTATCCCGTCGTAACCTATAGAAACACTGATAATCATTCCCAACAATCTTCCACTCAATAATGAATGGGCTTTCGTGCCCTCGACTTTTCGCTCGAAGCGTAATGCCTGCTAGAAGGCCGCCAAGACTCGCCATGTCTTTCTTCCTGAGATACGGTCCCATCGCATCAAGATAAACCTCGCGGACAACTTCGCCGCTTTTGGCTAGGAACTCCATTGCCTTTGCCTGATTTTCCAGTAACTCCTTTTCAACAAAGAAATGAAGAGCCCGTGCCTCCCAGGTTGAAAGCTGCTCTTCTTCGATTTCCCTGAGTTTCTTCAAAATCCATTCCAAATCAATGAACTTATTAAAGCTTCGGACGCTTTCAACTACTGCAGAAAGATTATCGATTGATACTGTCTCCCTTAGAGGTAGCTTTGAACCCTCAACTTCGATATCAGTGATCGAATTACCCAATATTCTAGGCTGAATCGAAATTTCAGGTTCTTCGTTTTCTTTACTCATTTTCATAACATCATCCAAAAACAATCATAAAAATGCAAGGATCCTGAATACATAATGTTATTTAAACTTTTTCGATATTTAAGTGTAAATTTCTTCGTAGAATAATGGTTTTCAATGTATGGCGGATCCTTCCAAAAAAAAAGATTTTTTTTGAATAAAAGACATCAAACTTAATTTTTGGGAAAATGAATCAAATTTTGGTAAAATTAGAAATATATTATAAAAGATTATTAACTTTCCTTACATTTTAGGCCTCTAATATGATATCGGGAGTTATTTAAAAATTTGGTCTCAGGAATCTAGGGTTAATATAATAGCGGTCAAATGATTCTCCTATCCCATTTATACGTTTTCCTTTTTTCAAAATCTTCTTTTCATACAATTGACTGAGTAAATTTTGAAAGTAATCTAATGCATTTGTTCTTGAAATCTTCTCAACTTTTTTCTTAAAAGGACTAAGAGTTTTCTGCCCCTTTTTTAATGAGATTTTCTCATCTTGTTTATCTATTCTATTCTTTAAAAGGGTTTCAAAGAATCGTTCTAGATTTTCATCAAAATAATCCGTTTCAAAATCGGTTTTATAACGTAGAATTTTTGATAATAGAATTCTTTCATCTTTGGAAATTCTCCTTTTTAGGTTTTTAAACAAAATTCTCCTGGAATTTTCCTGCAGGTTGAATTTTCTTCCTAAATTACAGTATTGAATTAGCGTGCCTTCTATTTCTATTTGGTTTCTTTTTTTATAAACCATATCAAAAGCTTCATAGTGATTTGTCACAAAAATGAAGAAATATTTCAATTTTCCTTTATAATCCTTTACAGATAATGGAACTGCAAATCTGAAAAATCGCTTTAATTTATGAATATATAATTTCAATAGATGAACTATTCTATCCTTTGTCTCTGAGAACTTTTTGAAAACTTTTTGCCAAGATTCATCTCCAAAAATCCTATTAAATTCTTCGATTTTCTTTTTTGCTCCACGTTCTTCCTTTGAAAGGGGCGTCTTTTTTATTAAGTCTTCATATTTATAATTTATACATGCTTTTCCATAATGGTTTAGATAGGGTGCATTAAAAAAGATGAAAATTTCTGTACCCATTCTAAAGGGTCTTGGATTCAAAGTTCTCGAACCAATTTTTTCAATTAACTCATTAATTGGTGCACTATATGAATCTATTACAAAGAGTGAAATACTATCTCTAATATCATTTAAAACGGAGTCGATGATTTTATTACAATCTCTGCAATGAAAATTAATCTTTTCTAACTCATCAATTAGATTTGTATCTTTTAAATACTCTTCTACAGATTTTTGTAAAGTTTTAAATTTTTTAGTGTCCTTTTCTATTAATATAATCTTTAAATTCAACTTATATTTTAATCTTTTACATGCAATTAGCGCAGATCCTTTAACTTTTTTATTCTCTATTTCATTGTATCCAGTTCCTGCCATACAGTCAATAATAAAATGTTTAGGTCTCCTCCTGCCAACGATATAGTCCCATTGGGGTATATAAGATCCCAAAAGTTTTAATTTGGATTTTGTGTGTTCTCCAAACTCATGATAATCTTCATTTTCGTTCAATAGGTGACCCCAAATTATTTACAATCATCCGTATTAGACACGAATAATAAGAGATTCCATCATTTAAAAAATAGTTTAAATCAATTCATTCAAGTTTATACAAGTCATTGTAAAAAGGAGCTAATCACTTAATTTTATGCATTGACAAGGAACTTTTAAAGTGCTAAAATTTAATTTAATTGTTGGATCTTTACAAATAGCAATATTACAACCAAGAAGATTATGAGTGTAGTTTCCTAATTGCTCATAAATATAATGGCGAAATTTTTCTGGGATTCTAAATCGCTTCCCATTTTTCCTCAAATGTTGTTTTTTAAAAGTTTTATCTAAAAGAAAATTAAAGAGGGGCGGTAATGCGCGAAAAGTCCCAAATGTAACCATCTCTGGTCCAATTTCAGAGAACTTATCAATTAAAAGGAAATATTCCTCTAAATCTATATCTTTTACAGAAAGATCTTTTCCATTTGAAAGATCTTTCATAAACTGAACAGGTAAAATTGGATCTACGCGAAAACGAATGCGGTATCCAAAATTCTTCAATTTTTTAGCGGCACTTAAACGCTCCTCACTTGATGCTGTAAGGGGTTCGTACCGATGTACGATCGGTTTGGGATTAATGCTCCAACTATAAATCACCGAATCAGCTAATTTCCCGCCATCGGATTCTGGAATGGTCCTGACATTATTGCTTTTCGTCAAGCATAAAAGTTGATTCCCAGAATCTCTTACAATCTCCACGATTTTGTTCCACAAATGAAGCATTGGCTCATTGTCTAATGGATCTGAAGTCTCGTCCGCATTCAATAAGGCGTTGATGTGTCCGTGTTTTTTATTAAAATGCTTCAAATTATTCTTCAAACGACTAAGATTAACGTGTTCTATGCAGAGCGGTCGTATACGCATCGTTAGATTTAGAAAGCAATAGGTGCAGCCATGTCGGCAGAAAGTGCCAATGGCCAAGTTCCAGAATCCAGGGCATTCTTGGTTGCTTTCAAATCGCCGAATGAAAGAATTGGAGACTGCGTCCAAGTAAAGAATCTTCTTTCCCAACTTGATTTTATCTTTGAAGGTATCAACCGTTTTGCCTTCAATCTCGGAGAAATGCTGGAAAATACTTTTAATGTCGCTGGAGTTCGCTTTATTTTCGAGTTCAATGATCTTTAGATTTGAAAAGGAATCTAGCAAGTTCTTGACTTTACCATTTGCTTTTGTAAATTGAAGTAATAATAAATTTTTATCATCAAAGGTCCCATTGGTTGAAATTTCCTCCAAGATCTTGAGATCCTCCTCATTACGACCAATGGTACTATCTATGACGATGTATTTCAGATCCATACACTTAACCTTTTTTATTTTGCCATATCTCCAAATATTACATTGACACTAATTTGTGATTTGAATTTAATACAGGGAAAATTAAAGTTGTTTTGTCGATTTTTAAAAATGCTGATACGTCTACCCCCTGAGTTTAGAAAATTTTGGCAATTTTGTCGGCGTTTTTAATCACCTTTTTTATTTATTATATTTACCCTTTTTATTCATGTTACAAGTACTATATAGGCAGCATCATTTATTAAGACCCAACCCACCCATCCTTGTCGTGCATCTCCCAAATCCTCTACACTTAGACGGACTATTCATTTTTTTTGAATTCTTCTTTTGGATGGGCTAAAATTTCCGCCTCCCGACCATTGGGGCCATAATACGCTTCGTTTTGCCAGTACCATATAATATTCAGGTTTACTTCCATCAATCACCTCCCATTTCATTCGAAAGTGGGGTGGTACATCTAGTGACATTAACACGAATTAAGCGCAGGGTTCTCCCAAGAACTCAAACTGGTGATGGACTTTTGTCGGAGTTGATTCTACACTAAATCTTGCCTGATCACCTCAGCTTGCATTTGAATCATACCCTTGAACCCATTCAAGTGTTGCTGAACTAACCTATTTCCTCTAAATTATCCCTTTTAATAGTTTTGTTTAAATTTTAACAAAAAGAATATAATCATAATAATTTTAAATGGATGAATCAAAACGATAGAATTTGCAGTATTGCATTAATTAAAATAAAGATTCAGAATCCATTTCTCATTTAATGAGTTGAATGGTGATTAAATTGAAAACTCTCATTTTAGCGGGCGGCACTGGAAGGCGCCTCTGGCCTTTAACCAACACCCTCCCGAAACCGATGCTCCCATTAGGCGGAAAACCCACGCTTGAACATGTAATTAATAACTTAAAAGAAGCGGGATTGAAAGATATTGTCATCGTCGTAGGTTATGAAAAAGACCAAATCATTGAGTATTTTGGGAATGGTTTTGAATTTGGAGTTGAAATAGAATATGTCGAACAAGTTCAAATGGAAAGCGTGGAAGCAGCGATACTGGCTGCTGAAGAACAGTTTAAGAATGAGTCCTTTTTCTTTGTCGCACATGCTGATTTTCTAGCCGACCCTGAAATAATTACGCGAACGATTGAGACACATACTAATTTACAAGCAGACTTGACCATCACCGTGAATCTCGTGGAAAATCCAAGTTTATTTGGGGTTGCTGTAATTGATGAGGAAGCTCGAATACAAAAAATCATCGAAAAGCCTGAAAGGGGTACGGAACCTTCCAATTTCGCGATTTCAGGTCTGTATGTTTATCCGAATAAAATTTTCGAAGTAATTCATTCCGATAAAGTACTGGATCAGGCCATACAGAAATTCATAAATGATAAAAAACGCGTTTACGCCTGCGTGTGGGAGAAGGATTGGTCTGAAATAAGTTATCCTTGGGATATCCTAACAGCCAACAAATTCGTGCTTGATAGATTATTGAAGGGGAAAGGGTCATACATTGCTGAAAGCGCTGATATATCTGGTCGTGTTAAGATGGAAGGACCAGTTTATATTGGCGAAAATGTTGTTGTTCGCCCCGGAGCTACCTTACTTGGTCCCCTCTATATAGGAAATGATACCTATATTGGATCCAACACGCTTCTCCGAAAATACTGCAGTATCGGAAATAATGTCACCATTGGGTTCGGCGTGGAGATAAAAAATAGCATTGTTTTTGATAATACTTCCGTTGGCCGTTTAAGCTATATTGGTGATAGTATAATTGGGCGTCACGTAGAATTTGGTGCAGGCACTCAGACTTGGAATTTATTACCCCGAAATAAGCCAATATATATGACTTTCGATTCTCAACAAATTCAAGTCCCCCGTAAAAAGTTTGGGGCGATTATTGGAGATGAAACTTTCATTGGAATCAATGTTTCAATCTTTCCTGGGAGAAAAATTGGATATCAATCCATTATCGCCCCAGGAGTAATAGTTGAAAATGACATCGATTCAAAAGTTTCAGTTACGGCTAAACAAACTCTAGAAACTAAAAAAATAGATTAAGAATGAGTAAATTGAACTCACAAGATACGTCTGATACGATTCTACAAGTTGATCATGCAGATCAATCCCAAAAAATTTATAATCATCCCCCTAACTTAATTCTCAAAATCTCTGAATCGCCTAAAATGGAAAAAATTTATGATCGAGTGGTTCAGAATATTACTAAATTTACTAAAATCTTTAAAGGAAGTATGCTTACTTACCAAACTCATGGTTTATACGTTTACCCTGCTAAATTTATTCCTCAAATTCCTCAATTCTGCATTCAAAAATTTTCCCAACCCCATGACACAATACTTGACCCGTTTTGTGGTAGTGGAACTACACTTGTTGAAGCGCAGCTGCTGCATCGGAACGCTTTCGGAATAGATATCAATCCCTTAGCCCAGTTAATTTCAAGGGTGAAAACTACTCCACTTAATTTATCACTCCTCTCAAAGGAATGCAACCACCTTGAACAGTTTCTCTCAAAAAATTATGAAAATTCAAAACTATCAGAAGAAGAAATCCCTCATTTTCCCAATTTAACTTATTGGTTCTCTCCAAATGTTCTAAATGATTTGATAAAACTTCAACGTTATATTTTTAACATAGAAAATCCCCCTATTCGTAATTTCTTTCTATTGATCCTTGCAAGTATTATCCGAAACGTGTCTTTAGCTGATAAAGATCAATTACACCCCGCGAAAACGAAATACTCCAGAATGCGTGAAGATAGAAACATTCCAACATATGATATTTTCAAAAAATCTCTCCAATCCCGTCTTAAAATAATTAAAGAATATTCTCATTATGATTTTTCAGATGTTTCCATCCAAATCATTGATAGAAACGCAACTGAAATTCGCTGTCCCACCGAAATTGATTTAGTAATAACTTCTCCTCCTTATGCCAATGCTTTAGATTACGTGCGAATTCATAAGTTAGAAGCATTTTGGACCGGCTTGCTTCAGTCAGAAGAAATTTCATCACTTCATCAGAAATTTGTTGGGACGGAAAACGTATATAAAGAGTATTATTATGATCTCCCTGAGTTTCCAATTAAAGAGCTGAATCAACTCATCAGTAAGATTGCATCATTAGACAAGAAGCGGGCTGGCATCGTTAGTCTATATTTCTCTCGGATGTTCAAAAATTTACGGGAAGTATTTCTGGTTCTCCGACCCGAAGGGCATTATTGTATCGTGATTGGGAGCAATAATATTCGAAATATCCACATTTCCACCCCCAAAATACTCATCCAATTTGCAGAAGACGAATTGGGCTACAAAAATACGATGAATTACTCGTATGACATAATAAATAAGCGGTTAAAGATACCTCGCGCTCGGCATGGGGGAAATATTAAAAAAGAATGGATAATTGTTCTTCAAAAACTATGAATCGTGCTCGCTTTCCTTGAGAAATTCAACTAAGACTCTGATTGGGTCTTCTTTGGATGCTACCAATAGGAGGACATCAAGATCTAAAATCCCTGCATCACTGATTTTTCTGTTTAAATCATTGAATTTAGGAATGTAAGGGTTATAAATAATTTTTTTAGAGATTTCACGAGTGATGGACCACACTTGAGGGTTCAGATCAAAATCGGCCTTTTTCAATCCATCAAAGATATCCTTAATTGGTCCATTTGGATCAACTACTAACTGAAGAATTCGGATTCTTTGTCCTTTCCCGCAAGCAGGGCAATCATCCCATTTCCCAATCTCAATATACTCGACTAATCCATAAACTCCGTTATAATTTAAGTAAGTAGGTGTCATTGGCAATCCTATATTCTTACCCTTCAAAAGATGGAGAATTTTCAGGACTTCATGAGATTGGATGCTTGAAATGACAGCATTTACTGTCTGGATGGCTGGCATTTTATTTTTTAGAATATTTTCCATATCTTCTTCAATAAAGGTTGGTGCATAATTCCAATTCTCCGCATCCTTATTTGCCATCTTCACCAAAGTCTTGACATCTTCCGGATCTTTTAAATTAGGACTTCGATTGTATTCTTTAGAGAAAAAATATTCTGCACGGAGAACACAATGTTCACGTTTTTTCGGGATCCCTTTTGGTGTACAAGCGGCAATCAATTGTTCGTCCGCGGGGGGTACTGGCATCAAACATCGCAGGCATGGCGTATCAAATTCTTGTCCCGGAACGGACCCCTCAGGGAGAACAAGGTGCACGTGCCCTTCAAATCCTAATGTTCCTGAATCAATGAGTGGCTTTTTCAAGCGTAAGCAAATGTCATTCAAGTCTAATCGGGCTTTGATATTGTCTAATCCGCCAATAACCACATCTGCTTTCTCATACACGGGGGTTGGAACTTCTTGGAGTTTTGTGAAATAGTATTCCACTTCTATGTAGGGATTAAATGTTTTCAAACGCTCTGCAGCCACTTCCGCCTTAGGGCGGCCTTCATCTCCCGGCCAAAACAGCATTTGCCTCGACAAGTTCGACGTTTCAATCGTGTCATCGTCGACGAGAATGATTTTTCCAACTCCGGTAAGCGCTAAATTTTTTGCTATTTCACACCCTAACGCCCCTACTCCGATTTGGAAAATGACTGCATTCTTTATTAATTCTTGGTCCCAACCTTCCAGCATCGTGTGTCGGGAATAGAGTTGGCGTTCTTTAGTTTCCATTTATCCTTCACCACTGTTTCTCATTCAGTTCAAATACTTAAATGATAACTTGCTTTAAATTATTTTCAGGACATTCATTCAAGCTTTCTGACCATTAGATTTAACTATCTTGACTCTTTTAAAAAGTTTTTTAGGAGGGATGCGCTTTCTCCAATATAAAAGATAAAATCCGACTACAGCGCCAGCCACGACTAAAGGAATAACTATGGCAAGAATGAGTTTTATGTTCGCCCCAATTGTAATGGTGATTAAGATGGTATCTATTCCTCCTTCGCTATCGATGAGTACCAAGTAGAAGGTATCTGTTCCTTTTCCTTGTGGATAAAAAGTGAGAACATCTTCGGAAGAATTTTCTCCCGTTATCGTTGCAATGCTGGGATCTAATCCACTCACGAACCAATCCAAGTTAGATCCATTATCCTCCACATCAGATTCATAAGTAGTTAGATCAATTGAAAATGATTGAACATCTACCGATTGAGCCCAAATTGGGTTACCTCGAAGTTCGTTCTTTGATAAAATAGCCGGGTCATCATTAACAGCATTGATAATAATTGTAATTGAAATCATATCCAGAAAATTGTGGCCATCCTGAAGCCGTAACCAAAATGTATCCGTCCCACTTACATTTCCAATGGAATAAAATGTCAGAACATCATTTGCAGATAAATTTCCACTGACTGTTACAAGTGAGGTATCAAGGTCAGAAGGATACCATAGAAGACTTGCATTCTGATCTTCAGGATCACTTTCATACCCCGTTAAATCAATGGAGAATGATCCAAAATCCTCGTCCTGAACCCAAACCGGATTCGATTGGAGTTGGGTTTTCGATAGGATAAATGGATAGCGATTATAGGGCACTACCGAAATCGTGTTTGCTTGCGGATTAACAACTGTAATATCATTCATCCCATCATCCGTTACATCTTCTATTACGACCGAACGCGGGTTGATCCCTGCCCCTTTATCACTATGGGATTCCCAATCGTTATTAGTTGCATTCCATTCAAGGACTGATGCGTGCCCAGAAAGACAAGATGCCACGATATCATTTTGCCCATCATTATTGACATCTCCGATTTCCACGGACACTGGATCTGACGCCACGTCCTTAGGAATTGGTGGATTCCACGTGTCTATCGTATCATTCCAAATAGAGATGTTAACCCTATTCATTTCTTTATTCGTTACGACTAAATCATTTAATCCATCGTTATTCGCATCGCCTATCGCAATGGCCGGCGTGAAAAATTGTGCCCCAAACCAGAAAGTATACGTGCTATGGTTATCCCAATCTCCTTTTGAGCCATTCCACAATCGAATCCAATATTGAGCTGCTATAGGTCCACTTCTATTTCCGGCAACCACTATATCGTTGAACCCATCATTATTGACATCCCCTACCTCGACATCATAAGGTGCAGCACCGACCGCTAATCCTCTTGAGGGGTTCCAATCTCCAGTCGATTTATTCCAAAGTAGGACAAATAAATAGGGCCCACTAGATTCAGTGACAGCTGCGATATCATTTGCCCCATCGTTATTAACGTCAGCTATTATGACATCATCACATGAAAACGGAGCGACATAACGAGTAATATAAGGATCCCAGTCATTCACCAGTTTGTTCCAGAGAAGAATCGATACATTCCTTGAAAAGGGAAGACTAACGTTAGAAGTATATGCAACGATATCTTGTACCCCATCGTTATTTACATCACCGATATCTAAAGATGTAGGGGAAACATTAACAGGTAAGAGAATTTCAGGATTCCAATCAGTTAAGGTCTCATTCCACGTAAGGATTGAAACTGAATTGTTATTCGAATTGGCTGTAACGATATCAATTTCCCCATCATGATTAACGTCGCCCGCAGCTACTGCCGCTGGACGATAACTTACTGAACGCCAAATGCTCCCCGCTAGCATTCCTGATGTCGTATTCCAAAGGAGGATTGAAATCGTGTTTGCTAACCGATTTGCAGTCACAATTTCTGCCAGTCCATCATTATTAACATCATCGATAATTACTGCAGCAGGACCCGTCCCCACGCTCTTCGTGGTCACACTCCAGTCGTTCGCAGAATTATTCCATAATAAAAGGTTGATATTCGAATCCCAATAGTTGGTAGTAACTATGTCATTTTGCCCATCCGAATTCACATCTCCTACGGTAATTGCTGAGGAGTTGCTTCCAATAATTTTTGTTAATGGATCCCAGACCTGCGTGCCATGATTCCATGTCCGGAAATATATGAAACTATCAAGTAAGCTAGTTTTTATGAGTTCTATTTGCCCATCATTGTTACCATCTCCCAACGCTAGCGCAGAGGGCGGATTTCCAGGGAGCATTGGAAGTGCTTGGTACCAATCTTTCCCAGTTTCATTCCATCGTAAAATTATTGCATTACCACTCAATTCATTTCCGGTGATAATCTCGTTTAATCCATCTTCATAGACATCTCCGATTTTTACGGTAACAGGGCCGCTCCCCACGCTTCTGGTGATTTCAGGATTCCAAGTGCTATTTGAAATATTCCAGGTGAAAATTGAAACATTATCATCATTATAATTGGCGACGACAATTTCATTCGTGCCATTGTTAGTGGCATCTCCAATAGCGACGGAGCTCGGCTGATTTCCAACTGCAAGGGTTTGTGAGGTCCAGTTTTGACTCGTGCTGTTCCATAGCAAGATGCTTATATCATTGGATAGACGATTTGTTGTAACAATATCTGCGAATCCATCATTATTCGCATCTCCAACAGCCACCGAACGAGGTCCATTCCCGACGGAACGGTTGTGTGCAACCCAATCCCCAAGGGTAATATTCCAAAGGAGAATGGAAATTGTGTTAGATTGATTGTTAGCTACCACGATATCAATCTCACCATCATTATTTACATCGCCTGATGCGAGTGATAAAGGGTTTTGCCCCACCCCTATAGTTATTTGAGAATCCCAATCATAAATGCTCGCATCAAGTGAGGAATTCCCCTCGGGCAATTGAGTTTGGAATTCTTTTTGAGAAAAATGAATGAATCTATTATTGATGAACAGAAAACTAGAGAGAATGATGATTGAAACGATAAAAATCGTCCGAACTTTTTTCTTTTCCGTCATACTAAAACCCCTTTACTATTATCTATTATTTTCTTTTGGCAAATCTATTACACGTACAGTTCATTTATTTAATCTAAGCGGAATTCTTGCTTATTAAAATTCCTTAATATTTGATTTAATGATTAAAAAATTATGCAATAACTATTTAATAAAAATGAATAAAAATAAATAATCACAAAAAAATTTAGAAATATTTTTGAAATTAACAAAGAGGATGAAAGAAATATGCCAAAAGGTAAAAAATCAGCTAAGAAAGATGCCGGCATAAAGGCAGAATTCAATGCGAAAAAATTCAAACGTGCTAGTTTTCTAGAAAAAGTAAAAGTTAATGCGTTAAAAGATGCTTTAATGCCAGTAATTATAGAAGCGAAAGATCCAAAAGCAATGGCTGAAAAACTTAAGGCCCAAGGAGCTAAAGTGCTGTATGTCTATGAAATAATAAAAGCGGTTGCAGTTGAGATGCCTGCTAATGAAATTCTGAAGGCAAGTAAAGATAAAGATCTAGATTTGTTCCATGAGGACATGGAAGTTCACACCTGCCTTGATAAAAGCGTGCCCCATATCGGAGCACCCACAGTTTGGAAGGAAATGAAAAATAAAGGAGAAGGTATGATCGTAGGGGTGGTCGATACGGGCGTTGATGGAGAGCATCCGGATCTCAAAGGGAAGTTAGTTGCCTCCGAAGATTTTACGGGTGAGGGATATTTTGATGGAAATGGACACGGAACACATATCGCTGGAACAATTGCGGGAAACGGAAAAGCATCCAATTCAACATATGTAGGTGTTGCACCCGAAGCAAAAGTAATCGCCGCAAAAGTGTTGGCTTCAAATGGGTCTGGAACATTTTCAGGTGTTATTGCTGGGATTGAGTGGGCCGCCAAACAGAACCCCCACGTGATGAATTTGAGCTTGGGTGCCAACGTTCCTGGGAGTTGCGATGGAACCGATCCGTGTTCAATGGCTGTTGAAGCTGCAATGGACCAGGGCGTCATTGTTTGTATTGCCGCTGGAAATGCGGGTCCCGGATCGAGTACTGTCGGATCACCTGGATGTGCAAAAAAAGTCATTACTATTGGAGCTTCTGATGACAACGATAACATCGCTTGGTTTAGCTCGCGCGGTCCTACATTAGATAATCGCGTGAAACCTGACATCGTGTTACCTGGAGTCGATATCATTGCAGCACGTGCAAAAGATACAGCAATGGGCACCATCATTGATGATCATCACACGCAAGCCAGTGGAACGTCAATGGCAACTCCACATTGTGCGGGCGTTGCTGCTTTGATCAAAGCCGAATTCCCTGACATTACTCCTCAGGAAGTCAAAGAACTCCTAATGAATACAGCGATGGATCTTGAGTTAGATCCCAATACACAAGGGAAAGGTCGTGTAGATGTCACGAAGGCATTTGCCGAGAAAACACCCCAACAAGGAGCCGATACCAAAAAGAAAGGCAAGAAAAAGGCGAAAAAAAAAAGTAAAACTCGCCTCGAAAACACCTGAAGCAACACAAATCGAGGACGTTATAGAAATCGAAGGGATTGGCGAAGAATACGCCGAAGATCTCAAGAAGGTGGGAATAAAGACGACTGAAGATTTAAGACTTGCGTCTCTCGTGGAAATCGCGGAAGCTACCGGTATTAGCCCGAAACTCCTGTATAAATGGATTTGTATGGCAGATCTATTTCGGGTGAGGCGCGCCGCCGAAGAATACACGAACCTTCTTTTTGAGATGGAGATTGAAACTGTAAAAGAATTAAGTAAACAAAAGGCAGACGCACTTCATAAGAAAATGACAAAGTTTGCGGACGAGTTGGAAGAAAAGCCGGGCTGGCATGGGGATGTTAACAAAGCCCCTACCAAAAACGACGTCAAACAATGGATTGAAAGTGCAAAAGCCTTAGTGAAAAAAAGCTAAAAAAACAATCAAAAAGGCTAAGGAGAACTAAAAATCAAGGAAAATCATATGAAAAATGAAGTAAAATACCTATTTTTTTTCCTTTTTTTCCTAACCTCACGCGATTAATATTCCAACTAAAACGATAAAGATGAATAGAACGCCTGCACCAAGAAAAAATATAAAATAATCATGCTTGCTCACTGCTCTTTATCAACCTCCAATTTTTTTTACCTTGAATAAAAAAGAAAAGTATAATCTCAAAAAGTCTGTGAATATTTTCAATATACCATCTAGAATTTTGATGTGTCCAATTTTTATTCTAATCATAAGTTCCATGGTGATAAAATATTTTCAATACAATCTCAGAAAATTATAATAATCGATTAATTAAAGGAATCTAAAATGATAGTTTAATTTACGGAGATGGAAAAGATGAACTTATTAGAGAAAATCAGGAATGTTCCAGATTGGCCAAAAAAAGGGATTCAGTTTAAGGACATTACCACACTAATTCAAGACCCAGAAGCCCTGATAGAAGCCATAAATCTCATGGCTGAACCATATAAAACGATGAATATTCAGAAAGTTGTCTCTATGGAAGCACGCGGCTTTATATTCGGGTCCATGATCGCCTATTTAATAGGAGCAGGGTTTATTCCAATCCGAAAGAAGGGGAAATTGCCTTATAAGACCGTTGAGTACGAGTATGAGAAGGAATACGGCCCTGATATCGTTACAATGCATGTTGATGCAATTGAGCCAGGTGAACGCGTCCTCATTTTGGATGATCTTTTAGCAACGGGTGGAACTGCCATCGCTGCGGCAAAATTAGTTGAGCAATTAAAGGGTGAAATAGTTGAACAATGCTTCTTGATTGAATTAACGGGTAGCCTGCACGGACGGAAAATCTTAGAGGATGCAGGCTATAAAGTGAGGAGTTTTATTCAAATCCCCGTAGAAGAGTAAGAGAGTGTTCAAAATGCGAAATATCGGTTGTACTTTTATTCCCGTGAATTTTGAGGATAAAGTGAAAATTGAAGAGTTTCTCCCCGTGGAAATTGGGTTGCTGGGCGGCAGTGGCAATTACGATCCCACAATAGTAAAAAATTCAATGGAAACTAAAGTTTTCACGCCTTATGGGCGAACTTCAGATAATTTTATCTTAGGTACCGTGGAAAATCGGAAAGTAGCGTTCCTAGCACGGCATGGAAGGGGGCATCATATCCCGCCCCACCTGATTAATTTCCGTGCGAATATATGGGCAATGAAAGCTCTTGGAGTGACTCGAATAATAAGTCCAAGTGCATGCGGATCTCTACAAGAGGACATTGACGTCGGTACATTCGTCATCATTGATCAATTATTCGATCGGACGTTTGGCCAGCGAAAAGATACATTTTATGAAGGGTCCGTGGTTGGTCACATGGCTTTTGCCAAGCCATTTTGCCCTGAACTTCGCGCCATCCTTGCTGAAACGGCTACAAAATTAAATTTAAAATTCAGAGACAGCGGCACATACGTCTGCATCAATGGTCCCCGATTCTCAACGGCAGCCGAATCTCTCTTCTATCGAAATCAAGGCTGGCACGTTATTGGAATGACGGTATATCCTGAATGCATTTTAGCTCGTGAGGCTGAAATATGCTTCACCAACGTTAGTATGGTAACTGATAAGGATATTTATGGCGATGAACCAGTCACCATTGAGGAAGTCCTTAACGTGATGACTAAGAACGTTGAAAATGTCCGAAACTTGATCTTTAAAGCAATTGCTAAAATACCGAAAGATAGGAAATGTGACTGCGGTCATTCCTTAGATACTGGAATATTTTAACTCGAATTTTTTTCTTTTAACTTTAAACGGAGTTTATTTTATGAAGAAAGAAGTAATAATCGCGGAAAATGGGGCGCCTCCAGCTGGCCCTTATTCACCGGGCATAAAAGTTGGAAATTGGCTTTTCATCTCTGGGCAGGCACCTTTGGATCCCGAAACAAAAAAAATTCCAGACGTTTTTAAGGATCAAGTGAGGGTAACGATGGAGAATGTCAAGGGAATTATTGAAGCCGCAGGGGGAACGATGGATAACATCGTTAAAACTACCGTTTTTTTAAAAGATATGAATAAATTCAATAAAATGAATAGGGTTTATAGAAAATATTTTACCGATAAGCCTCCCGCCCGCTCTTGCGTGGAAGCTGCTCGGCTGCCACTCGATATTGAAATCGAAATTGAAGCGGTTGCGTATATTCCTTAAGAATATTTTCATGCAACCGGAGTAAAATCCCTAACTTTTCTTTTTTTACTACTCATTCGGATTTCTAGCATGATTTCTTCCAAGTCATTGGCGAACTTTTGAATGTGCTCTTTTTTGATATGCGGCATAACAACGACTCGTAAAAGATCTGGAAAAGCGCCAAGGGCCCAACCTCTCTTCCGTAATCTCTTTTCTATCGCCTTTAATTTATACTCAGAAGTGAATCCTAATATATTCATCTGAGGTGGATCATTTATTACTCGAATTCCCTCGATCGGCTTTAGGCGATCCTTTAATAAATTGGTCAATTTCATGCACTTTTCGATAATTTTCATATATCCTTTCTGCCCTAAGCATTTGAAGATCGCCCACGTGGCAATTGCGGCATACCCGCTACGAGTTCCCACAATGGTCGCTTGTCGAATATTCCCCCCCGCCAGATATGGGATTTCATAGTGTCGCTTTTTTAAAATTTCTTTATTGCGAAAGAGGATTCCACCACTTGGAATTGGACCCAACCCCATTTTATGCGGGTCTGCGGTGATTGATTGAACTCCCTCCAATTGAAAGTCAAAGGATGGCACATTATAACCCATCTTTTCTAGAAATGGAAGTACGAGACCTCCAAAAGCGGCATCCACGTGAAGGTAAATCCCCCGATCCAGTGCAATTTCAGAAAGTTTATCAATGGGATCAACGACTCCGAGAGAGGTCGTACCTGCAATTCCGATAATTGCAACCGTATTTTTTGAAATTGCTTCTTCTACCGCTTCCACGTCAACTGTATATTCTGATGTGAGTGGTATTTTAACGATATTTAACCTCATAAGGTCTGCAGCTTTATCAAAAGAAGCATGTGAGGAAATTGGGACAATTATTTCGGGAGCACCATTAAAATTTGAAGTTCTCGCAATTCTCATAGCCATTAGATTTGCTTCTGTACCTCCTGTGACAATATAGCCCGTTGCACGAGGATTGTGGAGTAGAGTGCCTAGAATTCTGATAGCTTCTCTCTCAAGTTTCCATGTTCCGCGCCAAAGTCCAGGATCCCCTAAATTACGATCAAAAAATCTTTGATAAAGCTTAATACTAAGCGCAAGTGGTTTGGTGCACATCGATCCGAGAATTTGACCCGAATCATAACTCATATCACCTTGTTTTAGGGTTTCCAATATTTGATTAAACACTTCTTCTTCCGGAAGACCTTCCATTTCCATTTAATTCACCATAAGGCTTAGTATTTCGTTTCTTTTTTCTAATCCTTTAATTAATGCCGTTAAT
Source organism: Candidatus Helarchaeota archaeon (assembly GCA_013375455.1). Next base: position 19,975 of record JABXJT010000035.1, on the reverse strand, counting down.
ACTGAATTAATCGGACAGGAAACCCCTAAGTTTTTACCACTCTTTACGAGTGCACCGTTTATGAAATCGATTTCGGTTCTTTTACCTTTTTCAATATCTTGTAACATAGAATTTTTATTCTTTGCTGTCATTTTAGCAACTTTAAACGCTTTCTCGATAGGAGTCTGTCTATTTATATTTAATCCTAATTTCTCAGTTACCTGAATCCCCTCTAAAACAGCTGCTTTCATCGATTCTTTTAACTGAGGAATCGTGAGTAATTCCCCATTTCGAAGCCCAGTGAGCGCTCCAAAAGGATTGATTGCTACGTTTACAAAAATTTTTTCCCAAACTAATCGTTTAATCTCATCTGAAACCGATGTTTTAAACCCAGCTTCCTCAAACATATCTCTAATTTGGTTCAAAAATGAATCTTGCTTTTGATTTGCATATCCAACTACTGTATCTCCAGTCCCAGTATGTCGGATCCTTCCAGGTTCTAAGAACAATGCTCCTTCCGACGTGGTTCCTCTAATAAGACGCTCCTTACCTAATATGGATTCTGCTACGTCCTCAGTTCCCAATCCATTCTGTAAACACATCAAGTAAGTATGGGACTTAAAAAGTGGCTGAACGTCCTTGACAGCCTGTTCAGTATCATATGCTTTAACAGTGAGAATTATGAGATCGGGAGCTTCTAGAGTCTTGGGATTAGACGTAGCGGGAATCTTAATTTGAAGTTTCCCACTTACATCTTCAATAATTAAACCCTCTTGATTAATTTTATCAATATGTGGTTTCCTACCAATGAGACTGACTTCATTCCCCATTTTTGCAAGAAGGCCACCAAATAAACTTCCTATTGCACCTGCTCCCATAACCACAATTTTCACACAATCACCATTACTAGCCTACTATTTTCTCCCATTTTTTTAATTGTAAAACTTTTGAAAGTGTACTTCCCCGCTTTATTTCCTCCCTAATTCGATTTTCCCGCTCAAGGACATCCATCGCACGATTTGCCATTTCTTGTGCTTGGGCTTTGGGTATTACTATGACTCCATTATCATCCCCGATGACCCAATCTCCCGGAGCGACTTTAATTCCTCCACATTCAATTTCGATGTTGATTTCACCAAACCCCTTTGGCTCGCCTGCAGCTGAGGTAATGTGCCGCGCAAACACAGGAAATTTTATCTCCCGAATGTCATCAACATCTCTAACTGCTCCATCGATCACTACGCCTGCAATCTCTTTCACTTTACAACTCCATGATGCAAGCTCTCCCCAAACCGCAACTTCTCCACCAGCTGCATCGATCACGATGACATCCCCCTTCCCAGCAATATCGATTGCTTCAACCGTTTTTGACCAATCCCCAGGATAGGTGCGCACCGTAACGGCCTTACCGACCATTTTAACCCCTAGCCAAACGGGATTTATGCCACTCATAGCAGGTTTTCGGTGCAGTGCATCTGAAATATTTGGAGTGGATACCATGCTGAAAACTTTATACAGTTCCGCTTCATCATATTTTTTAAATAACTTTGAAACAATAGGCTTTCCACTTGCCATTGCCTTCTTCAGGATTCGGGTTGCATCTGCTGCATCTTCCGCAGCAGTTATCGCATGTCCTATAATTATGATGTCAGCTCCTGCCTCAACAGCTTTTGGAGCTGTTTCAGAATTTAATCCTCCGGCAATCGCCAATTTTGGCGTTGTAATGATTTCAGCCACTTGCCTCGTAATTTCTAATGGTTTCATGCCTTTCATTTGCTGATCAATGCCCACGTGCACGCATATAATATCGACACCAAGGCGTTCGAGTTGTGCTGCCCGCTCAATCATGTTCTCCACATTAATCATATCTACCATGATTTGAGCACCGTATTTCTTTCCAGCTGCGACCGCTTCACTTATAGTGGAATCGTCCGATAATCCTAATACAATAACGACTCCGGCACCACTCTTTGCAGCCATTTCTACTTCAACGGAACCTACATCCATGATTTTCATATCGGCTACAATTATCTTATCTGGAAATTCTTTCTTCAGAGTGCGTACCGAATTCATACCTTCACTCTTGATTAGAGGTGTCCCTGCTTCTAGCCAATCAACACCTCCTTTCACGGACTCGCGGGCAACTTGCATCGCCCGATCCAAATTCATAAAATCTAATGCTACTTGTAAAATCTGTTTCTTTTCCATTTCACACATCCTCTTTCATTTCAGCAAAAACTTGCGCAGCTTCAGGGATGTAAATTCCCTTTTCTGCTAGATCCTGTAAATATTTCCCCATCAATCCTATCATTTTTCCTAAATTTTCTTTATTATCAAACGAATTCACTATTGTTTGTAAGGTTTCGGGATCTTCATCACGCAGCTTCTTCACTTCTTGAACTAACAAGGGCATACAACGGATTATATTATCCACGATAGTAATATCCGCCCATTGTGCTGTCCGACTGAGTGGATTCAAATCAATCGCAATTACTTTTTTTCCAAATTTTTTCAAAGCTTCCGTCCGATCTCCGTCTTCTAATGGCACTACGATGAGATCTGCAATGTAAATACCTTTTGGATCAACATGCCGCCTTAATGAAGAAATTTCTGGAATGGAAACTTGTTCATCCCTGTTTAATCCAAGGATTTCCTTAGCTCCAGCATTTGTTAAATAAGATTTAATTGCGGTCAAACGTTTTTCTGTATGATAAAATAGATTAATCTCCAATGATGCATTAGCCACTTGGGACAATTCTACAATTTCATTTGGCACGAGTGCCGCGACATTACCATTAACACTAATCACTGGATGCTCTGCCAATAACAATGCAGCAGCTGCCGCCTTTATTGCCTCCTTCGCCGGTTCGTTCGTGCGTTCGCCAACAACGTAATCAAACGATTCTCCACGTCCATGAGCAATTAATCCCGCCTTAGCTACTACATTATCGTCAAATCCTCTTGTAATATTATGTCTAATATTGAGGGAAACGTAGCGCGGGTGATCCTTTGGTAAAAACTTGTCTCCAATTTCGTTCTCTTTACTCATTTATCGTGCCTCAATTATTCTTGGACCCATATAATCAATATCACATGTAAATACGTTTAATTTAGGGGAATACGCTTGGATATCATCTTCCATTTCATTACTTTTTGGTTTTTTTGCAAAAGTGAATAACGATTTTCCCAACATGACCATGCTCGTTGGGAAAGAATATAAATCCTCTATGTACGTTAATAAATCTCTCAAATCTTCTGATAATAAACCTGATTCCTCAGTGAATTTCCGGGAAAGGCGTAAAAAATTTTCAATCGTGGCATTCTGAAGTAATTCCGCAACCAATCTATTCCCAGCCCGGTTTATCCTCTCTTGATGGACCGGATCTGATATGATTGATCTTGTTTCAAGCTCCCCTGCACTCACGCAAACTACCTGGAACAAGGGATCTACGATGATATTATCAATGCTGCCAATGCCTGGCGCACCCGGCTCAAGTCGAATTTCAACGCCGCCATGGATTTGAGCAATCACATCTCCCAACCCTGTTTGATTCTCTACTTCTGCAACATGTGCAATAGTTGCGACAGCATTGCGAGTTAAATTTAACTTCAACTCGCTATTTAAGGCAAAAGCCGTGCTGAGTGCTCCTGCTCCACTGGCTCCAAATCCAGCACTTATTGGTACTTCAACTTCATGCTTGATTACAAAAGAATGCGTGCCATTTATTAATTTTAGGAAATGATTTACCACCGATAGCGTTACAGGTGCCGAACTTTTTTCCCCATTAATTTTAATATCTATTTTAATATCATCGCTTTCTGAAACTGCTAGCTTAGTTTCCACTCCTCTATCAATGCAAACCCCCGCACCTCTAGAACCAGTGTGCCGGGCGTCTTCTTTCTTACATATCTCGAAGAAACCAGTGATGTGCCCAGGACACTTTGTTCTCATCACTTTTTATAACCTTCAGGAAGAACTGAAAAACTTTGATATATATAGTTTTTCAAGATGGTTTAATGACAATTCGAAATCTATAAAGATCTATATAGATTAATAAGATAATAAAAAAGCACTTAGGGGTGATTGTAAATAGATGATACTATTATGAATGGATCAGATGTTGAACAACAGGAACAATTCTCACGCTTAAGTCTAAAGACAAGTAAATCTAATCTATTGAATGATTTAATTGTTCCAATCTTGTTAATGAGTACTATAGGCGCGTTTTACTGGGCGATTCGGGGGTCCTCAGGCTATGGAGGGGCTTCAGGTGGTGTTTTCGCAGGTATTGGATGGGCGCTAGCTTGGTTTTTCTTGTCTTATGAACGAGCCGAGAAAAAAACTCGTCCCTATAGTTCGGGTTGGATTGTTTTTGCAATTGTTATGGGAATTGGTATAGGTGGCATGCATGGGTATGGCCAATTTATGTCTTGGATTCAAGGAAAATTTTATCTAGATTATCCTACCAATTGGGTACCAATAAATCCCGCAGTAGGTTATCTATGGTTATTTCAATGTGGTTTGACCTGGGGCGGTATTACTGGGGTGCTAATGGGATGGTTCGGATCCAAGAAACCGCTTCGCTTTAAGGACTCGATGATCCGCTTAACGTTCGGGATAGTCGGCGCTGTCATTGCAGTCTCAATTACAATCTTTAAACCGGAGTGGATTAATCCCTTATATGGTTCAGTAAATTATAATGATTTAATAACATGTCCCGATTGTGTGAGAACGCTCTCGACGTCACTAACCTCAATGATATGGATTGGATTGTTTGCAGGATTATTCGCTTTTGAGATTTTCAGAAAAGATTGGCGAAATGTGAAGCTTGCATTAACAATGGGATTAGGATTCGCATTAGCATTTAGTATTTTCGCGTTCTGGCATTTTGGCCCTACCTTTTCAACGCTCCCAATTGATTGGTGGAAAAATTGGGAGATGAGTATCGGATTTTTCGGAGGTATAACTTTTGGCGTGTGTTTTTACCTCTTTAATCGTCCATCTAAAAGTTCTGAAGTTGAATTAGGTAAAATTCAACCCTCCACGCTCAATAGAAATGCCGAAAAATTAATCGGTATGGAACTAGCTATTGTATTGGCAATAGGGTGGTCTATATATAATGGGATTGGGGGATTTGTAGATAATTTTGGATGGGATAAATCCATAATCTTACTCATTTCATTGCCATTAATTTCCATTAATTTAATCTATTTTATTATTATGGCTTATAAAACAGCCAAAAACCCATATTATGTTAATGATGGAAGGATGAACATACAAAAACCGGCATTAAGATTTCTCATTGTTCATGTACTTTTAGTTATATTAGGTTATATGGTCTCTTTTAACCCGATCATGACTTTCGCCCATTGGTTTTTAATATGGGTCTACTCTATCTTACTTATTAACGGTGGAGTTATTTTTTTAATACGAATTAAAACAGGAAAAAGCAAATAATTTCTATTTTTTCTCTATTCATGATCTTTCGAATTTGATTTCTCTAGAATATTTGTATACTATATATTCTAAAAATTTGAAAGGCTTGGGGACCTTGTATAAGCAAACTTAATTAAGCGGAATGAATTGTTAGTACCTAGGAAAAAAGATGTTTAAAGAACCTATTTGGGAAAAACCATGTATGAAAAGCATCCTTCCAAGACAATAACGGGATCCGAAAGTAAAGTTATAGATGGCAGAAAAGTTGCACTTTGCATTAGCGGTAGTGTGGCGGCTATTGAAGCTCCAATTATTGCACGACAGTTAATGCGTCTCGGAGCCGAAGTCTTTGCTGTTATGTCGGAAGCCGCTATGCAGATCATTCATCCAAATCTTATGCATTGGGCCACCGGAAATGAGGTAGTCACCGAATTAACTGGGAAGATCGAGCATATCTGTTTAGCAGGGAATGAGGGAGATAACGTCGATATCATACTAGTATGCCCAGCGACCGCAAATACCATCTCAAAAATTGCCTGTGGAATTGATGATACGCCCGTCACGACCGTAGTGACCACTGGCTTTGGAACTGGAATTCCGATTGCCATTGTACCGGCTATGCATGAAACTATGTATAACCACCCCATCGTTTTGAATCATATTGAAACGCTGAAGCGGTTCGGGGTTTATTTCATTGGTCCCAGAATTGAAGAACGAAAAGCAAAAATAGCCCATATTGATGATATAGTTCAAAAGGCAACGGAATTAATTTTAGAATCATCTACATTTAGACATGATATGGAAGGCATGAAAGTATTAGTTACATCAGGCCCAACGCGAGAACATATTGATCCGGTGCGATTCATCACAAATCCTTCAACAGGAAAGATGGGGGTGGCACTTGCAGTTGAAGCGGAGAAACGTGGCGCGGATGTTACTCTTATTTATGGAAAAGGGACTTCGGCAATAATTCCTTATACTATGAAGAAAACTGAAATCATTAATACAGCCGAATTAAATGAGCAAATCAACCACTTGCTTCGAAATGAACATTATGATTTATTTATTTGTGCTGCTGCGATTTCAGATTATACTCCATCGGATACGGCAAACTATAAAATAGCTTCAAAACAGGATCCCTTGAACTTAACACTCAAACCCACGGAAAAATGTATTGAAACTGCTCGCGCTGCAGATCCAAATGTCTATATCATCCCCTTTAAGGCAGAACATGACGTGGACACTGAAAAATTAATTGATTGTGCTTATCAAAGATTACAAGACACTAATTCCCTCCTCATATGTGCGAATGATGTCGGGAAACCAGAGCAAGGATTCGAATCTGATAAGAATGCAATTCATGTTATAGATCAAAATAAAAATGTTATAACCCTCAATTTGGATTACAAAACAAGAATTGCACGAAAAATTCTGGATATCGCCGTGGAAAAAATTAAAAGTAAAGAAAGCTAGAATATTACAGAAGAAGAAGTCAATTTATTTGAGAATCCCATAATAACTCGGTAAAATATTTTTTCTTCATCATTCATTAAGAAGAATTATAAATGAATGATACTTTTTCCCTGATCCACTAACAAATTTATGAGGAAAAATGACATTCTTTAAGCTTCATGCCATATTTGAAATTTCGTCGGGCTCACCGGACATTTCAAACCCGCAGGCTAGTTTCCACGCGCCCATTATTAAAAAATATCTCACTTTAGAAAAGGTGATGTTTTTAATTTAATAAACTAATATTGATTTGGATATTGAATGGTTGAATTTGAATTATTGGATGATGAAGGAGAGATTAATCTCTTGAGTTATGATTTGTAATTAGATAGGATTATTTGGCTTATTAGTAAATTAGGTGTAAAATTTTGACCCAGAAAAGTAAGGCTAAAAAGACTGGCGCTCAAAAAAAGGGAAAATCCACTAAAAAAACACCATCGGATAAAAAAGACCCTGATTTTGATGAAGGGGAACTTAAAGGCATTAAACAAAAAGGTGTCATCAAACAAGGGACCATTGCAGAATTTATGAGAAAGCGAACCCAACTTGTAGGGTTCGATATTGGGTTTCATAAACACACTCAATACATGGCAGAATTCGTTGATAATGCTCTTGATGCTATTGAGGTTGGCAACTGGAAATATTCAAAAATGTATAGGATGAAGGAAGATTTTTACTTTGAGTATCCAAAACCGAAAGAATCATTAATGGACGAGGATATAAACGCAAAAAATCTCATAATTCGAATGCGGGAACTTTTAGAACCCATTAAAGACATTATTAATACGGAACCTCTGGTTATTATCCGCCTCCAGGAAATAGAAAAGCCGGAGATGTTGTCAGATGAACAAGCTGGCGACACCCGTATGTTTTCTTTCGAAGTCTTCGACAATGGTATAGGGCTGGTTCCCCCCGATTTAGAAAAATTTGGCTTATATTTGGCCTCAAGTAAATCAGAACAGTTAAAACAAACGAGAGGGAGCCAAGGATTCGGTGCTAGTTCAGCTTTCTCTGATGCACAGAATACAACAGGGCGGCCGGTGACTGTTATTAGTCGTCATATAGATAATCAAAAGGCCACAGTAACTACATTTTTCACGACTTCAAAGAATGAAAAAGACTATACGATTGAGCCCAGTGATATTAGGGTGCCTTTTCAGCATGGTACTTATGTTAGATTGAATTATTTAAATAGACCTTATAGAAGAGGATATGCTGATGAATACATTCAACAAACTTCATTATTAAATTCACATATTTCAGTAATATTCATTGCTCCTAATCTTGATATTATGGTATTTCCCCGGCGTGTCTCCAAATTCCCAAATGAACCAAAGTATGCCAAGCCTCATCCTGCATCCTCAAACATTGGAGATTTCAAAGAGATGCTACGAACGACTGAAGATACCAATCTTATCACTTTTATGGAACAAAAGTTTGTCCGAATGAGTCGAGAACGCGCGAAAAAAATAGTAGAAAATGCCAATCAAGCATTGGGTGGCTCAAAGGGCATTCTTTCAAAAAAGCCTAAGGAATTAAATGAGAAGGAAATACGCGCATTAACCCGTGCAGTAAATAAACAGACATCTTGCTTGAATCGACTTGGACTTGCCGATCTTAAGCAGGCAATCTCTGAAAGTGCAGCAAGACCCCTCTTGGATTATTTAACGCAAACATTTCCTGAAATTCCAAAGAAAGAATACACCAAAGTTCTTAAAAGAATAAAATTCGACAAAAAAACAACCGATGCCTTGATCCCAGAAGAAATTGAGTTGCTACAAACCACGACACGGGAAGGAATTAATTGTCCCTCGCTTATTCCGTTCACTGGTTTTAAAGATTTAATAGGAAGCGAGGGCGAACGGACTGCCTATGACGTCCTCTCAAAAGAATTTTGTAAATTAAATTATAACATCGCACGTAAAATCACGCTTGCTGCAGATGCAAAATTAAAGAATAAGACGCTTAATTCTATTATCGCTAAAGATCTAGGCAAACGAGAGACTGAGGTATTATTCAAAGTAGTGTCCGAATCAGTAGAAACAGAGGAGATAAAAAATAAGACAGAATTTCTAAATCTCTTGAAGGTTGCAAAAAATAGGACCATTCCCTCTTTTCTTCAAGGTCTGAAAGGTGTAGGTAAGAGTAAAGCAACCGAAATAATCCAAGTTGTAGATGAAAAACTACATTACAAAACTCTATTAAACTCAAAAGGTAATGAGTCTACCAACAAGGAAAAACGGGCAATTTATGATAGTTTGATGGAAATCGAAAAATGTCCTGCAGCTATGACTGCAAATGCAATGGGAAAACTATTAGAAAGCGCAACAACAACGAGTCTTGGAACGTTCTTAAATAGAAACTTCTTAGATATCAACCGAACCCTCGCAGATCAATTAATACAGGAGACCAATAATCAACTAGGCGGCCATATTAGTTTAGAAAATATACCTCCCGTTGAGCTAGATGAGGACCAAATGAATGCCTTATATAAAGCTTTCATTTCAGAGAAATATCTAGCACCTCCGACAGACACGGTCGTTCCTGTAGGCTCAGATATTCTTGAACGCGTAATTAAGAAACATTTTGAACCCAATTTTGTTGCCGCGGAAACAAGATCACCAACTTCGGGAAAAGGATTAGCCTTTTCTGTTGAAGTTGCGTTAGCTTATGGTGGAAAAATAAAAGATGTTTCTAAAAACGCTGCAGACATTCTCTACCGGTTCGTTAATCGCACGCCTAAATTGCGAGATAATTCAGACTGCGTGATATGGAAAACGGTTTCCAAGGTGAATTGGAAAAATTATAAAATTGATTCATTTGAAAACGGTATTCCAAAAGGTAAAATTCGAGTATTTGTAAATGTTTCAGGACCATTTGTGCATGTAATGTTCAAATCACAGAGTAAGCAGGCGTTAGCTGAGGATGACGTGCTCAAAAGGGAAATACAATTAGCTTTAGAGGCGGCGGGGCGGAAATTAAAAAGTTTTATAACGGGAAGAGAAATTAAAAAGCGAAAAGCGAGGCGGGCAATAACCTTGTTAAAAAGTGTTAAAACTTTTGCCGAATCTCTCTATAAAATTGAATGCAGCGATTTTAAAACTCGCACACATATTCCTGGAAAACCTTCTTTAGAAGAAATTGAAACTGCCTTATCAAGGCCAATTAAGGATGATCTTAAACCTGATGTTAGAAGTGTCCTTTCAGAACAATGGGCCTCAATAAAACAAATTATAGAGGATTTAGGGCTTGATACATTGAGTGGTAAATACGTTAAAGATTTATTGTCTGAAGTCTTAGATGATTTATCTAAAGGGTACAATATTATTGTGGGCGCGTCGCCAGAAAAAATTGTTAATATTTTACTAAATAAAAAGGATCCATTTACCGAAAAATTAATACTCGAAACTCTCAGAACTCATCATAGGACGTTTTCAAACTGTGAGAAATGTGAGCTCGCAAAGGACAAAACTACATGTTCTTTTTATAGTTCAGAAAATCAGGAATGTCGATTTGATCAAGAAGTTTATAATTCTTTTACTTCTGAATTGAGAAATAATTTAAAATTAGATCCATTAGATGATGAGATCCTTATAGATTATTTAGGAATGCTTAAAGTTGAGATTGAGAGAAATCAAAGGCTAAATAAATCAGTTAAGAATTTACCTTCTCAACTGGAACAATTTCTAGAAGATTTTAAAGCAAATACTTCTAAAGATCAAGGAATTTTAAGATCCAAAAAAGGAACATCACTAGCTTTCTCTAATCTCATAAAGAGAAAAAATATTAATGAAAAACAAAGACATTTTTGGCGGATTCTCTATCCAAAAATAAAATCAGTAATACCAGAGGAGGATTTTACTATCGAAACTCTTCTAGAACTGAAATTTCCGAATATTGAAGGAGGTTACCTAACGCAGAAGGATGCTTTTGTTCAAGAAATCATTCAATATGCACTTGATGACCTGATTGATGAAGGAATTATAATGCAGTCAAAAAAGAAGGGAGTATATCGCCGGATTAAAAAACGTTAAATGGGTGAATTATATGCCAAAGGCAACGAAGAAAAGGAGAATAAGCAAAAAGACTTCAAAAAAATATAAACGTGATTTGACTGATTATACATCATCTGAAAAGCCAGCGTCGAAGGAGCAACCAAAAAAAGCTTCAAAGAAAAAAATTGATCAAAGGCTTATGAAAATTCACAGTTTCAAAGATAAAAAAGCTATAAAACAGAAGGGATCTGTTGAAAAAATACCCATAGCCAAAAATATTATCCAAGTAGATGAAGCATCTACTCAAGAAACTTATGAAAGAATTCATAATACTTCCCAATCTCTTTTAAAACAAATTATGGAGACAGGCAAACCTTCATTTGAAATTCCCTCACGTAGCAGCACCAATATCATATGGGATGAGGTTAGAGATTTACTACTTTTAGGCGAGAAAATAACAAAACGTCCGTTTCACAGCCTCGCAAGTGTTGTAGATTCTACAAGACTTATGAGAGTAATTGAAATAGTTAATGAACTTCTTTTAAAAAATATCCATGCAGAGAAAAGAGAAATCTTTTATGCTGATGTAAATCTATTCAAAGAGCAAAAAAACAGTGACAAATCAATTGAAGATCTCTCAACAATGTTAAAAATCGTTCGAAATTCCACTCATATAGTGGCAAATGCAAGAGGAACTTGCATTGGAAGATTAAAGATTCGAGATAGTGGTGACGATATTGATTTAGAAAGGTTAGGTCGTGGAGGTTGGGCAATTTCACCTTTTCTCGACGAAGTCGAAATTATCGAATCTGATGCGGAATTTATCTTGGTAGTGGAAAAAGATGCTGCCCTTAATCGTATTAGCGAGGTGAAATGGTGGGAAGAATATCCTTGTATAGTCATTTCTGGTAAAGGTGCCGCAACTATGGCAACTAGAATGTTTTTACGGCGACTTTCAAAGGAATTAGTTCTACCATGTTTCTGTCTCGTAGATTCTGATCCTTATGGACATTATATATACAGCGTTTATCTGAGAGGGTCTAAACGGCTTAGCTATGAATCTCCCTTCTTAGCCACACCAGGTCTTCATCTTTTAGGCGTACTTTCTCGTGATCTAGAGCAGTATAAAATCCCTGACTCTTGCCTGCTTAATATGAATACAGAAGATATTAAAAGAGTTAACCAAATGTTGGAAGAACCATTTGTTCAAAAGAATATTAATTGGGTAAAAGATTTACAGTTGATGTTGGATACTAAACAAAAAGCAGAAATTCAAGCATTTATAGCTCATGGTTTTGAATATTTGACGGAAAATTATTTACCTACAAAACTATCTACAGGAGATTGGATTTGAGGTGGATTAATATTGGCTTCTAATTTAGAAAAAAGATTGAATCAAATTGAAAAGGATCGTTATCTAATCCCTTGTAAGTGCTTGATTTGTAATAAACATTATAAGGATCTCCTTTTAGGAAGCCAACATGTTTATGAAGACCATACTGATAGGGAAAAGAAAAATGTGATTGAAAATCTCTCATGGGATCTCCAATTTGATTTAAAGAAATGGGAAATTCTTCAACAGCTTATAGCAAAGAGGGACATTATCATAAGTAAATTATCTGATATTTATGCGATTGAACAAGCATCAATCCCTGAAGTAGTTGAAATTCAGAGAAAAAAAGCTAATATTTCGGAAATAATGAATGCTCTTTTAAGAGATCTTGAAAAAAAAGAAAAAACATCTGAAGATAAAGAAATCGATGAGGAAATTGAAGATATTGAAGAAGAAATCGATGAAAGAGACTTTGAAAGTTTAGAAACTAAAGAAATAAAAGAACAAACATCTTCTAAAAAAGAAAAAGATGATGAAAAATCAGAAGCGGTAAAATCAACAAGTAGTAAAGTATCTAAAAGGAGAAATCTTTGTGAACTGTTAGAAAGAGAAGTTGAAAAATATGTTGATGCCATAAAAAGGTTAACTATGGCTGAGGAAGTTGATAAAGCTTTAAGTTCAAAAAAGAAATCTCAAGTTAAAACATACAAATTAGCTGATCAACTGGATTATTTTTTAGGAGTTGCTAAGGCTATTAAAATAATCAAGGAGAGCAATGCAGATTTAGAAATTATAATTTAAATCCAAATAAGCAATCTTTATTTTAAGCAAAGATTTTTTAAGTATCTAATTTTTTTACAAAGAAGAGCAACCTTACAGCTTGAGGAATTTAAATGCAGAAATTAGTGATTCATAAGTTCGGCGGGTCTTGTCTAAAAGATGCAAAATCCTTTGAGAAGACACTGAAAATAATAGAAAAATTCCGTGAAAATAAGTTAATATTTGTATGTTCGGCACTATCTAAAATCACAGATTACTTGTTAGAGACTGCGGAAGGAGTGGCAAACCATCATTTCGAAGTAAATGACCGAATTGAATCCATAAAGACACGACATCTAAATTTAATTAATGAAGTCATCACTGATGCAAAACATAAAGAAGAGGCAATCAAATTTATTGAATCATCATTGAAACGACTGTCAAATACTCTTTATGGTGTTTGGGAAATTGGCTTAACAGACCGCTCTTTAAATTTTATTCTCTCATTTGGGGAACGATTATCAACGTACATCTATTATACCTATTTGAAAGCGAGAGGTGAAGCAGTTGAGTACTTCTCAGCCGATACAATGGTCTATACGAACAGTGCATTTAACAATGCCCTACCCCATTTCGAGCTAACTGAAAAGACAATTCAGGAGAAGGTGGAACCCATCCTTCAAGAAGGTAAGTCTGCAGTCGTAACGGGATATATTTCGTCAAGTAAAGAAGGTCATGTAACTACTTTAGGACGCGGTGGTAGCGATTTAACTGCAACATTGCTAGCTTACAGCCTCAAAATCCCAAAAAGGGATTCCGCTGTAATTCTCTGGAAAGATGTTGATGGGTTGCTTACAGCACATCCTAAATTGGAACCCAAAGCTAAATTAATTCGTAATATATCTTATGCAGAAGCTCGCGAACTTGCGTTTTTTGGCTCAAAAATTCTGCATCCATTATGTATTTTCCCGATGGAACAAAAGGGAATCCCAATTCAATTACGGAACTTCAACAATCCGGATAAAGAAGAATACACCGTTATAGATGCAGCACAGGAAAAAATTACGGGTATTGTGAAAGCAATTACGGTGCAAGATGCAGCTATGATCACAGTTGAAGGGGATGCAATGGTGTCATTACCCGGTGTTCTCGCAAAGGTTTTTGATGTATTGGGTAATGCAGGAGTTAACGTCGTCATGGTGAGCCAGGGGTCCTCTGAAAATAACATTACCTTCTTGGTTGATCGGAAATCTGGAGAAAAAGCTAAAGATTCTTTAAGAAAATCCAAATTCTTTGGAGACCAATGGTTCAATATTAAAGTAGAAAGTAATATTAGCATTATCGCAATTGTAGGGGCAGGTATGGCATTTACGCCTGGAGTGGCAGGCCGTATCTTTACTGCACTAGGGAATGCACAAGTAAATATTCGTGCAATTGCTCAAGGATCAAGTGAAATAAACATTAGTATCGCCATTGAATCGAAGGATACGCAACAAGGAGTTCATGCCATCCATAAAGAGTTCGGTCTTGGGGATTAAAACTGCATCTACACGTGCATATTTCACAGGGAATTATCATTGCAATGCTTTTTTTTCCTTATTTAGAGTTCCTTGAGGTTTGGCTCGTCGTAATTTTTCCATTTCTGATTGATTTCGACTTTCTTTTATCCAAGTATGCAAAAAACAACAATCATCGCAGGCTGGTGACGCATTCACTCATTCCTTATATTTGCCTTTTAATTATTGGCATTTTTTTTCCTTTGGCCTTAATTCTTGGCATTTGTGGAGTGGTTCACATCCTTTCAGATGTAATCGATTGGGGCACGGCGCTTTTTGCGCCTTTTTACGGGGAGCCTGTAGGTGGTATTTTACCGAAACCCCCAAAAGAAATTATAGAAATTCCTAATTATCGAAAACGACAGTGTTGGTTCGCTAAAACATATTATACCTCAAAAATCCTCCTAGTATTAGAGATATTATTTGGAGCGGCTGCGACTGTTCTGATCATCCTCACTGATCTTTGGTATCTGGCGTTGCTGCTCTTTTACTTCCTCTTCATGGCGCTTCAATGGAATTTCTATAGGAAATGTAAAAAATTAGAAAATCCTGAATGATGAAAGAGAGGAGAATTTAGGCGAATTTTGGATACATGCTTAATAATCTGAAGGGTTTGGGCAACGGTAACCTGACATCAGGCTTGAGCTTTTCATTTATTAGGTTGATGAATTCCTTTAAACTCATTTTAACATCCGCCTCACCAGTTTCTCTTATTCTTACGGTGAGATTTTTGGATTTAATTTCTTTTTCACCGATGACAACGACATAAGGAATCCAATTCGTACCAGCTTCGCGGATTTTCTTTCCAACAGTTTCTCCTCGTTCATCAAGGTCTGCTCTGATTTGGTGTTTCTCTAATTCTTCCAAGATTTTTTTCGCATGCTCAATCTGGTTATCAGAGACCGTGATAATACGAACTTGAACCGGTGCGAGCCATAGTGGAATTGATGGGGGAATTTTTTCTCGTTTCTGTAGAGTATACGCTTTTTCAAGGAGAGCATATACCACCCGTTCTAAAGCACCAGAGGGTGAGCAATGTAAAATTATGGGATGAACCTTTTCGTTATTTTCATCGATATAATTGATATCATATTGGCGAGCCATATCTACATCCAATTGTACGGTGGGAAGCGCTGCGGCTTTTCCTAGATAATCTACGAAATTAAACTCAAATTTCATTATCCAGTAGGCAGTTCGCTTTGGAAATATTTCTATCAACGCGGGTTTCCCAACTTTGTTGATTAACGAAAGAATCCAATCCTTTTGTTTATCCCAAAACTCCTTCACGACTCGGAAAGCTACTTCATAATCGATTTCCGCTGCGTCCATGACCTCGCAACATAAGTCGAACTGGTTATTGAACTCATTAATTGCTTGATCTATATTTGCACAGAGCGTGTGCAAATCAGGCATCGTAAAGGCACGAAGGCGTCGGAGTCCAACCACTTCACCGCTCTGTTCATTCCGAAAACTGTATTTCGTAAGTTCATAGATACGCAAGGGTAAATTTCGATAACTGATCAATTGGTCAGAGAGGAGGAAAAACTGCCCGAAATCGCTGGCAAAACGCAAAAAGAGTGTTTTTTCACCTGATTTTACCAAGTACTGGCGTTCCGCCCATTTTGCTAAATGCTCTTGAATGATTGGATGACTCGTGCCAAACATTACCGGGGTTTCGATGGGCATCGCGCCCAAATCAGTTACTCGTCCATATAGATATTTAATTAAAATATTTCGCATCAATTCTCCCTTTGGATACCACCGTAAATGACCTGGATCTGCCCGCGGCTCATAATCTGCTATTTCTAATCGTTTCATAAGCTTAGTATGTGGTGGTTGTTCAGTTACCAGGCGCGTACCCGAAACTTCATAGTCCATAAAAAATTTCAGATTGGTATAATTTTTGTAGTCGAAATCTTGGTAGGGAATTAATTTCCCATCCAGCTGTAAAATATAGAACTTAGATACATCTTCCTCACGTCGCTTGGGTTTTTCTTCTTTCACGACAGCTGTCTCGACGTCAATGCTCCTCAAACTCTCTGCGCGATTATGGCCGAGACAGTTAATCTTAAAGGATTTGTACCATCCAAAGGGGGTTTTATAAGTCTCAAATCCTTTGCCAGAGAAGGCCTCTTTCATATCATTTACAATTTTAATTGCAATTTTACTAGAAGCCAAGGATGTACTTATGTGTGCATAAGGATAAACCACGATCCGGCTTTCCCCGAGCTCTTTCGCCAATTTCTCGATATCGTCCACAGCTAATTTAACAATTTTTTCAGGATCCTTTTCATCACTTTTCTCTACTGTCGTGAAAATTACGAGGATATTACCCGCCATCTCGATCGAATGCTCTTCTTCGCTAACATCCTCTGCCATTGCTCCTGGCACTTTACTCTTGGATTGAAATGCAAATCCATCCGAATGAATTACGAGCATCTTCATTGTTCTTACTTCTTTTACTTCTTTTTGTTTTATTATTTATACTATACAATGTCCTCCGAAATCTTCTGAGGATCACCCAAACTATCACAAACCACTTCTTTAGAAGTTTTCGTATACTGGCTCATTCTCTACACTATGCAATGCTTGGGCTGAGTTTTAAGTGTTTCGAGGACTAAACAATAGCAGGCATCAACAGCAATCAACGAGTTCTTGGAAATCCTCGATGACCGCCAAAGCGGTCGACCAGCTCCCGATGGAAGAGAGAAACCCACCTAAAATCCGATAATCACCTCCAAAAATTAATTCTCTGCGACGATCCCAGCTAGTACAGAACCGGGCTTGGACCCGCGTGAGCCCATCCTCCCTGCGCTTGGGAAGAATAGCCCATTTCCGTGCTCCATCACTGTATATGACCTGGAACGGGCTAGTTACAGGGGGATTTTCGCAGAGATACAACTCATTCAATTTATAATTTTGAGTTAAATTGAAATACAGCGCGCAGGTTAACAAAATATGATATTTTAACGACGTGTAGGGGTAGTGCCCTGCCTCTGAGAAGAAATTCAGGAGTTTCGAGGTGAGAACGAACTCATGCAACTGGACCGCATCGCTTTCCTCGAACAGTTCAGCAACTTCGGCCTTGTGCTGGTTGATCAGGGCGCGTGGATTCTCGAGGTTCCGCATTGGGAAGATGAGCGATTTCCTGTACAGTTTATCCATGAACTGTTCTCGTAGGAAATTACGACTCAACCACGCCGCCACGCCATCTGCCTCCCGCGCCGCATCCTCAGGCATAGCAGCCCCGTGAGCTAACGCACCAGGGGCTTTGACCTTGTGCAAGTCATGCCGTAATACTTGGAGGAATTCTTTATCCGTAACCAACTTCATCCACCTTGCTTCTTCCAATCATGTAACATAAATTCCCCAAACCCGAATTGCCCTAACAACCGTTTATGCGCTTTCTCTCTCCGCAGAATCCCCTCTCTAGCGATCTTCTGCACGTCGACACCTTGTTTCAGGCGGAAAAATTGCCCTGGCGCAACTGCGTGTACGGAATTAGACTTTCCGTTGTTCCAGAGGAGGATGTTTTCATGGCGCCAGTGGTACTTCTCGACGATGGAGGGCACGTGCACGATAGGCGCGATGAGCGTGAGATGGGACGCTTTTTCGATCAATTCCAGCTCATCCACATCGATCGAGAGGGAATCGCGAAGCTTCACGGCGCCAAACCCATAATTCCGCGCCCCGCCCAATTGGAACGGTTGTACGGACTTTATCAATTCGATCAAATTCTCGGGTGGTTCTAGAACGTCAAAAGTCACGCATTGTGGCGTGAAAAAGCAACGAAACTTCCGTTGATCCCGAACTTGATCAAGGAAAAATTCAAAATGGGGATGCAGGAGACACTTCTTGGTTCGAATCGCGAAGTAATCTTGATAGGTTCGCGGCAAGCTCAGACGATAGACGTCTGTAAAAATTCCTATCGATGCGTCCAACTGCAATGATAACGCGTGGCGAAGCGCGTTCCCCATAATGAACCGCGGGTCGCCCTTATATTCGCTCTCAAACTTAAAAAGCAATCGGAGAATCTCAGTCATCGTTCGATTTTTCCTCATTACTTATCGGAAATTTCTCCTTCTCTCTTGCAATTACGCTCTCAAACTGCTTCTCCAGATTTTCTGCGTCAGCCCGCTTCAACTTGAACTGAATCTTGTAATTCCTGCGGTCCCCACCCTCTGACTCCGCAGGCTCTTCGTCTGGTTCTTGAGCATTCGTATTACTCGCGCGCCGCCGCTTCTTCGGCACTAATGGTAAAACCTTCGCCCGCCCGTATCCAGCGGTTCTCATGCCCCCGAGGAGGAAATCAAATTCCTCGTTCCCCACCATGTCATTCAGAAACTGGAGCGTTTTCCGGAGCACCACTTCCTGATCCGGGTTGGAATTCCGTAACACCAACTTGAACGGAGCTTCGATCATTACCCCTGCGACATGCTCGATACTCATGTAGGTCTGATGGGTGCTACTTTGACACCGAGGACTACTCTTGATCATTTCGCAACGCCCACTCCCGACGCTTCCAAACGCCCTGTTAATGTTTTTTGTGGCGCTGGAATTCCCTGTTGTAGAGGGATAGAAATAGACTGACGTTACCATTAGATTAGCAGGTACATCCAAATCCCCGAATATGTGGTACATGATGCATCCCCCCTCAGACTTACATTCCCCGCGAGGATGATAGCCGATCGCCAGATCACTCTTGAAATATTCCTTGTTGCGATCGCTGGTTACGCTAGAGCCAAGTAATGGATGACACGCGCTCACGCCACGACTTATCAAGAGCTTGGCCATCGCGTGCCGAATCCACCCCTTTATCGTCTGCCCTCCGATCCGACCAACTTTGGTAAACGGGGATTGTTTCTTCCGGTCCGACTCGTTTTTCGCGTGCGTGAACATGACGAGCGCGTTACTTCGATTTGTCACGCTTTCGCCCAAAAAAGCCGTCGCAATTACCTTTTTTTCAACTACCAAATCAACCATCTCCGTTAGGTTTACTTTCTCTTTAAAAAAATCCTATTTAAACTCCTCAACTTTTTTATAAACCACTTCTCTAGAAATACTATCGTATAAATCACATCGCCAGTTAAAAACCTTACGAATTCATTACCCGTTTGCGCAAAATACTTTCGGATATCCCCCCATACGCTTCGTCAGTTTTAACTTACTTTCCTCTAGAAAGCATTTTCTTCTGGTCACTTTGGAATTTATTTTTGAAATATCACTTCTATAGAATTTTTCATATACTGGCTTATTAACGGGTTCCTTTTTTAATTATCTTAAAAATAAAACGTTTTTTCGATTTTCATATATTACTATAACAATTTATTTTTAAATAATAGTATAAACTTAATTATTTTAGGAACGTATTTCTATTAGTTAAACTGATAAATAGGTGTTTAGA
>JABXJT010000034.1 GCA_013375455.1 Candidatus Helarchaeota archaeon | reverse complement strand
AAAATCCGTCAACTCATTAAGGCCACCCACGAACGCCTCGGAAAGCTTTAAAAGACTACTTTTGCGGATTATGTTTTAAAAGGACTTCTTTTTTTTTATAAGAAAGAAAAACCAAAAAATTCTTAATTACTTTCAAAATATACTGTTTAAATACATACTTGTTTGGGTTCTTTAAATTGACGCAAAATTCCAAAAAAATTCAGACTCTTGAAGGATTAGAGAAGAAAGTAAAACGACGGATTTTACAAGGAAAAACTGAAGAAGCGATAGATGATCTTAGGTATATCATTTCTCAATATAAGGAATTACAAATGTTTGATAGAGCCAATGTACTGGAATTGACACTAAATCAATTTATTTCTGAAACTCCCACTGCTCAATACGACGAGCCCCAGGAGAAAGAGGAACGTAAAGGAAAAGGTAAGGCTCTAGACTTTTTGCATAGAGAATAATTTTCCAATCCATTACAATTCTATGAGTTATCGGGGAGAATAACCAATTTAAAATAGTTTCTATTTTTGGCTTTATTTTTAATCGTTTCCTCGAAAATTTCGGGAGTGTTTTTCAATGTAATTTTAGTGAACCAGGGATCTAACGTGAATTTCCCATCCCGTAACCATTCCCATGCACGTTCGTAGGCTGAAAGTGAAAAATTACTAGAGGTAGTAATTATACGTTCGCTAGAAAGTTGCATTTGGTTTAAATTTTTCATTATTTGATCGTGGACAGCCAGATTTACGTAAGTTCCTCCCTTATTTAGTAATTTCATTCCAAGATCAAAGCTTAAATCGGTTCCAATACTATCAAAGATGGAAAATATTTTTTTCTTACCTGTAAGTTGAAGTACCTCTTTGAATAATTCTGCAACACTTTTCTGCATTGAATTAATAACATTCTGAAAGCCAACCTTTTCCGCAACTCTTACTGCGATCTCCGAATTCTCCATTATAATAATTTTTTTTTCTTCTACACCACAAGTTCTTGCTACTTGTCCAATTCCATTCCCAATTGGGCCAGCCCCCATGATTAAAATTGGTAGTTCCCTTTGGTGATCAGTTCGATGAAATGCGTGAGTGCTAACGGCTAATACATCCATCATGGCAGCTTCTTCAAAACTAACATTTGGAGGAATTTCGTAACATCCTTCTGCCCATGCTGATGCATACTCTGCGTATGCCCCAGGGTAATAAGGTTTTTCTCCCCATCCCTGCCCATGTCCCATGTGGATGGTTTTCTCACAGAGGTGTGCGCGATTTGCCACGCACATCTCACATTTTCCACAGACTTTTGAGCAGATTGGGGCAACCTTCTTTCCTAACCATTTTCGATTTTTTTCACTGAGGACCGCGATAACCACTCCTGCATATTCATGCCCAAGCACGATGTTGGGAGGGTTATCCACGTGCTTTCCTACGGTATGCTGGGCCCAGGGATTTTCTCCTCGGTAATACCTAAAATCTGAGCCACAAACACCACAGGCTTTAACCTTTATCAGAATTAAATCGGGATCATTATAAGTCTCAATTGGCCACACTGGAATCTCAGTACACTTCAAGTGGAGTGGTTTCTCCAATACAACTGCCCGCATCGTTTTCGGTAACGGTTCATCATCAAGTGTTATGAGCGGCATCCTTTTTATCAACCTTTTAAATAATTCAGGCTATGAATCTGTATAAAAAAAACACTCTTTTTATGCTTATGATTTAAGATCAATGCAAGTAAATAATTATTTTCACTATTATGACTAACCTAGAAGTCGTGAGCCTGGTGATTTCTCAGTTTCAAAAGGTAATGAAAGAGGTATTAAGATGGCCTGTGGTTCAAAAACTACGATTATTTTCTTCACATCAATTACAAACGCCTTTTCCAGCTCATAACAGATTACAGCATTCCATTCGGATTGCTTTTTTAGCATATAAACTTAGCAAATTCTTTTTCCAAGATCCTAGTAATTGCACGAGAGCAGGGTTACTCCATGATATTGGATATGCCACGGTTTCTCCAGAATTTACCCAGACCCATTTCTTTAATCACGCTCGCGCTGGTTTCTATTTATTAACAAAATTCAATGAACCAAAGTGGGTTCGTGAAGCCGCACGAACACACATGTTCCCTATGGGGGCATTCCCTAAAACAATTCTCTCGTTTGTAATTTGGCTTGCAGATAAATTGGATTGGATTTTCTATCTTACTCGCCTGGATTCTTTTTTAGATCGTTATATCAATAATATTTTAAAAATTAATAAGAGTGATTAAATTGGTGTTTTTTGACTGGTTCCTGATTTTTATGATTATAATCGCTGTTATAGTATTCATAACTCTGATTTTTGTTCCAGCAGGTTACGGGCAATACATTAGTAAGAAATGGGGGGCATCCATCAATAACAAAGCTGGCTGGGTCATAATGGAAATCCCCGTCGTGATTATATTTTTAATCTATTGGATTGTTTCAGATAGAAAATTCGAAGTCACGCCACTGGTCTTCTTCGCGTTATTCAACTTGCATTACTGCCAACGAACCTTTATCTTTCCAATGCTAATTCGTGGGAAGGATGATATGCCTTGGACTATCATTCTGTTTGGGATTGTTTTCAATAGTGCGAATGCGTACATGCAGGGAACATGGATTTTTTTCTTATCTCCTGCCATTTTATACACGGTTGCTTGGTTATTAACACCCCAGTTTATCATAGGGGTCGCGGTCTTTCTCGCAGGCTTTGTAATAAATATCCATTCGGATCATATTATCCGCAATTTAAGAAAACCTGGAGATACGGGGTTTTATATCCCACGAGGTGGGCTATTTAGATATGTAACTTCCGCTAATTATTTGGGTGAATTCACTGAATGGGTGGGATGGGCAATTATGACCTTATCTTGGGCTGGGCTGGTGTTCGCTATCTGGACTTTTGCCAATTTAGCTCCTCGCGCAGATCAGCATTATAAGTGGTATAAAGAAAAATTCGGGGATAAATACCCAAAAAACCGGAAACGAATGATCCCATTCCTTTATTGAGACTTTCGACATCTAATCCTCGAGCCCTTCGACATCTCGATAGCAATCTTCGGGATAAAAATTATTCTCATCTTTATCGTGATTAGGATACCAGATCTGAGCAAAGAATGGATTTTTTTTAGCGATTTCATCATATCGCCATGGTGGTGCTAAGCACTCAGGACACCAAATGCCCGCCTTGAGAACGGTATAGGGTTTCGCATCAAACTCATGATCAAAGGCGCATTTCCACCTTAAAGTTGTATACATATCGCCGTCCCAGCTCTCTGAAAGAGATTCTCCCCCCCTAAACTTTGCCGCGCCTTTTAAATCTGAAAGATCCAAATATTTCTTGGTTTCATCATAGCCATGATCTAACCTTTTATACTCTGCATCGTGGCTCATTTCCGGCATATCGACGTCCCAATCAGGTATGTTTTCAAATTTCTCAAATGACCCGTAAAATGCAGAAAATCGCATGCCCATCCGATTATTATACCACCCCAAGGTTCCATCAAGTCTTTCTGCCATCTTTTTCATTCTTCTTTTGGTCATCTTTTGAACAAGCCATCTGAATGGTGGAAATTTATTTAATTTCGCGACGATTTTTAGAGAGCGCGGCATACCTTTCCACATTCTCTTCTTATAGTCTTCAATGCTTTCGTTCCAATTGTGAATATATTCATTAAGGATGTGCGAATCTTCAAAGAATTGCATGTGGAAATTTCGCAATGCAAACCATTTTCGCTCGAACACCTTCCGATAATCCACCCCCAACATCTTAAACGCGATATTCATGAACTCGAGGAATACGATCCTGCAAGATGGACCCCCACTCATGTTATACACGCGTCTCCAAAAATCCGAATCATCTGGGACCTGAAGACAGTTGATTAACCCCCATCCCGCATCTTCGGCAGTGTTATTTTCCATGTAGGAATTAATGGGCTGATGGAACATGATCGGATCCTGCAGTGACATTACATCAGGAATCATGATGAAGGTTTGGCGAAGCGAGACCCAATGTCTGATATTGGATTCGCAAAGAGCGCGCTCACCGCGTATTTTTGTTGTTGCATAAAAATCAAACACGCTTGGCTTCATGGGATCACCCACTCTGCCCACGTGGATTGGTGGCAACCTATCGCCAGTTTCAGCTACACTTCCCGTATAAACGAACCTTACATGTTCAGCGCCATTTGGTTGAGATTCAATGGCTTTTATTATATACTTAATTGCATCGGTGTTTACGGCCTTGGCCATTGATGGATTTCTATCTGCGGCAGGGGAAATGAAGGCCATAGGGCAGAGACACCAATCAATTCCTTTACATGCCTCAACTACATCCTCATAATTTGTTGCATTACCCCAAACAATCTTAAACCCATTAGCTTCAACAATTCCTCGCCCTGGAATCGAATGAATTCCAGCTTCTTTTTCAAAGGGGGCGAAGAGATCTTTATTCTTTTTAGAAGGTCTTTGGAGCAGTACAATGTCATATTTATCTCTGAGTTTCCATAGTTCTAGGAATGCCTGATGCCCCATGGAACCCGAAGCGCCCGGTAAAAAGACCGTTTCTTTTTTCATACAACCTTTCACCGATTAGTACACTAATCTCGAAAAAAAGGATCTAAAATTTATTTATAAAAGATCAGATTTCCTCTCGATTGGAAGCGCGAGGCTTTATATTTATTAATCCTACAATGCAATAGGAAACTTAAGGTGTAACATATGGCAGAGGTTTCAATCGCTGATATTCATGCAAAGAAGATGATTGGCGAGGAAGTTCGGATAAAAGGCTGGGTGTATCGTCGCCGGAAATCCGGAAAAATTCTTTTCTTGCAAATTCGAGACCGCGGGGCAATCCTTCAATGTACTATCGAGGAAAACACGGTAGGTCCTGAAGTATTTGAGACTGCCCGCAATATATCTATTGAATCCTCAGTGGAAATCGCGGGAACTACTCGTGAGGAGCCACGAAGTCCCGGAGGTATCGAATTATCCGCCAAACAAATCAAAACTATTGGTTTATCTGAGATTTTTCCAATAACACGAGATCAAAGTGTTCAGTTTTTACTTGATAAACGGCATCTTTGGTTACGCAGCCGTAAATTAACCACAGTTATGCAAATACGAGCTCTAGTATTCGAAGCTGCCCGTGAATGGTTCCAATTGAACGATTATATAGAAGTTCATGGTCCAATGTTTATTACAGCAGCGGTTGAAGGCGGCTCAACACTATTTGATATGAAATATTTTGATACTGAGGTCTACCTTACTCAATCTAGCCAATTTTATTTGGAAACTCTCATTTTTTCACTTGGAAAAGTATATACAATTGCACCTTCTTTCCGTGCTGAGAAATCCCGAACTCAGAGGCACCTAACAGAGTTTTACATGCTCGAAGCGGAAATTCCCTTTTGTGACTTAAATCAGAATATCGAAATCCAAGAACAACTTGTTTCCCACATGCTTAATAGGATTGCGAAAGAAAAAAGCGCAGAATTAAACTTTCTCGGGCGCGACCCTTCTGAGCTAATGATATCCCCTCCATTTGATAGAATCTCCTATACTGAAGCAATTGAGGAGCTGGATAGCATTGGTCACAAAATTGAATGGGGGCAAGATCTTGGTGCTGAAGATGAACGCGCCCTCACTATAAATCGCAAGACTCCTCTCTTTGTCTATAATTACCCACGCGAAGCTAAAGCTTTTTACCACAAACCAGATCCAAATAATCCTAAAGTTGTCAATTGTGCTGATTGCCTCGCCCCCGAGGGACACGGGGAAATTATAGGCGGAGGGCAACGCATACATGACACGAACGAACTTCTAAAGTGCATAGAAGATGATGGATTGGATCCCAAGGATTATGAATGGTACATTGATCTCCGAAAATACGGGACGATACCTCACGCGGGTTTTGGTTTAGGGATGGAACGGGTGGTGAAATGGATCTGTAAGTTAGAGAACATTCGCGATACAATCCCTTATCCCCGCACGATTAGGCGAGTCTATCCCTAATTATTTAGTTGTCTTTTTGAAGTTGTCTTTTCTCCCAAACGAAATGTACGTGTTCCTCATCGCAAATGATGGCTTTAACAAATGGATATTTGTTAATGACAGCAAGAAAGGTAGGTACGAGCTCTGACCAGATATCAACTATCCGAAGTTTTTCTTTCGGCTCTACCAGTGTCCCGCACGTGGCGCACTTAATTCTACTTGGATATAAATTCATTTCAGGATGTTTTTTTGTATCAGGATACCACATAATTACAGTTCTGCACTTTACACAGAAATATACTCCAAATGGATAGCCTTCAACAAGTTTATCTTTTTCTTTCAAGAAAAAATCCCATTAAATATCTTTGCGAGTAGTTACTGTACATCCATCATGCTCAATTATCACGGTATCCTCCGCCTGGGAGATGAATATTCCCTTCTTTTCGGCCAGAGGGTGATATTCGTGAAGTAGACCAATCCGGGTTAATTCTCGTAATCCCAGGAGCACGCCCCCCTTAAGGTCACGCAAAAGCCACCGCCTGGCGAAAGGTAATGTTTTATATTTGTTAGAAACCTCCCGAACTATCTGCCGCGCACCCTTAGAACGCATTGGGCGCTTAATTGGTACCAAATTATAGATGTAAGTTGGAGGCAGGTCATGCACGCTCCCCGTACCCGTCGTTGCAAAATATTCAATAGCGTAAACCTCGCCTTCCTCAATTTTCTCTCCAGCAGGAAGCGTGATAGAAGGAATCGTTTTTTTCCCATGTAATTCCCATTGCTCCAAAATATGACCTGATAGGTCCCTCACTGGACGATATCCATGACTTTTTATCGCTGCTTCAGCTATCGCCCCAAGTTTATGTGTTTCTCTGTTCGGTCTGATAACTCCGATCACCGCTTCAAGAGCTGCTTTCGAGGCCTCCACTAACTTTTCGAAATCCTCGTTAAAAGCAACTGAGAAGGCTCCATCTGCTATATATCCTTCCACGTGAACCCCAATATCAATTTTAACGATATCCCCTTCTTGAATAACGGTTGGATCAGTTGCACTTGAAGCCGTGTAATGCGCTGCAATTTCATTACGGGACACATTAACGGGAAATGCGAGCCCTCCACCTTTCTCGAGAATGAAATTTTCAATAGTATCACAGATGTCTACTATTTTAGCCCCTATTTTAATCAAAGGTTCTGCGAGCTTACGGGCTTCATAATGAATTTCGCCCGCTTTTTTATAGTGCTCATATTTCTTGTGTTCATCTTCTTCTTCGTCTTCGGACCCCTCTTCCGTCTCCTGCGTCTTTTTGGTTTCTTGCGGTTCCTCTGACATACGCTAATATAGAAAAAACCTTATTTTAAATTAATCGTGAAAGGATTTTTTCTAGGTCTCTGCGAGCTTCTCCCGCAAAAAATGATATTCGGACCAGCCTGAACTGAATCAATCCCCAGATCCAACGTAAAATCTTCCTCAGCATCGAAAATCATCCCATCAGTGTCTGATCCGGTCCGAGTTATCCAAGTAATCTTATTTGGGTCAGGTTGTAAGATTTGATCATTGGTCTCAAGCTTTAATACTTTTTTTAATACTAATGGCTTATTTCCAGTAATTTTCCCTTTAAATCCATGCAAATCGCCGGTGGTAGTCCATACTAAGTGAAATCCGTCTTGGTCTTTCCACAAAAAATACCCTGTTTTATCACCAGGTTTAAAAGAGGGCTTTCCCTTAATTTCAAATGCCTTCATATTTTTCTCCAACAAAAATCAATCTATAAAGAATTTAATGTTGAACCTTTTTAATTTTCGTTAATTATTGCTCCAATTTTAAAATAAGATTTAAAATATTTTTGCCTCGAATTATCACGCGATTTAACTTGTTATTAAAAAAAGAATTGGTAGAATTTAGAATTAACTTTTCTTTTTTAGTCTGTCATTCCAAGAATTGCTTTAAATTCAGCCGGTTCCTGTCCTTCATCCACGAATATTTCATCTTGAGCTCCTGCTCGCTCCACTTCGAATTTTCGCGCTATTTGCCCTCCAACTACTCTTTCTTTCACGGTCGCCCCTGATCCAATCCAAATATAGGTCTTATTATTGGTTCGATCATCGAGCAAGAATACATCCTCTGAGTCCAGACTATCCTTCGTGCAAGGGACTTGCGTGTAAATGATGTCGTTGATGGTTTCGAATTCCTCACTTGAGATGCGATATAAAACTGGCTCGTAAACAGGTTTTTCAACGTGCTTCAACAAAGTTTCTGCCACATCTTTTTCAACGATCTTCAATCCTCCCAGTATTGTACGGAACTCGTGAGTTTCTGACCCCTGATCAATCGTAGTTATCTTAGGTTCACCCCGCCGGGAAACATCGATCACCGTGGAGAGATGTGCAGCCGAAAACTTTTCATCTACAGAGGAATTTTTGCCTATCCATACCCATATTTGGGATCCACCATCCACGAGATAACTATCACCTGTCGTAAAAACGGGCTTATCTATTTGCTTCAAGTCCCCTTTATCAACCATATAAATGTTGGCTTTACCTTCGGAGGGTCGTTCGAGCGAAAGTACTTCTGTTGCTTCTTTGGCCTCCGCAATCATTTCCTCACTGATTGGTGAGGTACCTGAAACATCAGGGAAATCACTCGGCTCCTCACCCTCTTCGACGCGTTTTAGTTGGGCTGAATAGATTTTTTCCGATGTTTTTAACCTCGTTGCTGCCGTTCCGGCATCATAAACCGTTTTTGGTCTGGCCTTACTGCCTTTCCAAAGCCAGATGGTGTCTTTCGCTGGCTGAGTTATTAGATATACACCATCGCTTTCAAGAGAAGTTGCAGAGGTGATTCCCGAAGATGTGACTTGGAATAGTTTGATCTCACCTTTTTTCTTTGCTTCCACAACTTCGGTATATTTAATGGCAACACGACCGCCTTCTCCCTCAAGCGGCTTTGCAAAACCACAAAGGGAGCATCTAAGGTAGCTTCCACTAGCCATTAATGGAGATCCACAACGAGGACATAACTTTCGTTTATCTGTAAGGTGTCGTTTCTTATATGACATTTTATGAACCTCAATACTAAGTTATCTAGCAATTGTTTGTCCTTCCTTTTATTTGTTTTCAAATCGATTTTTCCTGAATTTCATAAGAATTCCTCGAAAAATTCAAAACCTTTAGCAAAAATGACTTAGATTTCCATGGTTATTCTATGGTTTTTTTGTCAAAACTTTTTAGATTTAAGAGGTTCCTTCCCCTGGAAATGGCTCAGTCCGCCCATTCACTCATCATTTGAAATCAGATTAATGAGGGACATCATCGCCACAAAAAGAAGTCTTTTTTCTAATTAAAAAGTTTCAGATTTAGTCTGATACTTTTCAAGTGAATTAAAGAATCCTACGAACGATTTTTTGGAGTTGTGTTTGAACTTCCTCAATAGAACTATTAGTCCGAACTATAGGGTAATTTTTTTCAGTGGCACGCTTTAAGTAAATGTCTCGGACCCAACCGAGAAATATTGCATTCTCAAACTTATCACCCAGTTTAGGCTTCCTACTCAAGCCGATTTCGGGGTCGACATCAAGAATGATAGTTAGATCGGGTTCCTCAACAAATTTATTTATCTCCTGCACCCAAGCCATTTCAAGCCCCGTTGCTGTTTGGTATGCAAGAGATGATTCAATAAAGCGGTCAGAGATCACAATTTTATTGGTTGCCAAGCTGGGTTTAATTAGATTTTCCCAGTGATCAAGGCGATCAGCAGCAAATAACAACGCATCCACTATAGGTGATGTTTTCTTAGTTTGGAGATTGTCTCGAATCAGGGTCCCAATTAGTTCAGCAGTTGGTTCCTCAGTAATCACTACTGAATGCCCTTCCTTTTCTAACCATTCTCCTAATAATTTCGCATGAGTCGATGTACCTGCCCCATCGATTCCCTCTAGCACGATAAACTTCCCGGGTCTCATGTTATTTAGCCTCCATGAGTTTGACCTTAATCTCAAAAAGTACGGTTCCCCCTGATGTCCACGGCTCTCCTGGATCTAAACATTGATAGTAGGCAGTATCGCCACTTGATTTGGCTAATCCCAGAGCTTTAGGATCGATTCCTTCCCGTAAAGCAACTAAAAATGTAGAAAGACAAGAAAATGCATGCGTGCATAGGGCATCTGTTTCGTCCAATTTAACAAAAGGTCCCTCAATCACGATTCTATCACCCAACTTATGCACTGGACAGGTTCCTTTTATTTCTTTCACCTTTATTTCCAATCGATTCCATTCCGACAAATACATCCCTCGAAAACAAATTATTTAACCATTCAAATTTTAACTATTCATGCATTTAACTGTTTGAGAAAGATCTTATGTTCACTTCCGAACCTTTTAAACCAAAAATCATTGAGCAGTATTCCCAAGCCTCGAGTAAATTTGAAGAACTAGAGAACCCCATCTGTATTGTAGGCGTGCCCGATCTAACTCAATTGGGAAAATACTGTGTGGAATGTTTAATTCAAGCACTTAAAGCCGAAAAAATCTTAACTTACCTTTTTAATGATTTCGAACCTATAATAACCTCGGAACAATCCAAGCAGCCTTTAGAATTGATGCAAGTTGACTTCTACATTCTTAAAAAACTACGCGAAACCACTGATTTTATCCTTGTGAAGGGAAATGGTTCTCCTACCTCCCCAATTGGAATTCATTTCTTATCGGACAAGGTCGCAGAATTCATTTGTTCATTTAAACCTCAGTTTATTTTGTCCATAGCCACGTTTCCCGTTGAATATGCTACCCCAACACCTCGAACATATCTCTCTTATACTTCTGAAGAACTATTACAAATTTTTAAAATCGATCAAAAGACTCGTAAAAATGAGGCGTTAAGACTTCAACTTCTTCAAAAAGGAATAGTAAAGGGCATGAATGGTCTCACGATTTCGTATGCAAAGTCTCTCTATGATGTAATTGGCGGGATTTTACTATCTGAAACAGTAGTGTCTGAAAGAAAGGATTACAATGCTATTTTTGCAGTACTTGAAGTTCTAAATGCTGTTTTAGATCTTCAATTACCTCTTTTATCACTCAAAAAAGATGCCAAAAAATATTACGAAAACCTACAGAAAAAACCACTTTCAAAAGAAGATCCCTTGAAGCAAGCCAGAAGGCGGATTAAGGCGTAGGTTTTTCCCGTTAATTATTGTTATAATTTTTGGTTTGCATAGTCTTGATCAGGGAGTAGAATAACCTTATTTGTTTGTCTTGCCATGAAAAGCTCGTACGCTGTATTGACTTCATCTAATGGGAAATAGTGACTGATTAATGGCGCTAACTGGATTTTCCCTGCCTCTAATAGATTTATCATCGCTTCACTCTCCTCAATGACGTGGGAAAATGTCCCAACTACAGAAATCTCCCGATACGATAAGGCAAGTGTGGGTAAGGCGAATGGCTTATCGTGAATTCCAACTACAAGTACTTTTCCTCCTTTTCGAGTTGCAGTAAAAGCCTGGGAGAGAATGAAATCCAGTCCTGTCGCGTCGATACTTACATCTACTCCCTCAGGAGCAATTTCCTTTATTTTCTTTGGAATTGCCTTACTTGCTATTTTTTCAACTTGTTCATCCCCGATTTTCAAAACATCATCTTGTGCAAAATCTTTGCTTTCTAACGCTTCTTTCACGACTTCATTTGAATTGAAACAAAGATTTATTCCTACTTTTTTTGCCATTTCAATTCGCTCAGGAATGACATCAAAAGCAATAACTTTTGCCGCTCCAGCGACATTTGCCATTTGAGCCGTTGTTATACCTATCGGACCAAGTCCCCAAATTGCTACGATATCCCCAGGTTGAATCCCGACCCGCCGGATCGCGTGGTAGGCAGTTCCAAGGGTATCACCTATTAAAGCCCCAACGTCAAAATCAATTTTATCAGGCAAAAAATAGACACTTCCAGCGTCAGCTAATCCGTATTCCGCGTGGAATCCTGGGGCATGAAGTCCAAATACCCCTCTATTATTACATAAATTAAATAAATTTCTCCTACAATAAAAACATGTTCCACAACTATAATTAGGCGCGGTACAAATTCGATCTCCTTCCCGGAAAGTTTTAACTCCCTCCCCTACAGATGTGATAACGCCTGCTGCCTCATGTCCTATCACGATGGGCAAATTTCTATATGCTAACCATTTCCCTTTCGCCGATCTGAGCAAACTTCCATCTAATATGTGTAAATCCGTCCCGCACAAAGCACTGCTCATTACCTTAAATAAAATTTCGTTAGCTTTTGGATCTGGAATGGGTTCTTCTCCCATTTCAAACTTAGGAGTTTTTTCTGGACCACGAAATAAAGTGACTTTCATCATCATCAACCATGATAATTACAACTAGCTATTTAACACGTAATGGAAACGTTTTAACTATTAATAAATCCACTAATTAAAGTGTTTAAATTCATGTGATTAACTGATTAAATTTAGAAATGGTTAAAATATGACAGATTCCATTGTTTCCATAATAAAGGAGGAAGATCCCTCAAAATGTATTCAACGCGCCATTGATCATCTAGGTGGGATTAAAAAATTTGTCAAATCTGGAGAAAAAATACTTTTAAAACCAAATATGGTCGTACCCCTGAAAACTGAAACTGGGGTTACCACGAATCCTGCCATTGTTAGGGTAATCATAGAATTATGCTACGAAATAGGCGCAGAAAAAGTCTATGTCGGTGATTCTCCCTTTTTTGATTTCAAAGCACGCCAAGCTTTCGAAGTAACCGGAATGAAAGATGTTGTATTGGATGCAGGCGCAGAACTCCTTTATTTTGATGAGTTGCCGACTACTGAAATTGACTCAAAAAATGCCCTTATTCTACAAAAAATCAAAGTTCCTCGGGAAATTGGTGAAGTGGATGGCATTATTACTGTTCCGCGCTTGAAAACTCATAATCAGACTATAGTCTCGCTCTCCCTAAAAAACCAACACGGTGTAGTACCCCCCGAAGATAAAAAATTTTATCATAAAGATGATTTACACCAAAAGCTTATTGATATCAATCACATTCTAAAGCATAAAATTCGATTAGGGATTATAGATGGAACATATGCTTTAGAAGGACAAGGTCCAACATTAGGAAAACCTCTAACTTTGAATCTTTGTCTTGTCGGGACAGACCTTGTTGCCTTGGACTCAGTTGCCACGAAACTAATGGGATTTTCCCCAAACGATATCACTCACCTCCGTTTAGCTGCACTTCAAGGGCTTGGTGAAATAGATTTATCTAGAATCAAACTAGTTGGAGATCCCCTGGAATCAGTTTCTCAGCAGTTCTTAAAACCTTCCAACGAAATCATAGGTATCGCCCCTAACGTGCATGTTTATGCTGGTGGCGCTTGTCGCCCAGGTTGTTTTGCATGGGCCCGCGTTGGCTTAGATGGATTACTCAAGCGGAATGAAATCGACAAGTATGGGGACATTACGATCATTATTGGGAAAAACCCGACGGTTCCCGAAAATCTCAAAGGGCACATTTTTGTGATAGGGGATTGTGCTGCAGAATATAAGGATAAAGGCATATTTTTCGAGGGCTGCCCTGGCTTTGGGGTTTGGAAACTGCGTAAGATACTTAAAGAACAGGGTCAATGAATGGTGGTCCAACCTTCAACTTAGAACATAATAGAAATATCTTCCGCCTCTTGGGAATCTTCGGGTCATCGATGATCTTTATTATATGAAATTTAGCTTTTTTAAATAGTTTTCCAGCCAACTTAACTTGTTCTTCATTCTTTGGGTAAAACTGAATTATCGCGCGACCTTCTGGTTTTAAGACACGATATATTTCTGCTGCAGTCGTGCGTCCTTTTTCTAGTATGACCTCAGGCTTAAAGCCGTGAAAAATCCACTGTAAAGTTGAAATTGAAATGACAAAATCAAAATAATGAGAATCCCATGGGATTTCTATAGTGAAATCGGCCTTACGAACTTCCAATCTTTTCTGTTTAGCAATATTTAACATTGGTTCGGCAATATCAATACCGATAACTCCAAATCCTCTCTCTTTCAAAACTTGCATGGATAGTCCTGTTCCACATCCCACATCAAGAAACAGCCCTGGAGGATTTATATCCAAAATTTCTAAAGCGCGTAATGTCATTTCTCGTTGGATTTTGCGTATCCGAGTATTTTGATCGTAGTGTTTAGCTCTCTCCTCGGTATAATACATTTCTGGTAATACATTATCTTCTGGTAACAATGCCACTTTAATTAAATACTCCCATTAGTACATCTTAGAATCTCTCTAAAAACTTTTCTATTGCTTCATTTACCGCGTCAGGCTGTTCAAGCATTACCATATGTCCCGCTCCCTCAATAACATATAGGGAACTATTTTTTATATGTTCATTTAGATATTTAGAATATTTTATAGGCGTCAATTTATCTTCATCGCCACAAATTATCAACGTCGGTATCTGGATTTCGCCCAACCGCTCCATGACATCAAATTCATTGCATATTTTCCAATTATGGTAGGCAACCTGCGGTGAAATTAGTGCCATGTTTTTAGCGACTTCAGCAATGAGCGGTTTATTATTTTCATATGTCCGCTTGTGAAACGCTGCTTTCCCCACCATCCTGATTAATTCTGGGTAGTTACTCTGAGATAATTCTAAAATTGCGGGTAAGACCCTCAATCGAGCACCCGTGCCAACAAGAATTAACCCATCTACTTTGTCAGGGTATTGAAAAGAATATGAGAGGATCACCGCGCCCCCCATGGACTGCCCTCCTAAAATTACCTTATTTGGCTTTATTTCGTTTAGCAATTCATCGAGAAATGTGACGTAGGTATCCATTTTGGGCGCTTTAGGAGCTTCTGCCTTAGAATCTCCAGGCAAATCCACCGCAATAACTTTAATCTTGGTTGATAGTTTTTCTACTTGGTAATGCCAGGCTCGATGGCTACCCATGGCTCCGTGAACAAGAATTAATACGTTATTACTTCGTGTCATAAACATTCGAGATTTCATTATCCTGAAGCTTTAAAAAACTATTTTTAAAAAAGAAGAGGATTGTATATGAAAGGGGGTTGAATTTTATTCGAGAATCGTGCGTGCTTCTGGAATTAGAATTATAAAATTGCTACCTTGTGAAAAATCACCTTCAACTCGATCTTCCACCCAAACATTACCATCATAACTTGATATTATTTTCTTGACAAGTGAGAGTCCTATTCCACGCCCACTTACATTTCCATTTTCCCTATATCCTCTTTCAAAAATCGCAGTCTTACTAATATCTCTAATGCCTACCCCATTGTCCAAAAATTGTAATCTTAAATAGTATTCTCTATCTTTTTGCTCTCTCGAAACTCGAATCATTATTTCGACCGTGGAGTTCTGATTATATTTCACGGCGTTATGTAAAATATTTTCCACCACATCTCTGAAGAACTCATTTGCTTGAACGTAAAGTTTTCGTTCAGGTGCATCAATTTGAATGTCAATTTTTCTCTCCTGAAATCCCTTTTCGATAAAATATTTGCTATTATCAAGCATATTTTGAACTTCTATCGGCTGTAAAATAGGCTTTGTCTTTTCAAGTTTTGATAATTTTCGAACATCTGAAATCAATTTTGCACTTTTTTTCACTTGATCTTTAATATCAAATAACTTCGCTTTCAATTTTTCCTTCTCGTCCAGCAAGATTAATCCACTTTCAGCCGAAAACAGAATATTTTGGAGGATGTTCGTGACATCATGAGAAAGTAGATCCTTATAAAATTCGGCACGATTATAGGCCTCTTTTAATTCTGCCTCCGCACGCTTCCGATCAGTTATATCTCTGACAGAGGCAATGAATCCTTTCGGACTTCCAGATGCAGCTCTCAGCACTGCGGCTTTCACTTCACCAATAAAGAAAGTGCCGTCTTTCCGAGCCAAAGAATATTCCATAGGTCCTAAAAATTCCATATCTAGCGTTTTTTTCAAATTAATAAGCGCTCTTTCTTGGTCCTGAGGATCGATAAAATCAAAGGCACTTTTTCCCAGTAATTCATCTGCCATTTCCCACCCATATAACTCCAGTGTTTTTTCAGATAGTTCTGTTATGTTGCCCTGTAAATCCGTTGCCGTTATTGCATCAGGCGAAATTTTAAAAAGAGTTCTATATAATTCCTCGGATTCTTTCAATTGTTGTTCCAACAGTTTACGCTTTGAGATATCCCTATTGGACAGAATAAATTTTATTTCATTATTCTTATCGTGAATAACTTTCCCTACCACTTCAACCCATAAATAAGCCCCATCTTTACGACGCAGCCTAAATTCTTCCCACCCCGTTCCAACCTTCAAACCTTCTTCTAGTAACTTCATTGCACGTCCAATATCGTCTGGATGAACGAACTCCAGCGCGGTTTTACTCATTATTTCATCAATCGAATATCCCGATAGTCTTCCGATTGCTTTATTCAGGTATTCTATTTTAAGATCTTTATCTAGAACTGAAATTCCGTCATCGATGTTTTCTGCAATGAACCTATACCTTTCTTCAGACTCGAGCAATTGTTGTTCTGCTTCCTTCCGTAAGGTTATATCTATAATGGTGATTAGATCTGCCGTTCTTCCTTGATATGGAATAGATTTAGAATAGAGGGACACCCATTTCATCTTCCCGGATTTCGTCATGAACCTCAGGTAATAATGTGCAATAGCCCCTGGCTCCCCTGTCTGTTTAATTCTTGCTTGTCTTAACACAAATTTTGCATCATCGGGATGAATTAATTTAGCATATTCGTAAGGCGTCCAATTCAGCATTTCTTGAAGGGTATATTCACCGATGTTAGAAGCTGCCTCGTTTGCATATTTAATTGCATCATCCTGCAGAATAAGAATACCCATGAGGGATTGCTCTGTAATTGATTTGAACTTTTCCTCTGATTCCTTTAGTTTTTGTTCTGCTTGCCTGCGTTCAAACGCATTTGCAATTATCTGCGAGGTTATTCGAAGCGTCTCCAAGTCCAGGTCTCGCCATTCCCTCGCTTTAATGACATTATCAAAACCTATGAATCCGATCAGTTCTTCCGCACTAAATATCGGTAAGATCAAAAGCGACTTAATACCATGGCTTTCAAATAACTCTTTTTCGCCAGTTGCTTTATCAGGAAGTTCTGAAACGTCTCTGATATGAATTACATCCCCTCCAAGGAGTTGCCTCATTGACCAGGGATACATTTCACTGGGCATATTCTGCAGGTTATCCTTTTGAGGCCTGACTCCTTCAGCACACCATTCATGCGTATTATCCAATAAGGTTTTATCATTCTTTAGCTGAAAGAGATAGGCACGGCTTGCCCCGCTCAATTTTCCTATATCTGCGAGTGAATCGTTTATGGATTCATCAAAGCTTAGAGAACTCACGAATCTAGATGAAATATTTGAAATTAATTTTTCAAATTTCAATCTTTCTCTAATGACTTCTTCTGTCATTTTACGTTCGGTAATGTCTCTTGAGATGGAGATAGCTTTCAACTCCCCATCTTTATCTTTAAAGGTTCGAGCCATTATTTCGAGCCAAAGATAATGCCCATCTTTATGTTTAACTCTCGCCTCAACCATTGCCCCCCCTACTTCAAACCCTTTTATCAAAGCTTTGGAAACGTGCTCTTGATCAGCGGGGTGAACGAATTCCAATGGATTTTTCCCAATTAAATCCTCACTTGAAAATCCTGACGTCGCTTTGAGAGCCTCTTCATTAATATACTCAAATTGATATTTTTGGTTGATAATCCCAATTATATCTTGCGCATTTTCCGTGATGAGCCGATATTTTTCTTCTGACTCGATCAATTGTTGCTCTGCTTCTTTCTGTTCGGTTATATTTATAATCGTTATCAAATCAGCTATCCCTGCCTCATATGGAATGGATTTGGAGTGAAGTGAAAGCCATTTTATCTTTCCGGATTTCGTGAAAATGCGATAAGAATAATGAGTTATGGCGCCTGGTGCTCCCGATTGTTTTATTCTTGCTTGTTCTGCCATAAAAGCCGCATCTTCAGGATGAACCATTTTTAAGAAATCATTTACCGTCCAATTCAAAGTCTCTTCGACGGAATATTCAATTATTGTTGCCGCAGTTTCATTCACGTACTTGATTAGCCCCTCTTGAACAATAATAATTCCCATTAATGATTGGTCTGCAATCATTTTAAATTTCTCTTCAGATTCTTTCAATTTTTCTTCCATAGATTTACGCGCAGTCAAATCATAAATGGTCCCTTGCACTTTGACGGGTTTTCCCGATTCATCAGTAATATTGCGAGTAATTTCGTAAACCCACCGTACTTCACCATCTTTGCGAATTATTCGATATTCTCGTTCGGTTGAATAATTAGGAACTAGTTTGATTTTTTCAGTAGATTCACGAATTATATTAAAATCCTCTGGATGAATAATTTGGCCCCAGTTCGGCTTTCCAAGAATAAAATCGCTATCAGTATAACCCGTGATCTCTTCAACAGCCCCATGAAAGAATATTGGTTTCCAATCCATGCCACCTCTATAAGCTATTCCTTGGAAATGATGTAGAAATGATCGATAACGCTTTTCACTTTCTTTCAACGTGGTCTCGGCTACTTTACGTTTGGTTATATCTCTTGAAATAAGGATTGATTTTTTTGCTCCATCTTCATCAGTGTAAATCGTTCCTCTAATTTCCAGCCAAACATAATGTCCGTCTTTATGCTTGAACCGGAGTTCCCCAGATCCTTTCCCAGTTTCTAGACTATCACTGAACCTATCTCTTGCAGTTTGGAGATGAACTGGATCTATTAAACTCAATACTTTTGTTCCTACTAGTTCTTCTTTGGAATATCCCAAGATTCTTGCGTGAGCTTTTTCATTGAGATATTCGATTTCATAATTCTGATTTAAAATGGAGATCAAATCATGGGCATTTTCAGCGATCACGCGAAAAATAGATTCGGAATTCTCAAATTTTTCTTCACTTTCTGTCATTTTGGCCGTTAAGCCTCCTGCATTATTAAAACAGTTATTATTAAAAAGTAGCTTAATGAAAATTACATTTCGAAATTCTCTTTCACATTCTCGAGAGTATCAAATATTCGTCTTGAATTTCCCCCTAAAAATTTAATTTCTGATTTCAACAATTCCCTTAGAATGGGCGAATCCTCAACAATCAAAGCTGTATCGTGTTTCTCAATAATGTTCAGTATTGCTCGGATAGTATCTATAGCTAAATCTGATTTGTGAGATAATTTAAAAAGGGGAATTTTTTTTGGTTGAAATACCCAAAAAAAGTTTAAAAGTTTTTGAATTTTTGCTGGGTGACTCATTTTATCGATTGAAATTACTTCAAATCGCTTCGATTTTCTTCTTTTTTCACCAATTGCTCCCTTATCCTCTATGGCCTGATATTTTTCAAATATTTTGTTAATAACTCTAACTAAACTCTCGGAATCTAATGGTTTTTCTAAAAAGAAATCTGCAGCCGATTCAAACGTGTCGTAATAACCGCTGAATAAGATGATTGGAATGCGGTTTAATTGTGGATGGTTCTTACAGATCTCACAAAGTTCAATTCCATCCATGGCTGGCATCCGTATATCAGATAAAATTATGCTAAAATTCTTTCGACTCAACAGATCTAACGCATCTATTCCATTCGTGGCAACTTCCACGCGATACCCCTCATGTTGTAGAATTTCCTTTAAGGAATTCAAAACCTCTTGTTCATCATCCACAATCAAGATACGTCTCTCTGTTCCATCGACCTTCTCGATGATGCTCTTTACCCAGTCGGACATTGTATCTAAATCGCTGTATTTTTTTGGCGTGGAAATATGGGTCCAAACATCCTTAAAATCTGGAACCTTTCTGTTTTTATCCTCTTTCATACTACATCTCCTTCTCAACAATAAGTAATGAAAGCACCATCAAATTCGCTAAATTTAACTTAAAGGATGTTAAAAAACTTTCTTATTTTCTGGTAGTAAAATTTTGAACTGAATTAAATACTTATAGAGATTAACGATTTTATTATTCTAAAAAAATTGATTGAAAGAAAATGGCATCCACGGAAGAACGGCATTGTCATCATTGTGGGGCTTTTCATCTTCGAAATGTATCTTTTTTCGCATACTGGACACAATGTGAGGAATGTGGTACCTACCTCTGTCCCCGCTGCTCCGGGTACCACGATCGAAGACTCACACAATATGCATTCCTTGCCTACATGCTTATTTCGTTTATCTTCTATTTAGGGGCAATTTTGATCATAGGTCCTCTCTTAAAAGGTGAAAGTGGCTCTGTAAATTTCCTTTTTACATATTCTTTTGCTGGAATTCTTTTCATCATTCCTTTTATTGCATTAATCTTAATCGTGCGTTCGATTATCCGCCGATTAACTAAACAAAATGACATCACCCCTCTTAAATGTCCTGAGTGTAATGGATCTTTGCGAGTAATATATCATGATCTTTTTTTATATTTCTGGCTTTTCTTAATTCACATTTTATTCATTGTAACAGTTTTAAATGAAACGGGTATCTTCTTTAATACAGCCTTCCCACCATACGAATCCCCGGTTTTCTCAATTAGTATCTTTTACGTTTTCTTATTAGTTGGATTATTTATTTTTATTATTTGGTTTTACAAAAGAATCGGAAGGTACTTCTTCCCTAACTATAAAACGAACACACGAGTATGGCTCGGTGAAGTCTTTGCCGTCTTTCTTTACATGTCAATAAATTTGGTCATCCTTATTTTTCTGGTAACGGAAGATACATTATTTTCGTTTGATCTTTTTTACCATTTTGCGTCCGTAGCCTCTTGGTTCTTCCCGATCTTCATTATCGGAAGTGTAATATACAAAATTGCCCAAAAATTTCTTTTGAACATTAAAAGATCTTTAATTATCCAAGCGATTATTGCGTCCCTATTTATAATAGGGTCAATCTATATCTGGGGCTCGCTTTCCTTGGTATTTGATATTTATGCCCCGCATGAATTCAATCGAATTACAATAACTTTTTATTCTAATATTTTCAGTGAAATAATTCCCATCATTCTTCTGTCCTTTTTAGTAGGAGTTGGAATTGGTTCAATAATCAAGCAAAATTTGTTTAATGCTTCAAAATTTAGACAAAACTCTGGAAAAAAGCTTATAGCTATTATTGGAGTTTTGTCATTAGCAGGATTAATAATTATTGATAATCAATATTACTATTTTACTGGGACATTCTTCTTCGACATTTTTTCGTCTGGTTTAGCCGCAGTACTTTTAGCAATAATCATCATCGGATATCTCCTCATTATAATATATGAACTACTTTCTAATTGGGCTTCTTCCCAGTCGCGTTGGGGTAAAGTTCTTGAAACCAAATTGGGGAGCCTGCTTTATACCAGCTTAATGGGATTTATTATAATTTGTTTAGCATTTTCTATCCCTCTCCTCCCTTCATTATTAACCTCTTATACAATCCTTCCAAATTACTCCCTAATCACAGATATTCTTCTGTTAAAAATAATTTTTTCTATTGGATTATTAGCTGGGGTAGCAGTTGGTCTCTATTCTAAAAATGAAACTTAACTTCCCTTTATTGCCCGCACTATTCCAATTAACACATTGATCAATGAATCGATGAAATTTGGAATGATCCAAGCTTGTATCATTAAAATAAAGACGATAATAAATACGACGGTAAATATTCCAGAAACCATTTGGTGGTAAATCGTCTCTGAATAACCCTGTGCAGCTAATATTATTGTTGTAAATATTCTAAGGATATTTGCCCCAAAAATTCCGAAAGTAATAAATAATATTCCTGCCATTTTACGGATCCAAGACGTAGGGGTTGCTAATATTAAGCCTGAAATGAACGCGATGGCCTCAATTCCTGAACAAATCTTAATTACCCAAAAGCAATCACCATTCGCACATATCCGGACTAGATCGGTCATTTCATTATAAGTAACACTGGTTTCAAATCCAAATACTCTAAGAAGTGAAGATGCTCCCTCAGTTGTATATGCCCTTAACCAAAAATAATTTGATATAAGGAAAAGAAAAATAGTTACTAAAATGACAATGGCAAGGTAGGCAATGCAATTTGGTAAAGCAGGGATTTGCTGATCTTGTTTCAGTTTTTTATCGAGTGTATCTTGTTCCAAGAATGTTCATCCAATTAGGACCATTCATTCCCACAGTTCATACACCGATGTTTTTTGGCATAAATCCGTGTTCCAGCACCCACGACATATAGGATTCTTGTTTTATCCTCCACTTCGGAATTATAATGACTCCCACAATTTGGGCATTCAAATTGCGTTTCTCGGGCGTGTAATTGCGACGTGCCGGACCGGGGTATCTTCTGGAGGATTGTCTTTGGTCTACGCGGCTGTGCGGATGTAGTAGTCGCTGGAGCCGTCTCAATTTTGGGGATTGGAGCCGCAGCCGTCTCAACTTTCGGAGTAGGTGCCGCAGGTGTTGGATTAATTGATGGGATTGGTGCTGCTAAAACCGGTTTCGCCATTCCTAATTCTTTTTCAATATTTGCTATTTTTGCTTTTAGATCAGCTACCTCTTTCTCCTTATTCTGGAGAATCTCTCTTAGCCTAAACATTTCATTCTTCAATTCTTGCTCAGTTGGCATTTACAGTCCTCTCTGTGTAATTATACTTATTTCTTAAGTTCTATTTTTTTACTTTCTTAAGTGGGTATTCATTTATATAACTTTTTTATTTTACCCTCTAAATTTGTAATCGAGTATATACCCTTAGAAAGTAAAAAATTTCTACATTACCTCTTCTATTTCTCTTCTTTATTGAAAAATTTCCCCTTTTTAATATCTTCCCAATCTCTCCC
Organism: Candidatus Helarchaeota archaeon; assembly: GCA_013375455.1. Next base: position 26,406 of record JABXJT010000034.1, on the reverse strand, counting down.
GATAAAAATCGCGCCGATAACTATCCAAACCAACCCCCCAATTGCCAGATACCAGCCTAACGTGTAATTTACAATTTGGAAGCTTGTATCAAAATAATGCCACATGTTCCAGATAGTACCTATGAATACAAATACAAAACCTATAGTCCCCTCATGAAGATGCCGATTTCCAATCATTAACCGTGTTCCTTTATATCCGCTCCGAATTCGTACTGCTGCTAGACAGATAAAAAATATGAGGGAAATTACCGCAGCATAACTCGTTATGTAAAATACAGGTCTAAGTTGTACAAAAAGTAAAGGATCAGCAAATCTAAGATAATAATATAAAATAACGTAAAATGGAATCAAAAGCCCATTCAAAACGATCGCAGAAATCGTAGATATTTTAAATAGCCACATATTTTAACCTTAACGAATACGCTTTTAATAAATTTTTCAAAAAGTTTTTTATTCATTTTTTCAAAATATCAATTGAAAAATGCGAAAGCAGTGAATTTTCTGGTGCGTGCCGTGACGAAAGCAATCAAATTTCTTTATGGGAGCAAAAGTTGTACAGTTGACTTGCCTGCATCCTGGAAGTTACTCGGCCAGTTTGTTCCTAAAGATGCAGAGGCTAATGAATCTCCAACTCACGTTCTTTCGACTGCTTTGAAGAATGGAATCGGGTCTCCTGATTTTGATACTTTAATTCGGAAGAAAAAGAATGTTGTTATTATCTCAGATGATAAATCACGCCCTACGCCTTCAAACTTACTCATTCCCCCGTTATTAGATATTCTCAATGCTTCTGGGATTCCAGATCGCCAAATTAAAATAATCGTGGGTCGCGGGTTGCATCCCTCATTAACAGAACGCGAACTGAAAGAGAAATTTGGGTTGGAAGTACTAAATAGAGTCCAAGTACTTGACCATGATCCTACCCAAAACCTAATATATCTCGGTGAGACCTCCTTTGGCACGAAAGTTCATGTTAATTCGGAAGTCGTCAAAGCTGATTTAAAAATAGGCTTAGGTAGTATCATGCCGCACGAACTTGCGGGGTTTACTGGGGGAAGCGGCATCATCATTCCAGGAGTTGCTGGGCAGGAAACTATAAATCAAAATCACTGCTTGGTGGGCACGTTTAATGCAGAGTTCGGAAAACTAGAGGGGAACACGATCCGTGAAGATATGGAAGAAGCTGCTAAATTGCTAGGGTTAGATTTTATAATTAATACAATTTTGAACTCTAAAAATGAGATTATTAAAATCGTGGCTGGTGATCCCGTAGAAGCTCATCATATGGGCGTGAACTACGCAAAGGAAGTATATGGGGTCAAAATTCCTAAATTGGCTGATATTTCCATTGTTAATTCATTTCCCAGAGGTGCAACTTTTGGAAAAGCAACGAAGGCATTATTCGCTTCCCATCTTGCTATTAAAGAAGATGGCGTGATCATCCTCCTTGCTCCGTGTTATCAAGGCATTTCCTCCAGCCCCGTTTTCCGGGAAATACTCTTACAAAATCCTTCCTCAGATTTTCTCTTCGAATGCATTGAGAAAGGGCAGCTCCCAGGAGAAAGCTGCGTGCTCTATCTCTTTGCCAAGGTTAAGGAACATCGAATTATTATAGTTACGGATGGCGTGTCTCCAACCGAAATCGAACAAATAGGCCTGGAATACGCTTCAACCCTGGAAGATGCCATTCAACGCGTGAAAATCAAAAATCCAGAAGTGATCATTTTTCCAAAGGGCGCCATTACTCTTCCGTTTTTATACTGATTAAACCGGATTAGATATCTTATGGCAATTGAACCATTTACCATGGCCATTACGGGAAAAGGCGGAGTAGGAAAAACCACTTTCACTGCCTTCTTGATAAAATTCCTTCTAAATTATGCGCATAAAAAAACATTAGTAATTGATGCTGACCCTGCCACAAATTTAGCCGATGTCCTAGGAATCTCTCTCCTCACGACTGTTGGCCAAATCATTGATAAAACCAAACAGTATGCAGAAAAAAAATCAGCTATGTTCAATGCTGGTGCATTTTTAGAATATCAACTCTGGGATGAAGCACTCCTCGAAAATTCAGACTTTGATTTCCTTGCAATGGGCTTCACTTCTGGACGAGGCTGTTATTGCCTAATTAATGAAGTTCTCACCTATATGCTGGAGAATCTGAAGAGCTACTTTGAGCTCGTCATATTGGATATGGATGCCGGACTGGAACACATCTCCCGCAATACGAAACGGTCGATCAATCTCACTTTTTTAGTGACGGACCCTTCCCGAATGGGGTTTCAGACCGTACGGCGAATTGTTGAACTCGCTCACGACTTGCAGAGTCCAATCGACCAATTCGTCCTTATCGGAAATATGTTTTCCAATGTTCAATCACAGGAATCCTTAATTAAATTAGCCCAAGATCTTCGGATAGAATTTCTGGGGACTATTCCTTTTGATGAAACTATCGCTCGAATGAACCTTCAAGGGAAACCACTATTAGATATTCCACAATCCTCCTCGACTTACCAGAAAATTGTTCAATTTTTAAATCCTTTAATTAAAAAAAGAAGAATTCTTTAATCACATTTCAGAAAAAATACTCCTTTTTATCTGCCCCTACGACGAACCGTGCAACCTTTTACAGGACAGAACCAATATTGAGGGGCGCTACTCCCTGCAACTGGGCGACTCGTTCGCCAGCCTCGTTGCCACCCATGTTTTGGGCACCACATTTTCTCAGTTTTACTCAATTTTTCATCTAATTCTTCTTGGGTTTGCTTGAAATCACATTCATTATGATTCTGCCGATATTTTTCATTAACCGGGCAATCCATACCCTTCCGACCAGCGGCTTTCCTCACGCAATCTGAACAATCGACTGGCATATGGTAGACACTTAGCTTTGGTGGATTTAAAATTTCTTTTTTAAAAAAGGATTGCGATTAATCCTTTCTTAATGGGTTTAGTCGCTTAATCTCCCGCCGATAGGCTCCAAACCAGGCGAGAGCTATGTTCTCTGGAAGAATTAATGGCATGAACGTCAAGTATAAAAGTGCTCCTTCTAATCCAACACCTTTTATAAACAGATTTAGTAAAAGGAATAGTATTACACCTGGTATAATCACTAGAGATAAGATTACAGCTGTGATAAAGCCCAACTTTTTCTTTCCGGCTATATATCCAGCAAGGATCTGTGGTAATCCTCCCAATATAAAGAGAAAGGCCGTTAAGAGCAGTTGATCTTCTGTAAATTTAGGGATAAATCTGATTAAAAGGAGTAATAAGGGAACTAAATATGCTGGAATCAAAAGAGTTGTTATTAAAATCCCTAGTAAACAAGAGAGCGTACCCCGTTTACTGATTTTAGATTTAATTACCCGATCAACATACTCGACAAAATCGGAGAATTGTGTAACCTCGTAAGCAGTATCCAATTTATCTTTAAACAACTTCACGAATTCATTTAATATTTTATCAATTAATTTTTGCACTAATTTTGGATGATCAACTGCATCTGCCACGCACGCGCCTAATAATTGGGTCTCCTTATTTAAAGAATAAACCAGTCGCAGGTCCCCTGCCAAGTCTAGTTTCTGTGGATCTTGCCCTTCTCCAAATGTCTCTTTCGAAAAATTCTGTAATGCAACTAAAAAGCCGCTCACTAAATCTTGATCTAGACCGCCGCCCAATTTCTTATATTCATGATAGAATACACAGCCGCCGCCTGCTGAGATGATAAAAATAGCATTAATCATTTTATCTCCTCATTTTTAAATTCGCTCATAGTTTATAATCTTTATTTCAAACCTTTGCAAATATTTCATGGATTAAGAGAGATCAACTTTAGCCGAGATATGTTCAATGGTCCTCTCTACGAACCGGTCATCTGTGATTGAGATCTCTATCGCATTTTGCGGACAAATATCAACACAGCGACCACATCCCCTGCAGGTATTCTTGATGATCGCCTTCTTATTAATGAGATGAATAGCGTCGATAAAACAAACTCCCTTAGAACAAGTTCCACAGCCTACACAACGTTCTGTTACCCTAACCCTAACGCTCGGTATTTTTCTGAATGAATTTCCTAACTCTGGGGCTAGATGGGGTAATATTCGCCAAAGACAGCAGCATTCACAGCAATTGCAAACCGTTAAGAGTTTTTCACCAGGTCCTACATTAAGCCAAGCCGTATCTAGTTTGTCTCTTCCAATTATGTGAATTAATCCCGCTTCTCGACATTTTTTCACGTGTTCTAGCGCTTCTTCTTTTGTTACACGGCGACCAAGTTGAGGATTTATCCCTAACGCTGCCTCACCAAGAAATAAACAGCCAAGGTCAATTGGGTAATGCTCACATTTCTCGGAGCGTCGACAAAGACAAAAATCCATTATCCAATGATGGTTCGCGATTTTAATGAAATGCTCCACGATCCGTGAGGGTAATACTACTTCACCACTCCGTTTCACGACCTGATTAACTTGAACCACTTGATCTTTAGGGAGATAAACGATATCAGACCCCTCAAACAATAATTTATCAAGTAGTTTCACTACAACCTTCCCTATAATCGGAAATTTCGTCAATTTCGCAATCCAGAAACGGCTCGGAAAAACCTTGCTCAAAAGATTAACAAACCACATTGGACGGGCCATTATACTTCCTGCCAAATAACCTTCTATTGTGAGAACATCTTCGCCTAAAAAATTTTAACTTAACTTTCTACTAAAATATTAGTAAATAAATCAAATGGATGTTGTATTAAAATGAGTGAGCCCTCTGAATCTATAGATATAGCGATTGTGCGGTGCGAGCGAACCCAAGAATCGTGCCCCGGAACCTCTTGTCTAACCTCCTTCCAAGAACGGAAGCACACTTTCCAAGCCTATGGACAAAATACGCGGTTAGTCGGGTTTTTCTCCTGTGGGGGATGTCCAGGCAGGCGCATTTTTCGCTTGCTTCGCACGTTGAAGGAGGAAACGAACGTGAAAAAAATTCACATTGCATCCTGCATTTTAAAAGAAGCCCCATTTCCGAAATGTCTCCACAAAAAAGATATCATCGAATCCATAAAAAAACTGGGGTTTGAAGTGGTGCTTGGGTCAGATAATAAATGGGAAATTGAGCTTCAATCGAAAAGAGATTCCGATGCGCCATACTTAAACGATGATCCCATCCTAGACGGTTCTAACCATTGGTAATAGCTCATCATTAATTTAGAATAAAAAGGAGAGTAAAGTAATCAAAAGCTATTATATCTAACTCAGATGCTTTGCTTTTCAACTATTACAAACCAGAACTCTCAAGATCTATGGAATAACCCATAATTTCCATTAATTTTTTATGCTTCCTTAAATTTAAATAGGAGATATTGCATAAAATTATAAATATAATAATAAAAGAGAAATCATTTGCATGTATAAAAATTTAGCAAAGAAAATCAAAACTAGATGTTAATGGAGGAATTAGTGGTATATGCCCCAATATTCGTATGGAGATATCCCTGATTATTATCCCTCGAAAATGTATTTGCCACTCGGTGAACATAATTGGAAAAATCATCAAGCACTCGGCTGGGAATACTTTATGAAAAAAGTTACGGATAGGCAACTCGGGTTTTTCGATAAGGCCGCTGAATTTCTGAATGAAAAGTTTATGGTTGCCGTCCAGACCGCCAAGAAAGTGTCCTCTGGCGAGATCACGGACCCCGAGAATGTCCTGACCACGTGGTTTTTCCCTCCCGTCTTGTACGTCCGGTCTGACCTTCAAATGGGAACGACCAAACTCCTTTACGGTAATAGCACCGATATAACTTTTCTAGTCGTAAATGACGAGAACTTTGAAATCAATTTGTTGATAAACGGGCACATGGAAATGGGCGTTCCCGTTGATTATTGGTATCTGATTGGCGATGATGAGGTATTCGAACGCCGTCACCTTAGACTAGGCCACAAACTGCGCGAGCTTCCAGCCAAATCACGCAATTTCACCGAGGCAGGGTTCCGCGTTTTAGACATTCTTCAAGATATTCGCAATGAGCGAAGCCCCCAATGGGCCACCTCTGCATATTCTATGTGTGTTGTATGGATGTCGGCAGCAGTCAACATATTTCAAGAGCCATCCAGTTATAGCGCACTAGCGGAAATCTGGGATGGCGTCAATGCGAAAAAAATTTACGGCATGCCTGATCATTATTTCTGCTATGTCCCGTGGCCTCCGATCATGAACCTGCTCTTCGCGATGGGGCGCCCGGAATTCACCATCAGGTTGACCGGTTTGCTTACAAACAACAGGCTCAACATCAACGGGTTTGAGCCACGGTTGATAGAATTCTATAAAGAAATTGCACCAGAAATGTGGGACCTCATAGTAAAAAACATGAAAGAGAACGGGGTGCCAACACCACGCCAGTCGTTGGGGTGCAAACCTCCCAATCTGAAAGATAAGGTAGCATGGAAAAATCAAGAATTCGATTTTGTCTATCCCGAAGGAACCCGGATAATGCCCTATGAATGGGGTCTAACGGAAGAAGAAGTGTTTAGTGGAATATATACTGATATCACACATGAATCGCCTTCAGAGCCATTTTACGGGAAAGAACACGTACTTTCGATGGGCATTGGGAGACAATGATAATGGTTCCCAAAATTTTTAAATTAAAGTGGAGGCTATAAATTGAAAACAGCTGGAGAAGTATTAGGGGAATTATTAATCGGGTGTTTACGCGCTCTTACCCCAGAGGAACGAGAAGAATTGTTTGTTAAAGGGAAACTTCAGGATAAGAAAATCGAATTCCTCTTGCCTAATGAGCATGAAGCCATTCTGATCCATTTTGGCGAAATCCAAGGACGCCCCGGCATTTCCTATGAGAAGTATCCAACACCTTCAATGATTTGCCGAGCCTGTGGCTGGCAAGGCCTATGGACCGACTTGAATGTCCATGAAGAGCCCATGGATCTCACTGGTAAAGTTAGCGAGATAGAGTTATTCGCTCCTACCATTAAAACCGTCATTAAAAAATGTATACGTTGTGATTCCTCTCGGTTAAAATTCTACGATTTCGAACACGACGATGCGGATCTTATGATTAAAGGGACTTTCGCAGATGTCGGCAAAGTGGCAGAGTTAATGGTGGGAGGCTTTTTCCATAAAATAAAACAGCTTTTTGTTGTACTAGGAATGCTGCTGCGTAAACACATCAGAATAAAACCGTTTCGGAGACTAGGCATGGCGATTAAAATATCACGATTGCTTACTGGAGAATTATCGGAGGATTATAAAGAGGATTAAAACTGTGATGGAAATTGGAACCGGATTGGTATTCTATTAAACAAGAAATTACAAGTTCTTTGGTAGATTCAGGGTTTCGGGTCTACGTGTCGATAGCAGATGCTTATGGAAATATTAAAATCATAGATTCGCAACTGGAGCCTTATGAGGATATTATTAAACACTCTATTCATATTAACCGTGAATTTCTTGGCATTGGGGATTATGCAATTCCTCTATCAAGCAAAAATTTGATGATCTTTAAGATCTCCAAAAATAGTATAGTTGTTTTATTTGCAAATAAAGGAAACATCGCTCAACTTCTCTCGTTCAAGAAGAACATCAAATATTTCGCAGGAAAAATTGATCAGTTTATGGGTGACATAGAAGTAGAAGTTCCTAAACTCCCTAAAGTAATACCGCTCCCTGAAGTAAAAAAGGTTGAGAAAAAGGTAGCGAAACCAATAAAACAAATATTAGGCAAAGAAATGCCCATGTACTACCCGTTTCTCAACAAGAAGATTGGCGACAAGATCAAAGCGAAGGTAGAAGAAATTCATATCTTACATTTATGCGACGGGCAACATTCATTTTCAGATATAATGGATCTCACAAAACAACCCATAGCTTTTGTCTTCGATTTCCTAAGCAAACAGATTAAAACCAAGGTGGTGAGTACTGATGCCTATCCCTTTTTTCTTGAATGCCCAGATTGTAACTCCCAACATCACCTTTTCATCCTTAAAAATCTCCTTAAAACCGCTGAGGACCCCTTTAAACTTCTAGTTCGCGCTGAAATATGCAACCATGAATACGTGGCTTTTATTAATAAAAAGTTAAAGGTCGAAACCCAATCGTTCAAGTACTTTACTGATTTTCAAAAGGATAAGTTCATGAAACGGCTTGGAGGACATTATTACACCATTCTATCGTGAAATTTTAATAATAAAAATATGAGGTTTAATGTTTAAATTTAAATAATAGATGTATTATAAATTTTTTAATAAAAAAAGTCTTATTACTGAATAATGGGAGGATTTCTCCACATTTCCTTCAGGTATAGTGGCTGTTGACACGAAAACGAGTAGCTATCCTAACTTCGTAGAAACAAAGAGAAGTAAAAGAGTGAAGAAATTGGAAGCCGATTGGTATGGACTCAAGCAAAAAATCAGTAATACTCTGATGAATTTTGGATTTCAAGGCTATATTTCGGTGGCTGATATTAATGGAAATACCAAATATATAGATTCGGAATTGGTACCTTATGAGGATGTTATAGAGAGCTCAATAAAAATTAATCAAGCTCATTTCAATATAGGCGATTATTGTATTCCGATATCCAGCAAAAATTTGATGATATTTAAAATTTCGGAAAAAGGTATGGTTACATTATTTGCAAATAAAGGAAATATTGCTCACCTTCTTTCATTCAAGGAAAAAATGAATTTTTATGACGAGCAAATTGATAACTTAATTGAAGATCTGGAAATTCCTAGTACAATCCCCAAAGCACCACCCACACTTGAAAAAAGGGAAGTTAAGAAAAAAGTAGCAAAACAAATATTAGGAAAAGAGCTACCGATTTATAATCCTGTTCTTAATGAAGAAATAAGTGGAAAATATAAGGCGACAGTCGAAGAATTAGATATATTACAATTATGTGATGGATTCTATTCACTTTCAGATTTACAACGCATCACAAGATATTCTGAGGAATTCCTATTTGGATTTCTTAGTAACCAGATTAAAAAGAAGAAAATTCTTCCAGAATCCTACCCTTTAGTCATTGAATGCCCTGAATGTAAGTCAAAACATTACATAATCATCCCTGAAAGCGTATTCAGAGAAGTTGAAGAGCCATTCAAAATTTTGATTCGGTCTGAAAAATGTAATCACGAGTATATAGCGTCTATAAATAAAAAATTGAAAATTGAAACTCAATCTTTCAAATATTTCACGGATTTTCAGAAAGATAAGTTTATGAAACGACTAGGGGAACATTACTATAGTATTATCCAAGAAGAAGAAATATTCGAGGAGGAAATGGAAGAGCCCGAGATATTAAAAGAAGAAATTGCTATTCCTGAAGAAGAAATAATCATTAAAAGAGCCTATGATTATTTTAGTGGCAATATCAGGTTTAAAATCGTCATTGAAAATAATTCTGATGAAATTATTCGAGATGTCATGGCAACATTGAATGTAAAAGAGCAATTTGAGATAAATACTCCTTCAAATAAAATAACGATTATAGATCCTGAAGAATCCAGTAGTATGGATTTCATTCTTAATCCATTAAAATGTGGTAAATCTAAAATTTATGGAACCGTTTCATACATAAACGCCAAGGGTGAACCCTTTTCAAGGGCATTAAATCCCCTATTAATTCATGTGAAATGTCCTCTTGTTTTACCAAAACGGGTAAATTACATTGATACAATAAATTTGAAAGAAACAACTGATAAAAGTCAATCACAGATTAAATATTCAAATATATCTACTTCTAAAACATTTCAGATAGCGAGCGAACAAATTTCTGCATTAGATCTCACAGAATTTGAAAAAAATGAAGAACGGTTTCATGCTCTCTATTCAGGAGTGGCAAAAATCTCAGGAGACCCCATTCTAGTTGAGTTAAAAGTTGGTTCCGATATTATTGTTGTAAATGTTTACACCAAAGATATGATCCAAGGTACTGGATTACTTGCATATCTTAAAAATTTAATAGAAGTTTCTCTCAAATATTCATCACAAATGGTTACTACGCTTGACAAAATTAGTACCCAAATTTTTAGAGCGTATGAATTTTCCCTCCTGCTTTCAAAGTTATACGAATCATGTGAATCAAAAAACCCCATGACAGATTTGATATTACTTTTAAATGAATTAAAAATAGAAGCAAGTTTGTATTTTTCAGATTTAGACTTGACAAAATCATATAATAATTGGATAAATGAGTTAGAATCAATCAAAGATAAGAAAATATATGATCGGACGTATTTAAATCTACAATTTGATTTATTGAAATGGATGGAAGAAATAATATTTTTATCTGAAACGAATTCTAAGATTTACTATGAATCGCCTACAACTGATGTGGATATATGCAACGAAATCGGAATGAGAATTTTCAAATTAAAACAAGACCAAATCTCTAAATCTAAAGCCTATGCAAGAAAAATCTTATTTGCTCTAATGATAAACTATAAACAGAGCGGAATAAATCTATATAACTATGATTTTACGGGTGAAACGCTCGAACATGATTTAGTTAGTGGATTTTTAACGGCAATTCAAAGGTTTGGAAGTACAATATCCAAAAGAGAAACAACAATGAAAAAACTTTCCTATAGACATTTTGAAATTGAAATCGAAGAGGATGAATTCACGGTAACAGCCCTCATTACTTTAGGATATCCAAATCGAGTGATCATAAATAAATTAAAAGAATTTGTCAATAAATTTGAAAAGCAACATAAAAAGGAATTACACGATTTTAGCGGTAATGTTACTCTTTTTGAGGACACTAAAAAGCTATTAAAAAAATATTTTAATTAAAATTAGAAATCAATGAAAATTGATTCAAATTGAATGCTATTGCAACCTAAAGTGAGTGTTTCTCGACTGTAAATTAAGCGGAAAAAATAACGAGAGAGATGGACCTCATAGATGGCACAGCCACCAACCAAAAATCCACGACACAACAATCAATCATTACAAATTCATCCTATGATACATTTAAATCTCCACTCAAAACTCTTTTTAAGTAGCGAATGTAGACTACTATTCTATTGTAATTAAATTCATGAATCGGGGATAAAAAATGATAGAATGTTTAAATAAAGAGAGAAAGATAGAAGGCTATATTGATGGAAAGCAATATTTGAATAGAAAGAAAAAATTATGGGGCTATTTAGATGGCAACGTGGCTAAATCTGAATCGGGGTATCCACTTTTGATACTGCGAGAAGATGGCGTCATTACCTGGAATGAGGGCGAAGAACAAGGATATCTAAAAGAAAATAAAATTTATACCTCCAATAACGTTCTAGTATACGAGTTTTTAAAGGAAAGACGACAAATTTTAAATCGTATAGGAAAACCAGTTTTATTCTTCGAGGGAACTGCTAGAGAAATCGAGGAACTGAGTACGTTAGACTTTTTTGGAATTGCAGCAATCATCCTTGAATTGTTTGCCTAAAATAATTTGCCTGATCTCAATTAAGTTTATATTTTTAAAAAAAAATTACAAAACTAAAGCTAATAGCTTAAGAAAATCTAAGCTAGGGCGAGGTAGTGACTGAAGGACTAACCAAAGATTAGTCATCTCTTGCCTTTAATTATTTCAAACAATTAAAATTGGAGTGAAACTAAAAAATGCCACAAGGAATGAGATTTAGGATAATTAATGAAAAACTAGCTAAAGTTGAAGCCGATTTACCACATAAGATGGTAGGATTAATTGCGTTCGTAGTTATTGGAATTATAATAATTTGTATTGGCATATGGTCGCACGTAACTTTCGGTCCAGCTTGGCCCATTTATATTTTAGGCGCCATAATCTGTCTGTTTGGATATTTTATCTATGGGCATCGACGAACTTTAGTCATTGATAAGCTTGAGGGGATGATTACACGCAAAACGCGAGTAATTGGATTATTTACTTTGGTTCGAAATCAGTGGAAAATAGATCGCGTTTCAGAATTCAAGGGCGAAAAACATTCAGCATGGGCACGTACTATAGATCCAAGTGAAGTAGCTCGGGGATTAGGCGCAGAAATAGGAGATCAATTAACGCCTGGAGACCAGTCAGGCTATGAGAGTTATTCTAGAACATACTCAGGTCACAGACAGGTTGTTGATTTTGGAGTTCTTGTCATGAAATTGAAGAATGGCGAAATAATTAATGCGTTAGATCACAGGTACCCAAAAGCCCCTGAAAATTGTGCAAAATACGTAAATCTCTTTCTTAAGGGAGATCAAGTAACCCCTGGGACCTTTTATAATTAATTACTGGAGATTTAATAGTCGATGAAACTTAAAATTAGTCATCAAGACTTTGCTACCTTGGAGGTAGAGTTCCCGAGGTCGATGGGCGTAAAAGGCGCAATCTTGATTATTTTGGGACTTATAGCCTGCTTCATTGGTGTACTTATAGCATTCATATTTGATTTACTCATTGGAATCCTAATCCTGCTCGTAGGAATCGCAGTGGTCCTGTTTGGAATGCCCTTGGTACTGAAAGTGGAATTATTAATCATTCAACCAGCGCTAGGGCTTATAGAACGGCAAGCTACCATTTATAAAATTGCTCACATGAGAACCAATAAATGGGACCTTAATTATGTTTCAAACATTGAAGCACAACTTGTTTCGGAGCCAGAACAACCAAATAAGATTGCTGTCTTTATAAATTTTAAAAATGGAGAAAAAGAACGCGTTTTAACCGAAATAGGAGAAAAAATTCCCGTAAATTCCATTAATTATTTCAATTTAATGATTCAAAATAAAGAAGTACCCGAAGGCATCTTTAGTGATTAGCCTACTCTCAAAACTAGTTGGAACAGTAGTATATTATTAGAAAAAAAAAAAAAAAAAGGGATTAAAAGCGAGGATCTCGCTAAGTTTATGTTTCTTCTAATTCTTTAATGGCAGCCTTATCGCCAGACACGTGCGCATAAAGAACAGTCCCGATTGTTGAACCAATACCCGCGACAACGAATCCAATACCCGCATTAACTAGCATTAATAAGCTAAAAAAAGCGTATTCAATGGGAGAAGTTGTTGCGACAGTTGTGATAAATATTCTAGTACCAATAACTACAAGGAGCCAGACGAGTAAAGCCGTAAGCAACGCGCTATAAACCCCCGTTCTCCATTTTTTAGCCAAAATTCCTAGAATAAACCCCGTAATAAACCAAGTCAGAAAAGCTGACCATGCAACATAACCTACTACTATCTCCATCAAAAATGGTGATATTGCATTGAGACTGAAAACACCTGATCCAATAAGATATGCCACCATCTTGTTTGAACTAATGCTCGCTAAATATAGAGAACCTCCAGGTAATATCAATACGAACCCTATTCCTAACCCGATCGCGATAAGAAATCCAAGGGGGCCTAGAATCAACACATTCTTTAATGTTTCTGGATTTATTGTTGGAAAACCCTCATAGCGTCGTGCCAAAAGAAGAATTCCGCTAGTTATAAAAAAACCAACCATTAAAAGAAAATATGGATTTAAGATTATTAGAGTTAATTGTTCGCTAGGATCGAGACTTGTATTTTCAGTTACTGGGATTACTACTAAAACGCCCCATATTATCGCGAAAATTGCGGCAATTAATTCAAAAACTCTTTCCAAAATTTTTGATGTCCGATCATCCAAATTATTTCCTCCTTTTTTTTAATTAGATAGATTTTGAACGATATAGATTTCTCCCATCAGCTTTATAAATTTAACGAAGTTTGAATCGATAAGATTAAATTTATTGAAACTAGAAGAATATGTCCCGAATTATAGAGCGAATTTCTTCTGCTAGACAAGAATGAAGGGCCATATTAAGATTGCGATAAAGAATCCAAAATTTAGCTCCGTAAAAATAATGATTAAAATGAGAAATTGTTTTCAAGTTTTTTATTTGGTAATAATTCTTTCTTGTTGTAATGCCAAGAAAATTTGTAATAGCCGGTAATTACATCCAGCCCGGATTCCAGTTTTGGAGGATTAATGTACAGAATTTTCATATTTTTCACCAGCCTAAAATTGACTAAGTTTTAATTCAAAAAAAATGGAAATTAATGCGAATTATTGAGTATAACTTCTAAGATCTGCTCCACAATTTGAGCAAAATCTCGAATCATCCCGATCTATCTCTACGTTACAATTTGGACAGTGGATCTTACGTGTTACACTCAAAGGAATGGCATTTCCTACAGCCTCTAGAGTATTTTTGAGGATATTCTGAACTTCAGTAGTTACTGCTTCTTTTTTTTCCGCTGGAAACGATTGAATGTAAATGGAAGATAGTTCAATCAAGAAATTTTCTATGAATTTTAACTGATCACGAAAATTCTTATTCACTTTTGTTTTAATTATCTCTTCTCCGGCTTCAGTTAAAAAGTAGAGTTTCACTTTTGGGCCAAGAGGACTCTTTTTCTCTTCCGAATCTAGAAAACCTTTTCGCTTTAATTTAGATAATATGGGGTAGATCGTTCCAGAACGAGCTTTCCATGTCCCTGCAAAATGTTTATTCAAGTTATAAATGAGATCATAACCTGAAACTCTCTTTGAATTAAAGATACTCTCAAGGATGGTGAACTCCAGCGGGGTTATTTTTTTACGCTCTAAGCGTTTAGATATCTTATCTCTGACTTTCTGTGGAATGTCTTCCGTGAGATCTAAAAACTTTCCTAACCACATCGCTTATCGAGCATCCTATTCGTTTTTTGTTTTTCTTCTCATTTTTTCCATTTCTTTCTCGATAGCTCGCTCTTTTTTTGATGGTTTTTCTTCGACCTTAGGTGCCTTCTCCTTGGTCACCAGTGCAGAAATAATGAGATGCCCAAGTATTCCAAGCCCCCAAAACAGTGCGGGGTAAAATACCCAATCCAATGTCGCGGTTGTAAGGAAGTCAATGACAAGCAAGAATAACATTGTAAAAATATAGGCTACTAGATGAAGCACGATTCCTTGTGTGGCATCGCTTGTCCCTCGTACGTAAAGAACATAGGCACTTGCATGGATCATCAGCCCTATTAACCAACCTAACGCAGGATAGATTGCCCACCAGTTCGAAAGCAGGAAAATATCCGGTATAAAAATCGCATTGATTGTTATCAATAAAATATTCACCAATATGTAAGCAATGGCGTGTACTTTAACAGAATACCGAAAAGAAATTTTCTGCGACGCTATTCTCCTTAAACTTTCTTCTGAAAATTCAACATCTTCACTCATTTTTCATCAATCCTTCCATTTTATGATTTACCACGGTTCTTATACAAATTGACCATTAGAAATATAATTATTAGACCTATTACTACTGGGTAAAGAACTATGAAGATTTCACGAATTGGAAACCCTGGACCTTCATCGTATTTACTACCTATTGCCTCTACCATCCTGGTTATGTCCGCTTGACCAACGGTGCTGCTATTAGTTGGCGCTTTCACCGCCCACCAGCGCGTGAACGGGTCTGCGGGTGCACTCGTGTCATTATATCCCGCCATCAGAATGAAATTTTCGTCCGCAGTGGCTAAACCCAAATACCGATCGTCTTCTTCCCAAATCACATCGTGTTCAAATGCATCGACGTCGATGTCAATGTAAACGTTGATCTGAAACCATACTTTGATAGCCAGCCACCAATCATCATCGATATCCTCTGGAAACGTGATATACATGATGCAGATAGCCTTCGTCGCGTTCGCCCACGCTTCTGATGCATTTATTTCCGCGGTTTCATTGTTGATCCAAATTTGCCAATACACCGTCAAGTTACATCCGGACCAGTTGATATTATACACTACTCCTTCGTCGTAACGCGACCATCCTGGAACATCGCCTTGTTCCAGCGCATGACTTGGTTTTGCCCCTATTACCTGCACCGGAATCACGTGTAGCATTGTTAAAAGACCGATTACTAAAACCGAAAACATCAATTTCTTCTTCATGAGGATCACTTGTTAAATCATTTGTTGATCATACATAGCTAATTGTCAATTCTACATAGTACTATTTAAGAATTTTGTTGATCCTACCTAGCTTTTGTCAGCTCAACCATTAGTAAAATCGATAATTTAGCTTCATTTCAGACGAAATTGCCACTTCACCTACCGAAGCAAATAAGGCCATACAACAGAAACTACCAAGATCGCAAAGTTCACGATTGTTAATACGACGGCCGAAACCAAGAGTGGCTTACGATGTTGTTCAAATAACATGTAACAAAAAAAGGAAATGCAAAGCAAGATCATCGTAATGGCTTGACTGAATCCAATCCAAAAATCCACAAGATAATAATCAATCATTTTCATTGCACTTCAAATTATTACTAATGATACGAGCCACATGACGCAGCCACAAACTACTGGATTAAGAATATTATCCGATATGGGCAGCGATATATAATCAATGATGAAAAAAGTCGTAGCTCCAACAAGCGAAATTATTATTCCTCCTAGAACCGTTCCTTGGTAAAATGGTCCATAGATGCTTGCTAAGCCGATCATTACAAAATAAAGCATGAATCCAAAAATGAATGATGCCAGAAAACCTGCAATTGCACCCTCCCAGGTCTTTTCCGATCCCGCTCTTAATTTGCGTTTCCCTTTCGCTACTCCTATTATCGTGGCCACGCCATCCCCCAGCGCCGTAATCGTAATTGCCACGCAGGCAATGGGCGGTCTGAAGAAAATAATAACGAAAAGACAGCCCATGAGCATGTGGATGTGCGGGCCGAAAGAACCCCGTTCATAAGAGCGCCATTGCTGGGAGATGGTTTTCAAAAGGTAGTATTTCGGTTTGTAAATCCGTACGAGATCTGCAAAAAGTACAAGGAAGAAAACAACTATGAAGGCGAACATCATCATGGTTTGCCCCATGTAAGGTTCATAAGAGGTTAAATTGAGGTTATAAAAATCATCAAAGGGGATGAAGTTACCAGCCAAATTTCCAGAACAAAAAGTATCACTATAATACCCAAAAATATTTGATACTACCATCTTTCCGACCATGATATACAATACTAAGAGGGCAATCAACCCAATGTGGAAGAGTTTTCGGGAGATCTCTAAATCAATTGAGTTTTTGGCTTTTGTTGGGCCAGGATCCCCTTTACTCATTCCTTTTTTCTCGGTGATATTTACCGCCCACGCGAAAATTCCAATGGCAATGATGAATAAAGGGAGCGTGAATAGAGTAATCGCCCCTATATTATAGGGAAAAAGCCCCGCTAAAAAGAACCTTCCCTGAACGAATTGAAGACGGCTCAAAGGGTCTAAATAAGATAAAGATTGAATGTATATCGAAATCGCGTTAATAATATAATAGAGTCCAATGCAAAGTGATATCGCCACCGTGACAATGATGGAATACCCCCCATACTGTTGGTTCTCGCGGAAATTTCTCTTTGCGATGATTAACATGAGGGGAGCGATGACCACAAATAGAAGCCCAATCGTCAGATTATAAATTCCATAAAGTGGAAGCAAAGTACTCCATCCTGTGTTCTAAAACAAAAAAAGAGATAGGTTATTTAAGGTTTATTTCATTTTCCCATGTTATTTCACGCATGCAAAATTTTGCCCTTTTAGCGTAAAAATTACCGCTTTTTTTTTCTATTCCCAATAGTTTCTAAAAATAGAGATGTGAAAACAATGGAGATTGCAACTTTCGCCGCGGGCTGTTTCTGGGGCGTCGAAGCCGCCTTCCGAAAAGTAAAAGGCATAATAAACACGAAAGTCGGTTATACGGGTGGGCACGTGAATGATCCATCTTATAAGGACGTCTGTACTGGTACGACGGGGCATGCAGAGGCCATTCTCATTGAATACAACCCCGACCAAGTATCCTATGATCAATTACTTGAGGTTTTTTTCGCCATTCACGATCCGACCACTTTAAATCGACAGGGACCTGATATTGGGTACCAATACAGATCCGCTATTTTCTACCACAATGATGAACAACAAAAAAAAGTAATAGCTATGAAAGAGAGATTAGAGAAGCAGGGTCAGTTCAGAAACCCAATCGTGACGGAAATTACTCCTGCAAGTGATTTTTACCGCGCTGAAGAATACCATCAACAGTACTTTGAAAAAAATGGTATCCTTGGTGGGTGCCATTTCTGCTAAAAAAAAATAAGAAATTAAATGGGTTTAGGTTTTTTTCGGAGATAAATCACCAACAGTGCTGTGAGAGCGAAGAGGAGTCCGATGAGTTCAAATCCGGGTATTCCCGCATCCTCTGCTGTTATATTTGCCCAGACCAGAACCGCGTTTATACTTATAAATGGGCCCACCTCTCTATTATATATAGTAAATCTATAGGTTATTGAAGGATCCAAGTCTGTTACTATAAATGATCCATTGTTAGAACTCAGATGTTTTTCTACAGCAGAAAGTGCAAGAATTACTGAAAGGTTATCTTTCAAAAGACCTAAACTAGACCAAGTTGTGTATTGCGCTAATGTAAAGAGAAATACATCCCATATCCCCGTTGAAGTATCTTGCCAACTAGCACTAAAAGTATTATTACCAGTAAATGTTATCGGCATACCTGAAGGCTCAAATCCCTGATCAATACTCCCATTATACCACTGGGATGTTGCTGCTGACGTCACTGGAATCATAGATATTAGCAATAGTGGGAGTAAAAGCAGTGAGGTGACTGCTAACTTCTTCTTCATTTTTCATCCATCCAAATTTAACTCGCTTGAGTTAAAGATCTAATTCTATTCATGCTAATCCTTAAGTATTTTTCTTCAAGTTAATCTATTAACGGAAGTAATACGATTGGATTAAAGGTGATGGACTTGCAACAAAATGATCTGCTTTTGCTAATTAACCCAATTCGCATTCGCCCTGTAGTTGGTCCAATTGCGTTTGATTATTTAGGGTACACCTTGAAACGGGCAGGATATGCAATAGACCTCATTGATAGTGCATTTATTGATGTCGAGAAAGCACTTGACCAATATTTCAATGAAAGTCAACCGCTTGCAATTGGCATTACGGTTCGAAATACCGATACTTGTATGTTTCAAGGTCAAGCTTTCTTTTTAGATGAGATAAAGGAGCTGATCGCCCATCTGAAAACGATTCAAACCACCCCCATTATATTAGGGGGTGTTGGGTTTTCCATTGCACCCGAAGCCATCATGAACTATTGCGGGGCTGATTTCGGCATTCGAGGCGATGGCGAGGACGCGCTACTGCTTTTTCTAAAGGCAGTTCACACCAAAGATTTTACGAAAGTACCTAACCTGATTTACAGGCAAGGCAATCAATTGATTTGGAATCCCATTAAATTTGTAGATTTGAAAAATTTCCAGCCTCCCCGCGATTTAATTGATAATCCACGGTATTTCGAAGAAGGTGGGCAAGGAAATCTCGAGACCAAACGGGGTTGCGATCAAAAATGCATCTACTGTGCGGATCCCATCTGCAAGGGACGTGAAATTCGGTTAAAGGATCCCAAATCGGTTTGTGCTGAATTCAAAGCGCTGATTACTCAAGGGGTGAATTGCTTTCACTTATGCGATAGCGAATTCAATAACACTATTACCCATGCGAAAGAGGTCTGCCGGGAAATCATCACTGAAGGCTTGCAAACCCAAATGACGTGGTACACTTATTGCGTACCAGCCCCTTTTGACGAGGAATTGGCCCAACTGATGAAGGAAGCAGGTTGTGTCGGGATTAATTTCGGGGTGGATAGTGGCGATGATGAGATGCTCCGTCGGCTCCGCCGTTCCCATCGCATAAAAGACATCATCCGAACTGCAAAGCTCTGTAAAGAGAATGATATAATTGTAATGTACGATTTATTGATTGGGGCTCCTGGCGAAACGCAATCTTCCGTCAAAAACACGATTGAGTTGATGCAAGAAGTACGCCCTGATCGTGCGGGTTTCTCCATCGGTGTTAGAGTTTATCCGAGGACCGAGCTTGCTCAAATTGTTCAAGAAGAAGGCCAACTTTCCAAAAATCCCAATTTATTCGGAGAAAAAGAAAATAATCCATATTTATTAAAACCTATCTTCTATCTCTCCTCTGAAATGGGTGGCGAATCAATTTTTTCCTTCATTTCTCAACTCGTGGGAAAAGATCCCATATGGTTCTTTGCCGATCCGGACGCCGAAGCCAATTACAATTACAACGAGAATCAAGTCCTCGTTGATGCCATCAGAAAAGGTTATCGAGGGGCCTACTGGGATATCTTGCGGCGGATGAGTGATGCGCCTCTCTAAATATTTTAGTTGAATTATATTTTTTGGATATTCTCCGCTTTTATGAACTTACGAATGCAATTTCACTTATGCCACAAATGAATCTTGAAGTAAAAATGGAGATACTACATCAAAGGTTAAACAGCCATCATAATGTCAAAGGGTCGATTCTATTACGTGACAACGGTCTGCATATAAGTTCGAAGATACCAAGTGATATGCCAGAGGGTCGGACACTATCTGCCTATCTCGCGAATGTCTGGCGACAACTCTATAGAGTAAATGAACTGGAGGAAGGTGACTTTCAATTAAAGGACGGAACACAAATTCATCTGAAGCACTTACCTTCGAAAAAAATAATTCTGACTACTTTCTCTAAGGATGCCGACGAACGGAGACAAAAAGAGTTGCTAAACCATTACTCCTCAGCATTCCTAAATATTTTATGAAAAAAAACCTTGTTATTCATCTTATAAACTTATAAAATAATACGTTCAAAATTAAGGGTATGATTCCAGCTTTAGATTCCTTATCATTTACTGTCATTATATTATGGATTATTATCGTTGGATGCTATTTAATCGGTGGATTATTATTTATAAGGCAAAGTTTCAAGTATGCCGAAGAGCCCCGGGTAAAAATTTTATCCCTTGTGGGGTTATGTTTAATTTTAGCAGCAATTTCTCGCCTTTTCCACCCGGTTCTCTTTATTATTGGCGATTCACAACCCATTTTTTCTTATATCAGTAACGGTATTTTCATTGCAGCCATAATAATGCTTGTGTTTTATTTGGAGCGCGTTATCTATCCACCATCACATTACATCTTCACCATTATACTTGTGATTGGTGAAATTGTATACGTTATAGCTGAAATTTTCCATAATTATGGCGTTGATTTAATCGCTCCTGGAATTTTAGGATTGATAGTGCCCATTGTTATAATCTTTGCGGGGTTATTTATGGCGGTTCTCTATATCAAAATTGCCATACAATCCTCAGGTGAAGCTCGGAAAGACGCAATTTATATTATTATTGGGGGTGTATTATTTGCGGGGTCCTATCTTCTAAGCGGATTAGAGGGGGTAGTTTTCGCCCTTGTTACTGGGTTAGAGGGAATGAACCTTTATCTCGCAGTTAGCGCTGTCATCTTAGGTTTTTTGGCTTTACCTTTTATGTTGAAAGGATTTCGTCTTTCGCTTTGAATGAATTCTGGTTTAAATCTCTAGTAATAATTCTCTTCATTTAGCCCTTCTTTTAAATTATTATTAGGATAAAATAATCCAACATTTATAAGATCAAAAAATCCTAAATCATTTGATGATAACATTAAATTCCCTTGAGATGGCATCCGTCATTCTTTGGAGCATTTTAGCAGGTTTTTTTTACTTATTCGGGAGTCTTTTCGTTCGCCAAAGTATTAAATATAGAGAAGAACCTCGCGTTAAAATATTAGCACTTGTTGGCTTATTTCTCATCTTAGATGGGGTTTCACGCATGTTCCATCCAGTAATGTGGTTACTCTTCGATCCTTCCTTGCAAGCTCTATTTTTTTATATCAGTCAAATTGCATTCATTGCAGCCCTTATTGCGATTGCCTTTTACGTTGAAAGAGAAATTTTTCCTGCATCCCGCTACGCCATAACCATTGCGTTAGTTATAGGTGAGATACTCTATATTATCAATAACTATTTTGTAACCTACAAAGAACTTTTTTCCGATATAATAGCGTACATTATGGGTGGAGCTTGTTTATTGATAATTCTTCTTTATATACGATTAGCTATAAAATCAACAGGAAAACCGCGACGTGATGCCATGTATATCGTTATAGGCATTTTCTTTTTTGCGGGAACGTATGTCGCGAGTGTTTTAGAAGATATAGGGTACACTGTAGCATTTATAGGTGTAATAACCGCTATTTTTGCCTTCATTTCTTTACCGTTTTTATTGAAAGGGTTTCACCTTTCTCTCTAGACCCTCAATCCATCCATCCTCGATGAAAAATTTATTATAGAGAGTGAAGTTTGTATTTATTACATAGTCACCAAGAGTAATTCACGATCAATTAATGGGAAGTAATGGCCATTCCGAACAACGGTGCGACGATAGTCTTAACAGGCGCAGAGACTGAAATGTCGGATTATAATAAAAATCCAGTTGAACCTTTTTTCTCGGGTGCTATTTCACGACGTGCATTATTTTTTACATTGTTCACTAGAATTCCACCAATACCTTGCCTTAAGGACGGAACGGTAAAATATGCTCCTTACGGGCTCAGAAAGATCGAAGCTGCCTTAAGAAATAAGGCAATTACTGATATTGTTACCGTTCATCCTAAATATTTAAAACGTCATATTGGTCCTAATACGAAAATTGTCGCCATTACGAGCATGAATCCCTTAGGAATGACATATTGTGACCGCACCTTCACCGCATTGGCAGGATTTGGAGATGAGTCACGAAATGCTTATTACTTCAGAAAACTCCTCCACAGCAAGGTGCTTCGTAAAAATAATCATAAAATAGTAGTAGGTGGGGCGGGTGCTTGGCAAATACAAGGGCCAAAGATGCGAAACTACTTTGGTATCGACCACGTAATCATCGGTGAGGGCGAACTGACCGTCCCTGAGGTTTTCGGAAAACTCCTTCGGAATGAAGCCGTTCCACCTGTCATTAGGACCAAATCTCCGCAGACGGACGAAGAGATTCCTTTGATTCAAAATGCAGCCATATTTGGCACCGTCGAGGTTTCTCGCGGGTGTGGGCGGGGATGCAAGTTCTGCACGCCGAACCGTAGGCGCCGTCGCGATTTTTCTATTGAACGAGTCATTAAAGAAACTCAAATAAATATCGAAGGTGGTCAGGATGTCATTTTCACGGCAACTGAAGATGCCCTCCTCTATGGTTGTCGGCATCCCAAATTCATCCCGAATGAGGAAGCCGTGCTTGAATTATATCAAGCGATAGCCGATAATGAAGCCGTTCGTTATATAATGCCAGCTCATATTTCGCTTGCGGCAATAAACGCTGCCCCCAATTTAATTCCCCGCCTCACGGAAATATATCGTCAATGCTCTGATCGATTGTCTCACCATTTTTCACGCAGGGGTCTCATTAATATCGAAAATCAAATATTTTTCGGCGCCGAAACCGGGATCGAAAGCGGCTCGCCCCGGCTAATAAAGAAATATATGCCAGGAAAGGTGCTTCCCTTTACTCCCGAAGAGTGGCCTGAAGTCGTGATGCAAGCCCTTGGCATTTTGAACGATAGTGACTGGCGCCCATTAGCATCAATGATGGTGGGTATGCCTGGTGAAACGGACGAGGACACGATTAAATCAATAGAGTTGGTAGATCGCTTTAAAAATACGGTAAATATGCTTTTAATTCCCGTCTTTTTCACGCCCCTTGGGGATACAACTCTTTGGAATAAACGCGCCGCCAATCTCGGACGATGCACGGAATTACAAAAAGAGTTCTTCGTTAGAGTTTGGGAATATAATATCCACGCGTTCTCCAAAGAATGGGGTAGTCAGCTCCATACGAGACTTGCTCTCGCAATTGGTGGCAGTTTTCTTTATAATTTCTATTATCGCTGGAAGAAACATCGTTCATTCTATCATGGACTGCTCACTCGAATAGCTAAACTTCGATAAATCTAATCAATCAAATATTCTTCCTTTACTCGAGAAATCACTGAAAAAATCACGCCTGCAATCCCCAAAATAATTAGCGTATTTACTAAAGACCATTCCTCCATTAGACCTATCAATGGATAAATGATGACTAGACACAGCGTTTGAAACATGTTGATTGTAGAAAGCACGGTGGCTCTTTCTGGAGATGGAATGTGTTTATTCAAATAATTTAAGAGAAGTGGATATCGGGAAAAACCGAAGCTAGCAAGAAGAACTATGGATATTATCATTAGGGGAATGGATGCAAATGCTAGACCGATCCCTCCTATGATAAACATAATACCAGCTATAAATGCGCTAAAGAATAAATAACGCTTTTTAGATCTTAGGAGCTTTTCTAACCTCTCGTAACTATTCATGATAATGATCTCACCGCCGACCCAAATGGCATGAATTATTCCGAAGTATATTATATCAATGTTCAATTGCAATAACATGGGCTGATATAACCAGAACATCAAAAATGAAATTGTTCCGATTGCTATCATATCGAATGCAAGAATTTTCAGAATCTTACTTCTGTAGAAGACCTTTACACCATCCTTCAAAATTCCCATATATGTCTTTCTTCTCTCATCCTGATCCTGACTTGAAGGAGGCTCTTGAAAGGTCAATGCAACAATTAAAGCTCCCCCAAAAGAAAAAGACATGAACAACATCGTGCTTCTCAAACCAAGTGTTGCAGCCATAATTGACCCTCCTACTGACCCCAGCATGTACCCTATTAACGCAAAACTCTCAAACCGTCCAAATATCAGCTTCGATTTCCCTGTCTCTTCGATGGTCTTCAAACTATCATACACGAACGCATGGCCTGCACCTGAAATTAACGCCTCCGCCAATGCCCAGAAAAATTCCCCTATCATGAATATGAAAAAATTGGGGACGCTTGAATAAATCAGAACCGCAATTACATGCACGATACACGCTAACACTAACGAATATTTTCTACCCAAATAATCAGCAATCGTCCCAGTCGGAATTTCAAAAATAAAAATCCAGAGCATGAACCATGCTTGAAGCAACATTATTTGCGTGAAAGTAATACCGCCCCAAACCAAGAAAAATGGAACTATGACTCCCCCGATAAAATGCAAGGACACGCATAATCTGAAAATATAAGCCTTCCGAATGTTCTTAGCAACTAATTCTGTCATTTTTCTTCATTTGCACCCAATAAGATTTGGAAAATAATTAATCCCCCTTTATTAACTTCTCTATTTTAATTGAATTACATTCTTAAGTTAAAAAAAGAAATAAGTTACTAATTTTACAAACAAAAAGATGTGAGAGAAGTGCCAGAATTCTCAGTAAATACTGAAAGATTCGACCCCTATAAAAACTTTAAATTCAGAGTTAAATGGGATGGAAAATATGTTCCTGGTATTTTTAGAGTCCATGGGTTCATGAGAAGGACGCTTACTAAAAAATTACCAACACCTGAAAGACAGCCCTTTAGATATGCAGCTGGACGAACAACTTTTGATCCAATAATTTTGGTGCGTGGTCGCACCCATGATACGGAATTTGAACAATGGGCTAATCAAATATGGCAGGTCGATGCTGATCCTAATGAAGAACCCACGGAGTATAAGAAGAATATTACCGTGGAACTCTATAATGAAGCGGGACAATTAGCTATTGCTTATAATGTCTTTAATTGTTGGCCGATTAGGTACAATCCCTTGGGCAAACTTGATGCGAATGATACGGAAATCGCGACGGAGACGTTAGTTCTCATTCATGAGGGTTGGGAACGCGATAAAAACGTAGGTGAACCATCAGAACCGTCATTTACTGAACCCCCTTAATCCGAATGAATGAATATGATGTGAAAAGAGGATGTGAAATTGTGCCTGAAATGGAAGAACGGACTAAATTTAAACGACCTAATGAATCAATTCGCGAAGGAAGACGCCTAGCACAACCAAAGTTTCGTGTTAAATGGGATGGGAAATATATTCCTGGAATAACGGAAATTAGTGGGTTAAAACGAAATACAGAAGTGCTCCTCCACCGCGCCGGCGCCCATTACAGCAACGTCCTAAGAACACCAGGTCAGACGATTTATGAACCCTTAATACTCATTAGAAAACGCACGCATGGGAAAGAGTTCGAACGATGGGTAAATAAAGTTTGGAATTGGGGCGCAGGCATGGGTAGTGAGGTGTCCCTCAAGGATTTTCGTAAAAATGTTGTTATTGACCTCTTTAATGATAAAGGACAATTAACAATGTCGTTCAAAGTGTATCGTTGTTGGCCATCTGAGTACTATGGTTTAGGACCGATTAATAACGAGGACGATGATGAACCCTTTGAATCCATCACGCTGGAACACGAAGGTTGGGAACGGGATTACGACGTCGTGCCACCTACGTGATCTCGTTTGACATTATTTTAAATTCCTTTTTTTCATAATCCGCAAAAGTAGTCTTTTAAAGCTTTCCGAGGCGTTCGTGGGTGGCCTTAATGAGTTGACGGATTTTCGGA
>JABXJT010000167.1 GCA_013375455.1 Candidatus Helarchaeota archaeon | reverse complement strand
TTTAACTGTCAATTGAACAACATCACCTCTTGAAATATCTAGGAGCTTCCGGATGTCTGCCTTGATGGTAACCATTCCATCATTCAATACCGTTCCTATCATTTGGTATGCGTCTTGGGTCACTTTGTTTTCCTCCGCTGTTCTAAGTAAACAGCTTGGTTTTACTTAGTAAATATCAGAAAATATAAATAAAATACCTTATTGTGGTAATAGCAATACAATACAATAGGTGAAAACCATGAAAAAAAGACCTGGGCGCCCCAAAGGGGGTAGAAAATATGATGAATGGACATTTGTTCAATTTAAAATGGAATTAAACGAAAAAGAACTTTGGCAAGAATTTGCTGAAATAATGGATCAATCCCTATCAGATTTTATAAAGGAACGAACTCGCATAGGGATTTCATTGATAGAAATAGAAAGTATCAAAGAAGAATATGAGGAGCAAAGAGAACAATTCCAAGACTACTTAGATGACTTTTATTGGTATATGTGGTTTTTAATGCGCGCTTTAGAGGTTCCAGATCTCTTTGAAGTCTTTTTTAGTACTATGATGAAACAAGCCCAAGTATCTATTAAGGAATATATTGAAGAGATAAGCAACAAAGAAATGCTTGAAAGTATAAAGCGTTCTATGATTGAAGGCATAGATGAAACGCAAAAAGTTCTACAAAAAAGAATGGAAGAATTAAAGGAGAAACAAAAAGACTAGTGCATTACAAGTTTGTGCCGGATTTTTGTATTGTTTTTTGAGTTTTTTGGTTAAATTGTCGCTAAACTCCCGACAACTCCCACACTCGATTTTCAAGCCCTGTTGGAAGGGAGTTTTTTCGAGTTTTCAGAATACCTTATTATTCGTTCGGCACGCGCCGCCAGATAATTGTCCACCCGGCATGATTCATAGTAACCTTCTGTTCTCGATCAAAGACCTCTAATTTATCCACCAAGCCTTGTTTTTCTAGTCGATGCAAGGCGCGCCGGATCGAACCATATGGCACACCCGGGTATTTGGTTTGTACACTATCAGCAATATCCCTAGTAGGTAACCAGCCCCGGCCTTGTAGCATGTGAAAAATAAATTCTTGGTAGGTACTTGGCTTTCCCTTATCCCAAAAGTCTGCTATATTCACGCGAGACATTTGATAATTAGACAATATCCCCCATATTTAGGCTTTTGGATGCGTAATCCTAACGATTCTTGCAAAAGGTTACACGATGCAAACTTAGAGCAAAAAAGGTGAATGATAACTCGTTTTGTACACCAAACGAAGACTTTTTGAAACAAAACGAACATAAAAGAAACAGAATTTAACTCAATGAAACAGCCTATTCGAATTTTTGAGGTCAAAAAAATGTGGAACCTTACAAGGCTTTTCCGAAAGCCCAACCCAAACGAAGTGCGAATCCCAATTAGACAGGTCAAGGCAAACGAATATCAAGGGAAAACCTATTATCGGTGGGTTGCGTCTATCTCCAAGAAGTTAAAGAGTGGAAAAGGTCAGTTTAAGCTCGTTCTCTCGAATCGAGCGAAATATCTTCTATTAACCTTTGAATAGGTAATTGGAGGGTTTTATAATTTCACGAGAAAAATTGGAATTTGAATGGCAAGAACGCTTAAGGAAGAAGTATGCTTTCAGAATTCGGAAGCAGTTGATAGGTGGAATTGGTATAGTAATTAGTTTTATCTTACTTGGGATTTTTAGTCTCTTTTCATGGAATGTTTTATCTTATGGCTTATCAGCAATCAGTGCCTTTTGTTTTACTACATTAGCTGTTTTAAAAATTAAAGATATCCGAGAAGAACCAATTGGGTTAAAATTAGACATAACGGATCAAAAGGTAGTATTATTTGTAGCAATTCTGTTTATAGGTTATATTCTCATCAAAATTATTATCTTTATTGGTTGGCTGATTTCAACTTTTTTTGGCCAGGTTTAACTTTTCAAACCCAACATGACGCGCCCAATTGCCCCAGGTTGGCCAACTTTTCACATCGATGTAATCTTTCTTCATGCATTTACGAAGTTCCAGCCGATTAATCCTTCCAACATTGAAAGTTTTATGCAGTATGAAAAATAAGAAAAGTAATACTCGGTCATACTTATATGTCTTTTCTGTATATAACGAACTGTCATCTTATTTTGGTTGAGAAGTTTTTGACAAAACCGTTTTTGAACACATTTTATGATCTAAGCTATTCTAATGAAACGCTTTTGGGGCGTTCTCTTATCTCCTTAATTTTCATCAGTTTGATTTATGCTTAGTTGGAATCGAGATTAGGCCAAAAGAAGCGTTTTCTACGGAGTTTGTAACATCAATTTTTGGAGAAAGATGTATGAATGCAGAACTAAGTAAAATTATTCTTCCCGGATTTGGAACAAAGCACAAAACTGTGAGGTTTTTTTCTATATCTACTAAGGCCAAAAATCGGTTTGGTCTTGCACGAAAAACGCCGGTAACTAGCTTTCCTTGGAGTTCCACTTAAACCACCTTCAGGTAACTCCATGACTTTTGTCCGTAGATGAACTTAATGTCACCCTAATCGGTTCTTGCATTCTGTTCATGCAGAAAAGTTTCAAATTCTGCTCGATTTGGCATGGAAGGTTGAGCTCCTGGCTTGGTTGTTGAGAGTGCGCCAACCACCGCTCCCCAGCGAACAGCTACCGATAATGGGTGGTTCTCTACCAGCGCGGTAGCTAAGCCTCCATTGAACGCATCACCAGCGGCAACCGTATCAATCGCGTCAACATTAAATGCTGGGATAAAGTTTCGAACTTTTCTGAGATCCTCACTCTGTGTAGCATAAAAAACCCCAAGGGCTCCCATCTTAATGATAACTGTTTTTACTCCTCTATTCAAGAATACATCGGCAGCACGAGCAGCATCTGCTTCGGTATTTACAGGAAAACCAACTAATTGGCTCGCTTCAACCTCGTTGGGGGTGATAATGTCAATTAGGGTATAGAGACCGGCTGGTAAGTCACACGCTGGAGCAGGATCCAATACTACAGTGACCCCCATTTGCTGGCCTAAATGGGCGGCGGCGATGGTCGCCTCCATGGGGATTTCGAGTTGAAGC
>JABXJT010000166.1 GCA_013375455.1 Candidatus Helarchaeota archaeon | reverse complement strand
ATCCGTCAACTCATTAAGGCCACCCACGAACGCCTCGGAAAGCTTTAAAAGACTACTTTTGCGGATTATGTTTTTTTCACGAAGAAATAATTTTCGAGCATCATTCGGACAGCCAGTGGCGCATAAACCACAACCTTTGCAATTCGCTTCGATTGTGATGGATATATCGTTCTGAATTTCAATAGCGTGAAAGTTACAACGGGTGAGGCACGTTTTACAGCCTTTGCACTTGGTCTCATCGACTCTTGCTATGAAGTGGGAAGGCTTGATTAGAAAAAGTTGGTCGCCGTGCATTTTAATATGATTATCAAACTTTTTATAGGTTGATAGCACGGCACAGCAACAGTCACAGCAATTACAAATGACATAATAAAAATCAGGACCAGGAAAATGGATTAATTGATGGATTAAACCATATTCATCTGCTTTTTTAATTGCATTCTCTACTTCCTCGATTGAAACATGCGTGAAATCATTGCCTTTTTCAAGTTCTTTAATATATTTACCATTTCCCATTATTATACAGGTGTTGACTGGAGCTTTACAATTGGGATTATGGTACACAGAAGTCCTGCAAAAACAAGGAAAAACACCTATTATACCCGAGCGTTTTGCGATTTCTATTATTTCCTGAGATGTAGTTATTTCAACAGATGGGTGAATGGCTTCTTTAATTGGAACGACTATTCCACCCCACAATGGGCTTATTTTTCTAAAAAGATAATACCTGATATTTTTAAAGAATGTTTTCTCGAGAAGCCAGATGAATTTTAAAAAGCGTCCCTCAATGTTTCTTCCAAAAATGCCCCCGAGTTTTTTTTTAAGTTCAATAAACCTGCTCATTATCATCGCAAACGGTAGCTGTAAAAATTAAAGAATATGAGTTACAACTAAAAAGTAAGCATTTAAGACTTTATTCAACTTATAATTCATACTAATTGGTTGTATTCTAGAATGCGAATTGCAGTTTTAAACCCAGATCGATGCAAGCCGAAGGATTCCGGAAAAGTTTGTATTAAATATTGTCCCGTAGTGAGAACGGGCGTGGATTGCATTTATCTTAAGGAAGACATGAGATATCCACATATTGTAGAGTCCCTTTGCACTGGTTGCGGAATCTGCGTTAAGAAATGCCCATTTAATGCTTTAAGCGTCGTAAATCTGCCCGAGGAATTGGAAACAGATTTCATCTATCGCTATGGAAAAGATAGTTTTGTGTTATTTAGGCTTCCTCCTCTCATCCCTGGGAAAATTGTAGGCATTATTGGGCCAAATGGAGCAGGAAAATCAACTGCTCTGAAGATATTGGCGGGGGAGATTAAACCCAATCTTGGAGAACACGAAAATCCTCCCGAATGGGATGAAATCGTCAGGCATTTCCGTGGTTCTGAACTGCAAGCGTATTTCCAACAAGTCGCAGAACACCAACTCAGTGTCGTGGCAAAACCTCAATACATCACAAATTTACCTAAAATAGTGAAAGGGCAAGTATCAGACTTATTAGAGAGAGTTGATGAAAAGGGGATATTAAATGAAGTCAAAAAGAGGTTAAATTTGGAAAAAATTTGGGAACGAGAAATTAAGATCCTTTCAGGAGGGGAGTTACAACGGGTTAGCATCGCGGCGGCCATTCTTCGAGAGCGTGACGTGTACCTTTTTGACGAGCCAAGTAGCTTTTTAGATGTTCGAGAACGAATAGAGATGGCCAAATTAATTAGAGAATTAGTTGAACGAGAAAATAAAATAGTAGGTGTTGTTGAACACGATTTAACTATTTGTGATTATATAACGGATTTAATCTGTATTCTTTATGGAAAACCTGGAGTTTATGGGATTGTTTCCCATGTTCACAATACTAATGCGGGTTTAAATCTCTACCTTCGCGGTGAACTGCCTTCGGAGAACATTCGTTTTAGGAACGAACCTATCGTATTTAATCTCGCCCCTGAAGCATTAGAAGGTTGGAAATCTACTGATGTCGTATTTGAATATCCTGAATTATCAAAAGACTTAGATGGTTTTTCATTAACTGTCACACCTGGAAAACTGCATAGAGGGGAAGTAATTGGGCTCGTGGGTCGAAATGGACTAGGAAAAACGACGTTACTCAATTTGTTCTCAGAATATGCATCAGAACTGATTGAGCAAGAGCAAAAGGAATCCATTGAGGGAGAAAAAAAGGTAATAGAAGAAGTAAAAGAGGAGGAAACTGAGCCCGTGGAAAATCAAGAGAAGGAAGAATTTAAACTTAAGATTGCAATTAAACCTCAGCATTTAAAGATTGATTACGATGGAACTGTTGAACAATTATTGATAGAAGTTGCTGGAAAGGCATTTCATACCTCAATCTATAGAGCAGAGATAATCCGACCTTTTGGATTAGAAAACGTTTTAGACCGTTACATAAAAGATCTATCGGGTGGTGAATTACAAAAGACATTCATTGCGGAAACGCTTTCCCATATGGATGCAAGTTTAATTTTTATGGATGAGCCCTCTGCTTTTTTAGATTCTGAATCACGCTTAGTAATAACAAAAACCATTAAAAGATTGGTTAAAAATAGAAAAATTTCCGCATTTATTGTAGAACATGATATTTTAGCGGTTGATTTTCTTTCAGATACTTTAATTGTGTTTTCTGGAATACCTGGAGTGAAAGGAAAAGCTTCGGCGCCTCTTAATTTACGTTATGGTATGAACAAATTTTTAAAGGATATAGAGATAACCTTCCGTCGAGATGCAAAATCTTTTCGACCCCGGGTAAATAAAATGGGTTCTGAACTCGACCGCAAACAAAAGGCGATGGGAGAATATTATTATACCTCAATTAAAAAATAAATCCATCTTAATTTGAAATTAGGGTTATTTTTCCAAATAAATAAGAATATTAAATAGATAGCCACCATAGAGCATTCTGGTGGAATGAATGAATAAAGGGCAAAAAATTGGATTTAATATTATCTTGTTGGGAATTGTCAGCTTAATTACAGACGCAAGTAGTGAAATGATCATCCCTCTTTTGCCATTTTTCATTGAAAAAATACTAGGAGTAACTATAGGAATAGGGTTGATAATCGGATTTATTGGTAA
>JABXJT010000033.1 GCA_013375455.1 Candidatus Helarchaeota archaeon | reverse complement strand
AACGCAACTAATGAAGGGTTTAACTCTAAAGGAACCCAAAATGGGAAAATGGTACCAACCCATTAGAATCTGGCTAAACAAAATGTGGCGGAGAATCCCGTTTACAAAAGATGAGATTATCCGGTTCAAAAAATTCCTCCTATTTTTCCTCTACGATTTTAAATTACTTCCTAAAGATCTCATCGACTACATCTCTATCATGTTTCCTTTTGAGATGCATGGACCTGCACCTCTACCAGATCCCTTCGACACCTTCCTTTACCTGCTCGTCGATTTGAGCAAAACTTCCGTTGAAAGATCTCAAAAATACATTGATCGATTTACCAAGTTCACCCAAACATACAATATCAAGCATAAATGCCTTGACATGCACCAAATCGACAATCCGACCATGCGAAATGAATTCTCTGATGTTATGCTTCCAACAGTTGTCATCATGTATGGCAATAATTATGTTTTGCTTCCATATGAGGGGCCATTAGGGAACCAACGTCTCAAATCACTATTAGTTAATACTCAGAAAAGCGAGATTGATAAGAAAGAGTGAACATTTTGATTGTTTTACCTTTATTGAAAGCCACTCCCTTTAGGGAGAATTTTCTCAAGGGAAAAGTGAGATCGTGGGAACTTTCTTCCGCAATCTCCACGACTTTGAGAACCCATTCCATCGAAATGAGCTAATTCGAGATCTTTCTAATTTCAACGTGCAAGGGAATTACTTAACAGAAACTCAAATCGCCCTTCTTATACGCCTGTTAAAAGAAAGTAATCCTTGATTACTTGTTAGTGATTATGAAGAATCCCTAGATGGTATCTTCTTAGGATTTTTCTCCTCATCTTCAAGAGATTCGATCATAGATGCTAAAAAGTCTCTAAGCATCTTAATATAAGCAATTATGTAATTGATATCGATATAACTCTCAACGAAGTACATTTTCAAGTCATTAGCGAACTCATTTCTCATAAAAAATTCAATAATGTAATCCAGCAACTTATTTCGCAACAATTGGCAGAGAATGACTAAATCAAGGAGCTTCTCAAGAAATTCATTAAATTCATACGTCCTGCGACGTCGCGACACCATATCTCTCAAGCAAATGCTCCCATCACTTTGATTCAAAATATAAGAAGCATGAGCAATACAATGGCGTAATTTTACATCAATTTTTTCCTTGAAAATTTTCCTTACATCTGACTCTAGCCATTTAAGAAAATGATTATACACTTTTTGATGAACCTGTTCCTCATCCTCTTCGATTTGCTGTCCCAGAAAGTCCTCGACTAGAGGTTTTAAAAAACAGCACATGGCTTCAAAATTGTGCAAGTAAAGCTGTAAAAAAACAAATTCCCCGAAGAGGTACCCCGTTTCGTAGGGTGATACCAATATCTTTATGAAAATTTCATTCGAAATCATGACAGCTTGTGATAAATTTACGAAAAAGAACCCATCTTCCCTATCCAAAAAAGAAAAAACTGCTGCATCCACGGCATCATAATTTTTCCATATTTTCCCAAAGAACGAATTAATTCCCCTCTCCAAAATCTCAAAATCCATTTTGTCTTTATACAACCTCAATAGAAACCAGTTGTCAATCTCACGAAGCTTCTTTAAATTGTCGAAACAGCTCGATAAATTGTCTCTAGGTTCATCTTCTGACTTCGTTTTACTAAAGAATTCTAAAAGTTCATCCAACCTACTAACTAACTCTTTTAACTTTCCTAATTCCTGGAACTCGTCTACTAATTTTTGATCCAAATTAATACCCATTTTACTCAACCTTTAACATTTAAGGCGCGAAATTCAATTCCGTCAAGCACCATTCACTACGTTTAATCCGAAGATATTCGGCTGAACACCATTTTTAAAACTAATTTAAACAAACGAGTATATTTTTGATCGGTCCTCATTAAAATTATCTGGCATGATTTCACTTTCGCCGTACTCTCATTTCCCATCCGACAGAATTCAGCATGTTACGGAAAATTAACTTATTCTTCCAATTAAATGAAGAGCTCATTGACATTAAAGACATTTATTTGATGAAAAGGCAGCACGTCCCGCCCTCTAACCTTTGTGACCAATGCGGGTATTTTCTAAAAAAGAACGAACTACCGTTCCAAATACTTAAACTCGAATAACTTGAGTTATGAAGGCTAATTCTGAAAAAGATCAGGTTACAGCCCCAAAATCCCGCTTAAAGGAACCCTTTGTTAGACGCAACTCCTTAGCAAATTACGTCGAAAAGGTCTAAAATTTTATATAGGTGCATTACTTGACAATCAATTAGAGTAAATTCACCGTGGAAGGTAATGAAAATCAAGAAATTGGCTCTCATCCTTATCTTTATAATTGTTCTGAATTTTTCTATAGAAAATGGGATAAAATATACCAAAAGCACTTCTTTTAGCTTCAAAAAATCTTCAAGTGAATATAATTATTTAGATTTATCAATAAAAGCTGGCAATTGGTTGTTGAATCAAACGCTTTATGATCCAGAAGGATATAAATGGCCAGAATATCAGAATTATACCGAAAAACGCAATTATACAGGGATGAATTCGGGACTTAGTGGAATTGGGTATTTTTTACTAGAATTATATTTGCAAACGCGGGATAATCGTTATCTAATACATGCGGAAAACGCGGCAAATTGGCTAATTAATAATGCGATTGAAGAAAATAGTGGAGTTAAATGGGAACAACTAGAAAATACTCCAAATTATTTTACTGGTTGGTTCCACGGCGCAGCGGGAATAGGATATTACTTCACCGAATTGTATTACATTACATTAAATTCAACCTATTTGGAATTTGCCAATAAAGCTGGGAATTGGCTAATTTCAGAAGCAATTCCAGAAGGATCTGGATGTAAATGGAAGTGGTATCAAAATAATAGTTTTAATTATACGGGATGGGATGTGGGAGCAGCAGGGATTGGACATTACTTCCTCAGATTATATCATTTCACCTCGAATGTGACATATATTCAATATGCGAAGAGTGCTGCCCAGTGGCTCATAAATTTTGCAATTCCTGAAAATGGAGGATATAAATGGCCATATTACGAAAATAGTATAATAAACAGTACTGAATTGGGTTCAGGAACCGCAGGGGTAGGAAATTTCTTTCTGGAATTATT
Source organism: Candidatus Helarchaeota archaeon (assembly GCA_013375455.1). The sequence continues at coordinate 47,912 of JABXJT010000033.1, read as the reverse complement.
TAAATCAACTTTGAATACTACCTATCTCCAATATGCGGAAGGCGCTGCCCGGTGGCTCATAAGTCTCGCTATTCCTGAAAATGGAGGATACAAATTCCCTATATATCAAGGGACTCCTTCATATTATACTGGATTAAGTATGGGTGCTGCAGGGATAGGATTATATCTTTCTAACTTGTATAATCAAACAATGAATGGAACCTATCAAAAATATTCTCAAGGTGTGGTCCAGTGGTTGCTATCGATAGCATTTTCTAAGAACAAAACGTATTGGTGGCCTGTTTTTATCGGATTTAATGAAAATTTTACTGGGCTCGAAAGGGGCGCTGCAGGTATCGGAATCTTTTTAATACAAATGTACAACTTATTTAAAAATCAAACTTACTACCAATACCTAAACGGTACTATTGAATGGCTACTTTCTCAAGCAATTCCCGAAAATGGGGGGTTGAAATGGCCAAGAAGTGAAAATTATTCAAAGTTTTATACCGATTGGAGTTGGGGTGGAGCTGGAATTGGGCATTTTTTCTTACAATTATCTACTCTCTATCAACCAACATTCCCAATAATTGATGAAAAAGATAATTTCCCATTATTTCTTTCTTTATTGATAGGTGTAGTTTTTCTTTCTGCATTTCTATTGATTATATTTATTAGAAAAAGGAAAAAAAAGAGAGAGACCGTTCAAAACTTAAATAAAAAGATTCAATAGAAACCAAATAAGTTAAAAATTACAATGAAGGCGAAGGTTCTGAAATTATTCGAAGGAACTGAATTTATTAATAGCTTTCCCGTATTTTACCAGTGATGAGTTAGAGCATTATGTCTCGGCCATTCGGGAAGAATACGGGGTTGAAAAGCCCTTTCCCAAAACTGGAAAGCGAGGGCGTCCATAAAAGCCAGTTAAAGTTGTCCCGCCAGAGTTGGTCTATGCGTAAGTTCGTAAATATCGAGAGAAAGGCAAAGTCAAAAAAATCGAAAAGAAAATTATGTTTGGAACGGAAAAGCAAGTCCATGAGAAAATCCGAGCAGCATCCTGTAGCAACTCGGTTAATACGACCTTTATAGAACGGAATAACTTAACATTAAGACAACAAAATGGGCGGTTACAGCGAAAAAATTTACAATTTTCAAAAGGAAAGAACTCCTAAATAGCCAAATGGATCTATTTCTTGGAGTTTATCATTTTATCCGCCCACATAGCGTATTGAAACGATTAGATGGTAAAAAAAAGGAATGGAAAGGTATTACTCCCATGATGGCAGCTGGAAAGACCGATCATCCCTGGATCTTGAAAGAATTCTTCTTATTTAACTGGAAACATTTAACAAGGCGAACAGGTCAATGTTATTAGGACACTAAATACTTTTTATTTGTTCTATAAAAATTGGCAAAAAGGCGGATTTGATGCAATATTAACTACCATACTGAGTTGGGAAATTCTAGCACTCATTGCTCATGATATTACGCAGTATTATTAATATTTCATTTTTTTACCACGTAAAGAATTCAAAACCAAATAAGTCGAAAGCTGGAAACAAAAGCCAGATTATCACTTGAAGGAAACCAACTAATGTCGTAAGTCCGAACACCCATTCTTTTACTTTTTTACCCTTCATTGTTAGAGAAATTGAGTTTAAGTTAAAAAAATAAAACCCAATAAGTAATGGTACTATTATTGGACTAAACAAATTCGACACAGAGAATATAAATATAAGTAGCCCGTTAGTTAATGAGAAAATTCCAATCCAATAAAATAATGCAATCAAAACCAAAGCACTCCATAATATTCCCGTGAATATTGAAAACCCTATCATCCAAGGTTTCGCATTGGATTTGGATATAGGATCTTGTCTAGAAATCCAGAAAACTATTACCCAGATTCCTCCATATGGAAGAAGTATTCCCAGCCATTCCTTCCAATCATGCGGAAATACAATAATGTTATAATAAAGCATCCATCCTACTACAAACATATACAAGATAATTAAGGATAGTTTAATTAATTTTGACATTTGACACTCGAATTGATTTATTGTTAATTGCAGCCAAAGAATGTCTTCAATTTTTTTAATGAAATTACTACATTTAAAGCCTTAGGCTATTTAATGAGGATTTCTTTTTTTTTACCATTTTTGATCTCGTATTGTAAGACAAACTCGGATAATTTTACGCCAAATAAATCTTGATTTTAGATATTATGATTAAGTAATCAGTATCGGATCATTGCATTTATTTGGACTGCAATGAAAATTAAGAGGCAATGGATGCCCACTTTTCACCCCTTTAATATTTATGATTTTGAATGGGTTTTCCCTGCTAAATAATAATAGTCTTTTAAATGCCCAATTAACCCTTCAATCACAGCACTCTAGATGAAATTGATCAACTAGTGACAAAGGGCGCTAAGAGAGGATCCCCGAATAAAGTCCTCTATGAATTGACTCGAATGAATAGCGATCTCAAAAAGGCGCAAGTTTGCATCATTGGGATTAGCAATGATTTGGAATTTAAAGAAAATTTAGATCCCCGCGTCCTGAGTAGTCTAAGTGAGGAGGAAATGGTGTTTCCCCCTTATAAGGCGACTGAATTGCTGGACATCCTCAGACAAAGAGAGAAAATGGGATTCCATCCTGATGTCATTGCTGATGGCACGATTGAGATTGTTGCTGCACTTGCTGCACGAGAGCATGGCGATGCGCGTCGGGCAATAAATCTCTTAAGAGTGGCGGGCGAATTGGCAGAGCGGGAAGGTGACGAACAAGTCTCAGAGAGTCACGTGCGGCGCGCTCAAACTCTTATTGAGCGCGACACGATTTCCGACGCATTAAAAACTTTACCACTTCAATCAAAACTCGCCCTCTACAGCATTTATCTCCTCGAAAAGATTATGAAATATCGATTTAAGAAAAAGATCCCTGCAAATTTTTCATCGTGAATATTGGATTTCATTAGTATTTTAAATATTTCAATGGCCTCATCATAGGTGCAATCCTGTTCTTTTTCAATATCTCTAATAAGTTTTTCAATTTCTGATAATTTGAGCCCGTAACTCTCAAAATTTGGATTACTTGAATTTAGAATTCTATACATTCTTGATTTTTGATCTTGAGTGAGCTTGGGAGCTTTTACTTCTAGCTGTCTTTTGATTTCTTGATAAATTCGTTCGGTATTTTTCATTTGGGGAGATTTCCTTCGAATGGAGTAGGTTTATCAGACGACTCGTATGGATTAGGGAAGGTAGTCTGGAGGATTTTTTTGGTAAAAAATGCGAAGATGATGATATTTAATACCAACATAATGAAAATTAATATCAAATTAAAGGAGAAACTATAAGCAATAATAGGTGGTACTACGCAATTCAAGAAAAGATTGATAAGATTGTAGGTCATTGTTTTGGTCTTAGCCCATAAATCCTTCACTTCGTCAATTGATAAATTATAATTTCGTTTCATCAGTTGATAAAATGAATCGAGTATAAAACCCAAAGACATCATATAAACAATAAAGCTAATTAAGAAGGGAATCAGTAGCATCACAGTGGAATCACTTACATATCCTTCAAGTGCCATGGAAAATAATATGATATAAATTATGACAGCCCAATTAAGATTATATAAAGTAAAGACTTTATTATATTTCTTAAATTTTCTATTCACTTCTTCCATATTAATAACACTAATTGTTCGGTAATTGGTGTTATTTGGATTACTTGAATTTAGAATTCTATACATTCTTGATTTTTGATCTTGAGTGAGCTTGGGAGCTTTGTTTTCGAGCTGTCTTTTGATTTCTTGATAAATTCGTTCGGTATTTTTCATATTACTCATTATTTAAATTATCGAAGTAATCCTCTAGGCTATTAGGAACAAATCAAGAATGTCGATTCAAAATTGAATGTTTAATTACTAAATAGATAATTTTAGAGACAATGTTATATTCTTGTTTAGTTACTTGCTGAATCTTACTGCCATGAATAATCAAATTTCTTGTTGAGGACCAGTTAACTATTTTTCTATGTAATATTTATACTTCTAATTTTTTTAAAAGAAAAATTTCAAAAGAAACTGATTCAGTAAGGGTATGAAGAGAATCTCGTAAGGCAACCCAGGCAGAAAATAGTTGACAAAGCGAAAAAGGTAGCCAATCCAGAGCGAAAAAAGTTTATAATTTCTAAAAGAAACCGACAATAATTTGATCAGCCTGAAAATTCGAGTTCAAAAAAAATATTTTCGAGTTCAAAAAATAAATCATCTTTTGGGATTAGTTATAAATAACCATATAGGATAAGTCTATGTTAGGAGGTTATTAGGTTGTATAAGAGAAAAATACTCATTTATCTCCTAAGCTTTTCACTAGGTTTAATGATAACTATGAATATTTTTTTGATAATCCCTAAGCCATCCAACACTTTTCTGCATATTAAGGAAAATCCATCAACTATAACTAAATCAGAGGTTCCTCTGGTTAATTATACGATGATTACTGGAGCTCCATATTCATGGATTGATGCAACTAATGGAACTCAACTAATGCTAGGTGGTGATGGGTATTCAGCACAAGCTCTACCATTTCCTTTCCAATTTTATGATGGGAACTTCACGACTGTATATTTAAGTACAAATGGCTATCTTAGCTTTGCTGATTCAACCGCATGGCATTTTGTCAATCAACCTCTTCCTTCAGCAGATCCCATTTGTGCGTATTTTATTGGACCTTATTGGGACGATTTAACGAGAACTGGAGGTGGTTCAATCTACGTGCAATCATTCCCTACTTACTGGGTTGCAGCATGGCATAATATCTATCAGTACATGGATTCACAGTTAGTTGGAACTTTTGAAGTGATTTTATATGAAAATGGTGACATCAAGTTTCAATATGATTACATATCTTACATTGCTGGAGGCTATACAACCGGCTTAAACTTGGGAGATGGATCGACTGCAAACAGTTATAATGGCTTAACTACAACCACGAATGACTTTGCTATCTTATTTGAATACCAATTTCCTCCTCCGAATGCAACCTCGCTTGATCCCATCTTGCCTAATCCTGATCCAAATGGAGTAATTGATTTAAATTGGGCTGAAAATAGCTTAGCAACCAGTTATTATATTTACAGAGACACTTCAAATATTTCATCCGTGGCGGGACTCACTCCCATCGCTACAGTAGATACAAACAGCTATCAAGATACGATCACGATCAATGGAACCTATTACTATGTGGTCGTCTGTGAAAACATTAAAGGGAATAGTTCTATTTCAAATTGTGTAAGTGTAGATGTAGTTCTGGAACCTCCAAATATACCTACATTGGATCCCATTACTCCTAATCCAAATTATGATGGGACGATCTTTCTAGATTGGACAGATGATATGAAAGCCGTGAGGTATTACGTTTATCGGAACAATTCAGAAATTACATCCGTAATTGGTTTAACTCCCATAGCTATAGTAACGGAAAGTTATTATCAAGAACGGCTTTTTGAAAATGGAAATAAAAGTTATGTGATTGTTGCCGGAAATACTGTTTTTAACAGTTCGATTTCTAACTGTGAAGCGGTAGAATTGAAAATTTTTCCAGTTATTGATATTTTTCAAAATCCAACTGCTCCAAATTTCCAAGATCCTGTCAACATTATGGCTCATATAGTAGATCCAACTGGAATTAAAAAAGCGTGCATAGAAATAAATAGCACACCCAATTACTTGGGTTTTGACACTTTCACAGAAACTCCTTTAGGTACAAATCCCGTTGGTTGGAGCGTATCCGAATCAGGAGATTCGTACCTTAATGTCACGTCCGGAAAAGACGGTCATGCTTCTGTCGTAGAATCTTTTAGAGGAACGCAGGATACAATTATGCTTACAACCTTTCCATTTCAGACTATAGGGGCTGAAATTGAGTTATGGATTTGGGGGGATTCTAATGCTATTGGGTTTATTGAGCTTGGCAATGGGGGATTTGGTTTAAGTTGCGCGATTCATCTTGAATTAGATTTTTCTACAGGGGTACTTACTAGTTATGATTCTGGACTTGTGGGTTATGCTATTGTTTCAACAGAATTAAAACCAAATGAATGGACTCATCTGCGGATACGACTTCAACATGGTCTATACTCTAGAATATGGTTAAACAAGATATATATGGGAGAGTATCAACAATACGGTGTTGAAGAGTATATTGATAGGTTACGTATTACTCATAGCACGGCAGGAGGTCCTTCCAATCTTTATATCGATGCTATAGATTATAGCTGGGATCTTGGATATTATTTAAATAGAAATCAGGATTATCTAATGCTTTCAAATTATTCTTTATCCCTTTCAAATGGGACTTATGAAGATGGGTATTGGAATTTTACGGTCCCAAGTTATCCAGTTCAAAAAGATATTGGTTACAGAATAATCGCCATTGATAACTCTGACAACATTAATTCTTCAGAAATGTTTCTATTTGGGGTATTTGACTGGGAATTTCCCAATGTTTTGAATGTGAATCAAACGCCAATAATACCTATTGGTGGAAGTTTAGTAAATATCACAACGCATATTAGTGATAATTTTGAAGTCGATACGGTTTATATTGAAACCAATGTAACAAAAAGTTATCATGGAGAATCAAGCTTTACAAATGACGAAAGCGGGTCATATCCCTCAGGCTGGAATAATTTTGATTGGCGAACCCTCACCGAAATGAAAGTCATACCGGAGAAAGATGGTCATTTTAAGGTCGTTGAATTTCGAGATAATGATGATTTTAATGTTGTATCCATGAACAAACCATTTTCGGATCAAGAAAATGGTACAGTCGAATGGTGGATTAGAGTAGCTCAGGCACCCTTTTCTCGAGACCATTTATATTTCACATTTTTAGATGGAGGTACTACCGGATTTACTTGGATATCGCATTCTACACCGCGAACTTTTGGATTTTTCCATTCAGGAGCTACTGGTAACCCATACAAAAATGATGTGATTATGAATCAATGGTATCACATCCGATTGGAATTCAATTGCACCAATCAAACGATTAAGGCATGGACCAACGGAATATATGAAGGTGAATTTAGCGAATTTAAAAATCCAGTAAGTAAAATTAATGGTTTAAGAATAGAAACTAGTACCGTTTATTCCTACTATAATTTTATGTGCTGGATTGATGCTATAGATTTCTCTTGGACACCTGGATATTATCCTAATAGGAACATGGACTTTAGTGATGCTAATTATACTATGAATCTTCTAAGTGGCACGAATCAAAACGGTGTTTGGAATTATAATTATGTAACTCCACCCCAAAATACCAATATCACTTACCGGATTGCGGCAATTGATGTCGGGGGAAATGAAAATTATTCCAAATTTTATAATTTTTATGTTGATACACTCATCCCAAATATAGAAGTCACACAAGACCCTAGCAATTTAACAATTATAGAACCTGTGAATATCACGGCGCATGTCGTGGAAAATGTAGCGCTTAAGAACGTTCTTATTGAGACAAATCATACAGGAACTCTAACAAATTATTCAATGACCTTATTAAGTGGATCCTTGCAGGATGGCCTTTGGAATTTTACCTTTTCCACTTATCCCATAAATTCGCTGATCATCTATCGGATCATAGCTATAGATGCCGTTAATAACACAAATTCTACCACATATTGGAATTTTTATGCGGACACCCTCATCCCAAACATCATAGAAGTCACTCAAGACCCTGCCAATTTAACAATTATAGAACCTGTGAATATCACGGCGCATGTCGTGGAAAATGTAGCGCTTAAGAACGTTCTTATTGAGACAAATCATACAGGAACTCTAACAAATTATTCAATGACCTTATTAAGTGGATCCTTGCAGGATGGCCTTTGGAATTTTACCTTTTCCACTTATCCCATAAATTCGCTGATCATCTATCGGATCATAGCTATAGATGCCGTTAATAACACAAATTCTACCACATATTGGAGTTTTTATGCGGACACCCTCATCCCAAACATCATAGAAGTCACTCAAGACCCTGCCAATTTAACAATTGTAGAACCAGTGAATATCACGGTACATCTTGTTGATAACCATGCTATAGCATCTGCTACGATTGAGAGTAATCACACAGGAAGCTGGACAAATCAGAGCATGCTCTTTTCAAGCGGCACCGTTGAAGATAATTACTGGCAGTTTTCATTCAATTCCTATCCCGTGAATAATTCAATCTGGTATCGCATTTACGCAACTGATGCAGCAGGAAATACTAACGTATCTAGCTACCATAGTTTCGTTATCTTTTCAATCATAGCGTGGGAGACACCATCAGAACTAGAATTAGAAATAAATCTAAGAGATCGAGGGGGCGAGATATCTTTTCTCTTTTCTAATACAGGAAATTCAACATTTCTTGCGCTAAATTTCAGCATCAACTTGCCCACAGGATGGAGTGCATATGAACATACTATTTCGATACCCAGCCTTGCCCCTGGGGCAAATACTCGCATTAATTTTCACATTATTATTCCTAAAACGAATGAACCATTTGAAGAGACAATAACAATTGATTTTAATGCTACTGTATTAGAAACAGGGCAGTTAATTGGGGATTCCATTTCGATAATGGTAACAGGCGTGAAAGATTGGATATTCTTATGGCTAATAATAATATTCGGGAGTGTAGCAGGCGCCTCCACCCTTTATTATGTAAATCGCAAATATAAACAAAAGAAGAGAAAAGTGGGCCAGAAAATATCTACTTTAATACCAGAGCAACAAAAACTTCAACCAGATGTTGAGCTAGGCACCATTAACAAGTTGATCTCCAAACTCTCTCATAAGGATAGCAAGGTTCGATTAGATGCGGTATGGAAATTGGCTGATCTAGGCGACAAGAGGGCTGTTAAGCCCGTTCTTCAGCTGTTGCAGGATCCTAATTCGGCGGTTCGTGCTGCCTCTGCAAAGGCATTGGGATCATTCGGGGACAGTCGTGCACTACTAACAGCCCTCACTCCATTAATGAGCGATCAGGATAGTTTGGTGCGAAAACATGCGGCAGAAGCCATAGAAAAATTGCATCAGACCATCCAAAGAACCGAACTCATTGAAATTACCTTCAAATGCAAGGCCTGCGGTCATGAATGGGCACAGTTAACGACACGTGCCTTATCCCTTTTTTACTGCCCAAAATGTAAGATGGTTGGGCAACTTCACGATCAATTCGCCCATATTAAAAAAAGTGAAGAGGCGACGCCACCATCGGAAGACAGCGTTAAAAATTTAGCAGCCCTCGAGCCCTCAGATGTTGAAACGCAACAAGTGCCTAAAACAAAACCAGAAGAGAGATCACTGGAGGACATCATTATTAATCTTGAGACAAAATTACAGGCACGCCAGGGACAAGAATCACCAATAACAGAATTTCGCTGCCCATATTGTAAAAATCCCCTCACGCCACAACAGGTACAAAATCTCCAAAAGGGCGCTAGTGTCTCTTGTCCGGGTTGCTTGCAATCCATCCCGCCTGAGGAACTCAATCAAGAACGGAAACCCAGTTAGATTCGCGTCAAAACAAAAAGCTTAAGCAAAAAAATAATCTTAATTGATAGGTAATTAGTGGATGCATTATTTATTCTGAGTTCTCCTATAATTTGTCTGCAATTTTATCAAGGTAAGGCTTGATATATGGATCGATTTTGTAATGCTCTGTAATGCTTCCAGCACCATTTCCATTTCTTCAAACCAAGGGGTGACCGAAAAATATTGGCATTTAAATACCCTATCACTGGCGCGGTAAAAAGTGCTCCCTAGATGGTAAATTTAACCCCAATTCCCTCCCAAATTTCGATATAATTTTAACAATGATTGGTATCTTTGCAATAATTTCAATATATTATCAAAATATTTGAAAAAAGAAAAAGTAATCAACATTTTAGCACATAAATACAAGAATCTTGCCTTTTAGAAGTGCATAACAGCATTCTGCCTCTCAGCGCTCTCCAGGTGGCGAGAGCTTGTCAGGAAGAAAATAAACAGACCTCATGCCTATTTAAGTGAAAACCACGTTTAAAATAAGTAAGGGCACTTAAGTTTAGAAATTGATGAAAAGTCGAATTGACTTGGCGATTTGATGAAATTTGAAAATTTTTGGTCAATTTCAAACAAATAGTCGAATAAAATTTAACATTACTATTCATTGGGGATAATTCATTATGAAAAAAAACAATTCTAAAGCATTTTTATTGATCTTTTTAATAATCTCAGTATTCATAATACTCCAAACACAATACTATGTTAAAGTTCTATCAGAACCAATTTCTCCTGATACTAATTCATTTCCAATGAATGCATTAAATTGGGATCCCCCTATTAGCAAACCTGTTGGAAATGAACCTATTGGTGTTTTCATAGGAGATGTAAATAATGATGGGCAAAATGACATCGTGATTGCAGAAATAGGGAATAGTTCGATTTTAATATTATTATGGAATGCAAGCTCTGGAGATTGGGATATACAAATTCGGAAGTATGGTTTCAGTCAGGTTATTAGTGTTTTCATAGGAGATGCAAACAATGATGGATATAATGATATTGCAGCTGCAAATGCCGGTAGCAACTTTGCATCAATACTGTGCTGGAACGCGTCCTCTGAAGATTGGGATGCGGCTATCAATAAATCTGTTGGCGATTCGCCTTATGGTGTTCATGTCGGAGATGCAAATAATGATGGAAAAAATGATATCGTGACTGCAGACTATTCAAGTGGAACTATCTCGATACTATTATGGAATACAACCTCTGTTGATTGGGATCCACCTGTTAATAGATCTGTTGGAGGTAATCCTCAAAATGCGTTCATAGGAGATGCGAATAATGATGGATATAACGATATTGTGACTGAAAGTGAACTTGATAATAATATCTCGATAATTTTATGGAATGAGACCGCTGGTAATTGGGACCCGCGGATTACCAAATCTGTTGGAGCCCAGCCATATAGAGTATTTATAGAAGATGCAAATAATGATGGGTATAATGACATTGTGAGTGCAGATGATTTGACGAATATATCAATATTTTTATGGAACGAGACCGCTGGTGATTGGGACCCACGAATTCCGCGGAGAGCTGGAGATTTAATTATCTATATTTATATAGATGACGTAAATAGGGATGGACAAAATGATATCGTGACTGCAGGTTGGGATAGTAATGTCACGATTACACTGTGGAATACGACTTCTGGGGATTGGGATGTGCCAATTAATATGACAGCTGGATACATGCCTACCGGTCTTTGCATAGGAGATGCGAACAATGACGGACAAAACGACATCGTGGTTACAAATTATGGAGATAATACGATCTCAATTATTTTAGGGAAATTCCCTCCAATGAGTGTTATGCTAAATCCTATTTTGCCAGAAATGGATTATGATGGAGTTATTAAGTTAAATTGGAGTGACGAGGAAGCAGCAACAATTTATTTTATTTATAGAAATAATTCTTTTATCACCTCAACGAACGGATTGATACCAATAGCCGCAGTATCGGAGAACAATTATACCGATACCATCACAACAAATGGGACCTATTATTACGTGATCGTTGCCGGAAATATCGGAGGAAATAGCTCCATTTCCAATTGTGAAAATGTCACAGTTGCGATAACCCCTAAAAATGAACCAATTGATATAAACACTAACTCAGAATTTGAAATTTATGTAAGTACAGGTGATGGGTCTGCTGGAGATCCCTACATTATTGAAAATTATGTAATTGATTTATCTTTCCAATTCGTGCATGGAATTCGGATCCGAAATACTACTGCTCATTTCATCCTTAGAAATTGTACGGTCACCAACGGCGGGCCTACAATTATGACAGGTATTAAACTTGAAAACATAACGAATGCTCAAATTATTAACAATACTATTATTGATAACTATCAAGGAATTCATTTGGAGAGATCAGACAACAATATGGTGGCCAATAACACTGCTTACGATAATTCATTTAATGCGATTTATTTAACTGGGTCAAGTAATAACAAACTCACCAATAACACCGCGTATAGCAATTCTCGGGGAATTTATTTATATCAAGCAAGCGTTAATAACACGCTTTCCTATAACACCATTTATGATAATGGCAATGATGAGATTCGGTTAGAAGATTCAAACAATAATACACTTGCCTTCAATATCGCCAATAGCAATTACTGGTATGATGGCATTCGTTTAATTTCATCAAATAACAATATACTTATCAACAACACCGCTGAATACAATAGGCATGGAATCTTTTTGGAATCTTCAAGTAATAATACGCTTATCAACAACACGAACAATCACAATGACAATTATGGAATCAATCTCGACTTGAGTAACGATAACACGCTTATCTACAATACCGTCTATAATAATTCTTTTTCAGGATTCAATTTAATCAATTCTGACAATAATAATTTTACCCATAATTCCGCTAATAATAATACTTATGGATTTTACTTATCTCTCTCAAATTATAATAAACTGATTAATAATACTGCGTTTTACAGTAGATGGGCGGGAATTCGCGTTCAGACAAGTAATAATAACACACTCACCAATAACACCGCAAGCCATAATAATGAGGGAATTACCTTAGCATCATCGAGCTATAATAACGTCACCAACAATTTTCTGAATGACAACAATATCTATGGAATTTCCTTTTTATCTGCAAGTAATAACCGAATTTTTAATAATACTCTATATGAAAGCGGAATTGGGCTGTGGGGCGATGCTATTGGTCATTTCGTCCATGAGATAACAATAGATAATTTGATTGATGGGCGTCCGATTTATTATTTTTTGAATCGAAAAACCGAGACCGTTCCATTAGGTGCTGGGCAGGTCATTATCGTGAATTCCTCCTTTATGAAAGTCTCAAATTATTATATAACAAGCGGTTCAGTTGCTATTTACCTCTGCTATTCAAATCATAGCACAATCATTAATAACACGATAGAAAATGCAGCTGGAATTGACTTATACTATTCAAGAAATAATACCCTCTATGATAACGTAGTAAATAATTCTCCTTTAGGTGCTGGAATTTACATACGAGAATCAAGCAATAATACAATTAGTAATAACACTATTGAAAATGCTTATAGTGGCATCACTCTGAGTTCGTCATGCAATAACACGATCTTTAACAACACGATTGAAAATTGCTATTATCGTGGTATTTATCTTTATCAATCCTGCAATAACACGCTGACGAACAATACGGCGAATCACACCGAATTTTATGGGATATATCTATATCGAAATAGCGATAATAACACGCTTAGCCATAATATTGCGTGCAACAACTCCATTGGAATCTATCTATATCGAGAAAGCATCAATAATACCCTTCTTCATAATACTGCAAATAACAATTCATATGGCATTTTTTTATTGACTTCCAATTACACCACCAGTTCATATAATACAGTAAATGATAATAACATTACTGGAATTCATTTAGAGCGTTCAAATTATAGTAGGATTACCTGGAATACCTTGTACGGAAATCTGATAGCTATCAATGAAACCGATTGCATCGGAAACTTAATTGAAAACAATAATTTAGGGCTCATTGCACCTACATTATATCCCATATCTCCGAATCCTGACATTGATGGAATAATTAATCTAAATTGGAGTATTATTATTGGCGCGACAAGTTATTATGTTTACAGAAATACATCAACCATTTCATCTGTAATCGGGTTAACAACAATAGCCACGGTTACTTCAAGTAATTATACGGACACGATACCCATCAATGGAACCTATTACTACGTGATAGTAGCCGGTGATGCTTCAAGCAACAGTTCAATTTCGAATTGTGAAAACGTTACGGTGGCAATTCTACCTCCAAGCTTGAATCCTCCCCTACTTAATCCCATCTTGCCAAATCCCGATACTGATGGAATCATATTATTAAACTGGAGCGACGTGGTTGGGGCGACGATTTATTACGTCTATAGAGATACTTCAAACATCACGTCAGTGGCCGGAATGACACCGATAGTCGCGGTCAACATTAGCAATTATCAAGATACCATACTTACCAATGGAACCTATTTTTACGTGGTCATCGCTGGAAACACCTCGGGAAATAGCTCACTCTCAAATTGTGAAAGCGTCACGGTAGCAATTTATCCTAGCCCTCCCGATAATTTAAGTGATTTAATCATTTGGATAATTATTTGCGTTGGCGCAGTCACCGCCGCATCAATAACCTTGATAATGTATAGAAAGAGACGTTCCCGACGAGAGCCAGCCTTAAAAGGATTAAAAAAACGGGCAAGTAAATTGCTCCTTCCTAAAGATGTTAAAATGACAGATCTGGAAGGAAAAATTGGCTACTTACTGAGAAATGCCATCTCCGTAAAGGCCATTCCCGAATTCCAAGACGCCGAACTAAACCAATTAATGAAAGAACCCGTGCAAATCTTGTCAGTAAAAGAGATACAATTCTTACAAAGCGCGGTGTTCAGGGAGCTTTCAGATGTAGAGAAACTGGAAATTCTACGAGACATGGCTCTCTTCTCCAAAAGAGACAAGGACGAGATCATCACGAAATTTAAAGAGCCCACAGTGGAACCTGAGAATAATAAGGTCTAATTTGAACAGGTTTTGAGAGTACTATGGCTTTATTTGAGAATGAATCTCTGGAAACCGGAAACAAAGGCGATTTATCTATATTAGAAGCGCAATTGCTCAAATTTGCCGAAAGATTGGCGGCAGCCAATAAAATCATTACCATTGAAACCCTCTATAAGGAAATTAGCCAAAATCCAATCGGACCTGAGGAGGAAATCAGTCAAGCCATTTATCACCTAATCTTAAAAAAGTACATCGTCGTCGGTTCAAAGATTACCAGAAGGCAAGTGTTGCTAAATGAAAATAGAAATCGAATATATCAACATGTTTTGAAAATTCCGGGGTGCCACCTGAGTGAAATCAAACAATTCATGGGTATGAAGGGGCAACTCGCTAAGTGGCATCTGGCCGTGTTAGAGAAATTTGATTACGTCTTCAGCTTGCGATACCTAAAATACTTGACCTACTTTCCTAATGAATTTGATGAAAATTATGTAGTTCCCTACTTATCGTTAAAAAATGAAAATTCATACCAAATTTTTTCAACTTTATGGGAAAACCCCGTTTTAACGCTGGTAGACCTAAAAATCTTACTTCCCATGGAATTACCCACGCTTAAATATCATTTGAATAAATTGATCGATTCAAAAGTCGTTCAGATACAAGTTAAAAATAACCAATCTTATTACCTTCTAAATCGAGACGTCTTATTCCCGCTTCAGCAATTCTTAAACATAAATCAGGAAGAACTTCTCAATTTCTTCCAATATCAAGATACTGTATTTCGAGAAAAATGCTAATTAAAAAAAAGAAATTGAAATGCAAATCGTGTATGGTATAATTATATCAAGATGATACTGTATTCATTTATTAACAATTAGGAAGAAAAGAAAAAAAAGGAGAAAGTATTAATCCAATCGTGAGGGCATGAATGGGATTTTATTCAGTGGCTCGGAATAGGATACTATTTATCGCAAACCTTAAAGAAAAAATGGGGGTTGTCATGTTGGAAATGAGGATGAGATTCAGAATATATAAAACAAGCATGATTACACTGCTTCTTGTCTTGAATGTAATTTTTCATTTCACAATTTTTAATTCCATTTTGTTAATTCCTCCCTGGATTTTTTACATAATTTTTCTAATACTTCTTGTTCCCGTCCTAGTCTTCTTTTCGATAGGATATTACCTAATAGGAGAGCGTCTAGATTCCAGAAAACAATTTTCAATGGGAAACTACGGATATATCATGCTCTTTAGTATTTTTTTAACACCGGTAATAATCCTCTCTCTTGCTGGCTCGGTTCAAACACTTTCGTATTTTTTTCTATCGCTTGCCATAAGTTATGCGATTCTGACCTTCGGTAGCATTAAAATACTACAGATTAAACTTTGACGTTGAGGAGAATTTTCATTATGAATTAAAAAGAGATCTTGGAGCCAAGAGCGAACAGGTGAGCATGGGATGCACTTTAAGGAAAAATTCATGTTTGGCGTGGTAGTATTACTTCTGTGTCAAGGAATATTGGGAATAACTTTTCAAGGAATAGAATTTAAATCCAAATGCTATAAAACTAGGAGATAATTACTCACTTCTGAATTAGAAAAGATTGAGGCGATGTTAATGGCATTCCCAGTCATTGGATTGATTTTAAGTTGCATCTCCGGAGCGATTTTATTAATTGCCTTTTATCTTTATCTTGGCAATATTTCTAATGGACTCTCAGTTATTGGATTAATTTTAAGTTGTATCTCCATAGTCAGTTTATCAATTGCCTTTTTAATTCATCTGGGCATCATTTCTACACCTTATGGATGGGAATCAATGTTTGGTGGGATTGTTATGGTTATTGCGATAATTTTTGCGGTGGCAGGGATTATTTGTTCACGGCTTGCCGTTAATAAAGCAAGATCTAAGGTGGGAACTGTGGGTCTTGTGGTTTCATTAGTGGGATTAAGTGGAGCCTTAGCTCTAGCGATTTGGATGCTGAGTTAACTAGGCTAAAAGTTGGAAAACTGCAATACCAGAGATAGAATTAAATGTTTAAAAAAAGCGAAATGACTAAGAAGATCCATAAGGAAGAAGAAGGGAAATAAATTGATTCATTTAGAAAATACATATGAGGAGAAATCGATCTTGGTAAGGTTTTGGAGGACATTGCATAGTATAGTTAAAAAGCCAGGTATTTTTCATCAACCTTTCCCTTAGAAAACAATATTTTTTTTAAGGTTTCTATATTTTTCCTAATTTTTTTTGCTTCTGGAGTATTTAATAAGCCCAATTCAGCTAATAGTTCAAGTGCATCTTCATAATTTTTCATGGCCTTAGGATAATTTCCTTGTTCATTGTAAATGCCTGCAATATTGTTGATCGAAATGATTTTTTTATTTTGATCGCCCAGTTGCTCCGCGATTTGGAGTGATGTTTTATAACAGTTCATTGCCTCTTTAAATTGCTTTAAAGATTCCTTGAATTGTTCTGATTCTTTTAAACGAGTTCCTTCTTCGTGAAGTATCAATCCCACTCTATTAAGATAGGTAGCTTCCATTGTTAGGTCCCCGAGCTTCTTGGCAATTTTGATAATCTCTTGAAACTGGTTTAATGCATCTATATTTTTCCCTAAAAGCTTATGTATTCCTCCTATATTATTAAGATAGGCTACTTTTCCATTTAAATCCCCAAGTCGGTCCGCAATCCAAAGTGCAGCTTCAAAATTCTTTAAAGCCTTATTATAATTCCCCTTTTCATGATAAAATAACCCTAATTTATTATGATAAGTAGCCCTTACCGTTAAATCTTCCACCAATTGCGCATCGAAGTCATTCTTGTCTGGCATTTTTAGGATCCAAACCGAGGTCTACCATCTAGAATTTAGTATTTTTTTAATAGTTGTTGATTTTTCTACATTCTTTAGAAAAGATATTTACTATACGTGAGATGCATCAAATTATGAAACTAAAAATGCCTGAAAATGTTCTGCCGGGTGCAGAAGGATTTTACCTGGAGGGCACAAAATCTGCTGGAGTAATGCTCATTCATGGTGGGGGTGGTGGGACTGCTGCTGATATGCGAGAGATAGGCCAATTTATTCACGAAGAGACGGGGTATTCGGTACTAGCCCCCCTCCTCCCTGGTTATGGGACGAGAAAAGAGGACTTACTTCCAATCCAGGTTGAGGATTGGCTAAACGCCCTCAGGCAATATTTTATTGAACTAAAAAATGAAGTGCAAAAAGTATTTCTTTTGGGGCATTCAATGGGTGGGGTTCTTGCACTCTATCTTGCAGGAGAATACTCAAAGAGAGTAGCAGGCGTCATTGCAATTAGCACCCCAATTAAGATAAAGGGATTTTTAATTAAATTTGTCCCTATTTTCAAGCATATCATTAAGTATTGGAAACTAAATGACTTGGAAGAATTTGCTAGGGTGACAAATGGAATTTGGGCCGGTTATGAATCCATACCTCTATCAGTCATCGGGAAATTTCAGAAATTAATAAAACAAAACAAAAAACAGTTACATCGGATTACTGCTCCCGTTTTAATAATCCAAGGGCACCGTGATGAATTTGTAACGAAAGGCAGTCCAACTCATATATTTGAAAATGTCAGTTCCACCGATAAAACTATCAAATGGTTCGACAGTGACCATGCTATTTTATTCAGCAAAATAAAAATAGATATGTTCTCACATGTAGTTGAGTTTTTGAAAAAATATGGGTTTCGAAACAGCTACGAAAAGTGAATAAGAATAGATAAATTCCAATAAAAATAAATCACGGAAATTAGTTTTCGTGTAAAAGCATTTTGCGCAAAACAGCGATTTGCGCATTTTGGTTGGGCAGATTTATATTGGATGGTCGCGTAAAGTATCGTGATTTATGCTCAGAATGTAGCGAGATCCGATCCCGCTGAAAGGTCTCGGATGACGATGATGGAGCGAGCAGTTCGTAACTGCAAGGATACCATCATCCGAGAGGCAAGTCAATGTGATGAAATTATTGGAATTTATCCATTTTTATCTACTTGACAGATCGGTGAAGATCATGACTGAAGAAAATAAAGTCCTATTTGAAAAGAATAAACGTGTTGGAATTATTACGTTAAATAATGGGGATTTCAACGTATTTGATGCGGTACAAATAATTCAACTAAATACTCTTCTTAAAGAACTCGAGTGGGATCAGAAAATCCGGGTAATTCTCATCCAAGGAAGTGGCCCTCGCGCATTTAGTTCGGGATTTGATCTCAAACATATTGATAGAGAGGTTATTTTTAGTGAAGGGAAAGAAATGGTTTACCGCCTCTATAATCTCGCGAAACCGACTATTGCGTTAGTTCATGGATATTCCATTGGAGTTGCGTTTCTTCTAGTTCTGGCGTGTGATTTTCGTTACGCCACCGAAGATGCACAATTTAGCCTTCCTGAAATTAATTATGAAATGATGTTCCCAACGCATGGAGGATGCACCATTCTCCCCAAATTGGTACGCAAACCCTCGGATGCGAAATATATTCTCTATACAGGCGATCGCATTTCGACAAACCAAGCCTCTCAGATGGGGTTAATTGATGCAATTTTTAAAACGAAGGAAGAGATGTTTGATGCAGGAATGGAATTTGCAATGCAACTTAGTTCAAAAAATCCGATAATCATGGGTTCGATTAAGGCCGCTTTAAAATCAACCACATTTACCGATTTGAAAACTGGCATGGAGATAGAATTGGAGGCAACACCTTTTATTGACCGCCCTCCTCAAATGAAACGAAAGGAACAATTAGAAAAGGCGCGGGAATACATCGAAAAATACTCGGAGAAACGTGAGGAATAATCTTACAAACGGGATTTGTTTTAAAATAGACAAATATTCCTCTTTTAAAATACACGTAACCACACTTTTATAGACTGCTAGGTTTGTTATATTAGATTTTAATGGATGGAAGATGAAATGAGCAGAAGCGTCGTTCCTCCTAACATAGAGGACCTAAAGAAAATGGGCATTAAAATTCCGGAAACATTTTTAGAAGGGAAAGCCGTTTTAGATATTTTCACAGAATGGTGTGGTCCTTGCAAGCAAATCGCCCCAATCTTGCATAAGCTCAGAGATGATGGGGTTATTTCCCTCGTACAAGAGGATCTCGATAAGAATCGGGCTCTAGCAGAGGAGCATAACATTCACGCCATCCCGACCCTGGTCTTTTTCAAGGATGGACAGCGAATCGGAGATGTTGAGGGCGATTCCAGCGACATGCCGTTGGATGAATTTTTTTCTAAAGTCGCGGATGACATTGACTTTGAACTCCTCAAGGATGGAAATCCAGTAGAAGATTTACCAAATTATCAAGTTCGCATCAAGCGGTTCCTTGTGAAAGACGGCGTGATGGTCGGCTTTCCAGGCGAGAAGTTATTACAGAAAATTATCAATGAGATGTAATGGTTTCATTAAACGCTCCAACTTTTTTTGATACGTTATTTTGTTTCTGAGTAAAATGACAATACATATAAAATAGATTTGAAATTATTAGAGTGGAGGTGAAATGCGTGACTTGTTATATCATGGTAGAGGCCACGGCTCCAGCAGATAAATTTGAGGAAAGCGCAAAGGTCGCTATAGAAACAAGAGCTGAATACCCTGGATACATTAAAAAAGTGGTTGATCTTGGAGAAAATTTTGTCAATTATACGTTATATGCGATAGAAGATGCAAAATTAGTTGATGCACTCAAATACATCACTAATAGATATCAAAAAATTGCAAAAGCAGTACCAGGCTATGAATATTACACGAGAATCTTATTGGATACCGCCGATTGGATGGCCGCAATGCAGTAATAGATTCAACTTACCTTCTCATTTTTTTTGCTTAAAAAAGAAAAGGGGATTTGTAGATACTCCAGCATCTACCAAATTAGGGGAATCAGCTTGTATTTAACCCGTTTAGCATATTCCGCGTATCCATCCAATTCCTGTTGGAGTACTTTATCTTCCAATGAAGTGCGAACTACCATCAATATACCAAGAGCGACGATGGGAATCAACCCGTAAGCAGACCCGATAATCAAGGGGAACGCTAAAAAATTAAGGAATCCCGCTAGATACCCAGGGTGCCTAATTACACTATATGGTCCATTAGATATCACTTGATGGTTTCTATCCGTTTGGATGCGAACGATATTTTCAAAAAATCGATTTACTACCATCGCCCAAGTCATTAGAGCACCAGATAAGCCGAAAAGTACCAGCCCAGTTATAAGAAAGGGAAACCCTAGGCTTGACCATTGAAACCTCCCTACATCGAGACCAAATACCGCAAACATCCCATACATGAGTACTCCCAGTAAAATCATGAACACCTTATCCCATTTATAAGGACCGATACGACGCTTCAGCCTTGCTATGAGCAGATCAGGGTTCCATTTATAAAAAATTACTATTTGTACAATTACATAACCAAAAAAAATACCTAAGGCTAGCCAACCCTGGGATATGTCAATGCGTCCTGCTGAAAGAAAGAAAATGAGACCCATTATTGTAAATGCTACAATAGTTCGAACTGTGTATACAATCACAGCCTTTCGTAATTCTCTATTTTCTCCTGATGAACCTTCTTCGCCACTCATTTACCAACATCCTTATTCGATTTTCCTTGCTTCTTTTGTTCTTTATCCCTTTTAAGGAATCCTTTTTGGCTACCTAGAATACTAGTTTTTCTCGAAATTACATCAATTAACATAATTATTGGAAGGAGTGGGGAAAAATCCAGTCAAAAATGAAGCGCTATAAAAAAATGGAGAATAAAGTGAAGATTTTCCACTAATCCACTTTAAGTAACTCTTTTGCGCTAGAAATCCAAAGTTCGATGTCTTTTCGGGTTGGTAATTTTTTAATAGCCGCTTGCCACCCCGGCTTATCTTTGACTTCCTCGTAAAAGTCTTTGACTCTTTCTTCAAGTTCATCCACATCTTGTTTACTTAGTTCTTTGACGGTTTCTATTCCCATTTCAAAAAGAAATTCCGTGTATTCTTCCGCAGCTCGCCTTACTCGAAAAAGATCCGCCATGCATTGCCATTTATAAATTAATTTTGTACTAATATCAGTTTCTTCCGTAACCTGTACTAGTGATTGTTTTCGTAAGTCTTCCGTTGTTTTAATGCCGATTTTTTTAAGAAGTTTAGCATACTCGGGTCCAATGCCCTCAATATCTTCAACATCTCCAATCTGGACTTTTTCTGGTGTTTTAGTTTTGATCCCTACTTTTTTTTTCTTAGGTGCCATGAGAATTCTTCCAAAAGATGATTCTTACTCTATTTTTCACTATTCATTAATAAAAAATAAAGCTTTTACTAAATTTCTGTTAGTTAATTCTAATTTAATTAAGTAAGGTGGATATAATCTTTTTGAAGCCGCAGTATTTCATCCAACATTTGTTCCGCACCGGTAGCACTATATACTACAGGATCCGCGAGTAATGCTTGTAGAGCAAGTTCTTTTGACTGCTTCAAAGCTGCTTCAACAACGAGATCCTGAACAGTCGCCTGATTTCGCCACAATCCCAAAATCCCCTTAGGAATGTTCTCTAGTTTAATACCTTGCAGACCATTTTTATCCACAGTCGCCGGGCATTCCACTACCAAATCACGGGGGAGCCCTTCGATTATTCCATCTGTATTTGGAATATTTACTGAGAGCTCATATTGCCCCGAATTCGTGACAATTCCTTCAATGATGGGGATTGCACGCTCCCATGATGGTCTAAACCACCACTTATGAGAGAGTCGCCCCTTTAAAAACCGTTTCAATCTTTTGGGTTCACTCTTACAGAGTAATTTATATCCCGTGTAGAAATCTCTCATATCTTTCTCATTGGCTTGCTCCCACCCCCAATGGATATATTCCGAAAAGTGACTATCAGTCGTATAAGGGAGATAATGATAGTGCTTGAGGATGTATTTAATTAGATCCACCTCACGCCCCTTCTCCTCAAAGTACTTCAACGCCTTGGCTCGAATATCTGGGTACGCATCCTTTCCCGTATCCTTATACTTGATCTCCAGAAGTATTCCGAAATGATTAAGCCCACCTGCTTTGATATCAGTAAAATTTGAAAATTTAGTCTTCAATATGTGTGGGAGAAACATTATTAAGAAAGCAATCTCATGACACAAACCCACAGATTTCAGGCGGGGGAATTTGCGCTTTATGGCTAGACATATTCGCGACATGGGATTGCTAAAATTAATGAAATAGGCGTTCGGGCAGATCTTTTGGACATCTTCACAGATTTCTAAAACTGGTGGAATGATCCGGAGTGAATGGAAGAGGCCGCCAGGACCACCGTTCTCACCGAAGGTTTGCCGATTCCCATATTTCCGAGGAATTTCATAGTCTTGTTCCCATAACTTAAATCGATCTCCCACTTCAATCGAGGAGATAATAAAATCTGCTCCATCCAATGCTTTTTCACGCGAAGTAGTGGATTCCAACTCAAATTTTAAATCTCTTTCCTCGATTACCGAAGCACCAATTTTGCTGATGGGTTCCAAGGCTTGAGCATTGATATCATGGAGCACGATCGTGCTTCCTTCCAACACGTCACTCAATAAAATATCTGCCATCGTTCCTAACCCGAATTGGATGGACCCTGCACCTATTAATACAATTCTCTTCTCAACCATTCGTGCCAAATCCTTTAGAGCATGTCAATATCTTAATCATACTAATAGATTAAGATATTTTTCCATGACTTCAATAGTTCTATCAACTTTTCCGCTCTTTAATTTTGCATTTAGAAAATGAACCTCAACTTCCATGATATCTATGCCGATGAGCTCAACTTCCTTAGTTTCAAAAAAGCGTTTCAATATTTGTGCGACGTCTAAAAGGCATTCTGCATCGACCCCGATGAATTCCATGAACCGTGCTGCCAAGACCGCATTTAAGGAACTGACATCCACGTCTATAGATAGATAAATATAGGGCGTGCTCACCGATTCCAATGCTTCTTTAAAGCTTTCCTTCATTTTTTCATTATCCTTGTAGTTGGGAATGATTTTTATGCCCCTCTCCTTGTAAGAAAGATAGAAATCCACGTAATTCTTAACGCGAGGATCTTGAATCCCCTGCATCTCATCGCTCGGATAATCCATGCAGCCAAAAACGATCACATTCTGAGGGAGGATGGTCTTTTCTTCGAGTAAATAGTAGAGAAACGTTCCACAATTATACACTTGAGGAATTTCAGCATACTGCTCAAACGCATCAAGCATTTCAGGAAAAGGAATTTGCACTTCATCCTTATGTTCTTTAGAATATTTGACCAAATCTAACCGCAAATTGGTTGGGATGGCATCGAAATGCCCATCAAGAATCACGACCGTAATATTTCCTGCTCCATATTTCTTCGATAGGGCTCCTAATACCCCACCTGTAAGTGAATGTTCGGCTCCAATCATTAAAGGAATGTCGGGCAAGATCTTCTCTTCGATATAGGTCTCTATATCTTCAGAATATTCTTTACAACCATTACTATCCAAAAAGAGCCTGAAATCCAAAGGTGTCATGAAGATCTCGTCTTCAGGCTCCGGCTTCGGTCGCAACCACGATTCAATGGGGAATCTCCCGGTTTTTTCAAAATTGGGTCCCTTGAGCACTCTTGATTCCGTGATAAATCCTTCGTACGGATCGGTATATTGCGATTTCACCTTCATTCCGGCGGCTTTGGCGTTTAAATAGCCCTGCTTGATAGCAAGTTTTGTGGGAGCATCGGACGGGTCGAGTGCAGCTCCAAATACCTTGATCACTTTTGCCATTTAAGAAAATCCATCAATTTTTCACAAAACCATCATCAAATTTCAATAAGAATTTTTGCAACTTGCTTTTCTGGACTGAGTAACTCCTTAAATCCTTTTTCAATGGCGTTCTCGAGCTTAACTTTCTTTGAAATAATGAGATCTGTCTGAAATTTCCCCTGTCCTAAGAGTGAAAGGATCTCTTTGAACTCATCATAGGAATAGCCGAAGCTTCCCTTTACATTCACTTCTTTCATTATTAACTGCAAGAATGAAATGGCTACTGGTTCAAAATGGACCCCTAATAGGACAATGGTACCACCGTTACGTATCATTTCTATATCATTTTTATAGGTATCTGGAAAGCCTGCACAATCGAACACGAAATCTGGACCTACTTTATTTATTCGGGCAGGACGAACTGCTTTAGAGACACCCATCTGCAATGCTAGATTTCGATTGAATTCAGAAGGTTCGCTGATATAAATTTCATTAATTTTGAAGAGCTTTAACGCTTGAATAGTCGCCAATCCTATTGTTCCTGCCCCAATAACCAATGCCGCATCCCCCGGCTGAATCCCGGCGAGTTTTACACCGTGATATCCCACTGCAAGTGGTTCAACCACGGCACCCTCTTCGTAACTGAGCGAATCTGGTAACTTGCAAAGCAATTTCGCAGGCACCTTCACATACTCAGCTATTGCTCCATTTACAGTGATTCCCAAACCAAAAAGAATCCGTTTACAGAGATTCTCTTGTCCTCTTTGACAGTAATAACACTTTCCACAGAATTTTCCGGGATATGCAGTTACACGGTCCCCTAAGTTCCACCCCTCAACTTTAGCCCCTATTTCTGCAATCTCACCAGAGAATTCATGCCCTAGAATGAGCGGCATAAAACCCTTCAAAACCTCCCCATATTGATATGCTTCTAGGTCGCTTCCACAGATGCCGCAATACTTGACTTTGATTACCACCTCATTTTTTGATGGGCTTGGTCTGGGAAAATTCTCTTGAATTTCAAGCTCATTAATCTCCTTTAATACCAAGGCTTTCATAGTGATCCTACCTTAATTATTGAAATAATAATGGCTGTATTTATACAGAATGTTTCAATCATGAACTTATTTTATATGAATTTTACATGAATTTTAATGATATCATTCCTCTTTACATGAAAGAATCGGTAGCAATTTCCCCCATACAATTAATAATTACTTTAATGACATTTTAAGCTGAACAATATTGAGATTAATCAAATTTTAAAACGAACCTTTTGAATGTTGGATGTGAATTGGATGGTCAAAGATGAGGTTAAATACATTCTTGCACACGACCACGGTACAAGTGGCTCAAAAGCCGCGATCATCTCGACACGTGGTAAAGTGATTGATTTTGAATTTCAAGAAACTCCACTCTACTTAATTGAAGGCGGAGGTGCCGAGCAAAACCCTGATGAATGGTGGGATGCCATCATTACCACTTCAAAGAAGTTAATTGATAAACAACTCGTGTCAACCGAAGATATTATCGCAATCTGCACCTCCAGTCAAATGTCTGGAACTGTCGCCGTGGATCAAGATGGAAACCATCTCCATAATGCGGTCATATGGATGGACACGCGTGGAGCTCCGTATGTGAAGAAGCTCATGGGTGGAAAATTAGAGATTTCAGGCTATGGCATCAAACACATCCTCCAGTACTTCTTCAAGATGGGTGGTTGGATTAATATAACGGGTGGTGCCCCAACGCTTGCGGGTAAGGACCCCATTGCCCATATTTTATTCATTAAAAATGAATTACCAGAGATTTACAAAAAGACCTACAAATTTTTAGAATGTAAGGATTACCTAAACCTCAAATTTACAGGAAAGCACGCCGCCTCATATGATTCTATCTTACTATATTGGGTGACTGATAACCGGGATTTAAGTAACATTACTTATCATGAGGGACTGATTAAAAAATCTAAACTAGACAAGACAAAGCTACCAGAATTGAAATGTTCAATAGATGTCTTAGGTCCAATCAAAAACGAGGTGGCAGACGAACTTGGACTAGAAAAAGATGTGAAGGTTGTGATGGGATCTCCAGACGTACCAGCAGCAGCAATAGGTTCCGGTGCCGTGGGAGATTACGAAGCACATATTTATATCGGGACTTCGTCGTGGGTCATCTGCCACGTTCCTTTCAAAAAAACGGATATCTTCCACAATATGGCTTCCGTTCCGTGTGCAAACCCTAATAAATACATGGTAGTCTCAGAACAGGAAACAGCAGGTGCATGCCTTTCCTTCCTGCGTGACAATCTTCTTTACCATAAGGACGAGTTGCTCGATGAAGAGCATATTTCAGAAGATAAATTGAAGACAGGGATCTATAAAATATTTGATCGGATCGTCGAAACGGCGCCCGCGGGGAGCAATAGATTGATATTCACTCCCTGGCTATGGGGAGAACGAACGCCGATAGAGGACCATTCGGTTAGAGGCGGCCTTCTTAATATATCTCTGACAACTACCAGGGCTGACCTCATTAGAGCCATCTATGAGGGGGTTGCATACAATAGCCGCTGGATCTTGAAGTATTTAGAAAAATTCTGTGGTCGTAAATTAGAGCCCATAAGTATGATCGGCGGTGGCGCGAAATCAAATATCTGGTGCCAAATCTACGCTGATGTGATGAATCGGACCATTCGCCAAGTCAAAGATCCCATTCAGGCTAATGCACGAGGAGCTGCCTTCATTGCTGCCGTTGGATTAGGGTACTTAACTTTCGATGAGATTCCAAAATATATTGAATATACGAACACCTATACACCTAACCCCGCAAATAGAAAAATCTATGATCAATTGTTCGAAGAGTTTCTGAATATCTATGAAAACAATAAAAAAATGTATAGTCGCCTAAATTACTGACTAACATTGAGAGTATAGCTTTTCTATTTTATGGTTTGATCTTACTCTCGGGAAGTCCTAGCTTTGAAAGAAGATAAGAATAAGGTTGAATCTGAATATGGAACCACTGCTTATAAAAATCCCTACCAATCTAACGCTCCTTGGCCAACTATGAGGGGCGATATGAGAAACTCTGGGTGCTTGAAGAATCTAAAGTGGGAAAATCCGGGTATAGCTCCAAAAGCTATCCACTTTCGGACTAATAATGCTATTTTCTCAACACCGGTCATTGATGCTGAAGAGCAAGTCTTTGTTGGGAGTGCCGATCACAAATTTTACGCTATTGATCCCCATGAGGGTATGGAACTTTGGGATCACGATGTTGGTGAAATTATTGACTCTGCTGGCTGTGTCGGGAAGGATGGTACTGTATATATCGCGGCCGGTGATGGCAAAATCCATGCTTATGCACCAGACGGAAAAGAAAAATGGAGATATAACGTGCTAAAACGTAAAAAGGAGCAATTTACTTTTAGCACGAATTATTGGTTTGAAGCGAACATCGTGCTTGGACCAGATGATGCGATTTACGTGGCGAATGACGATTTCTTTTTATACAAATTTTCGATAGATGGGAAACCGATCTGGGGTTATCGTACGGGATTTCTCATCTGGAGCGCACCTTCATTTGGAAAAGACGGAACAGTATATATCGCCGGATTTGACCATCTACTTTATGCACTTGATATGGATACGGGACGATTGAAATGGAAAACTAATTTACATGGTTCACTTGTGTCATCCCCTTGTGTTGGTAAAGAGGGTACCATCTATCAAGGTGCCTTTAGTGGAAAAATGTTTGCTGTGAATGGTAAAGACGGAAAAGTGAAGTGGGAAGTCGATACAGGCGCCCATATTTATGCTTCCGCGGCCATCTCTCCAGATAATGTCGTTTATTTTGGCTCAACTCAAGGAACGTTTTATGCAGTGGATGGAAAAACCGGCAACATAAAATGGACGTACTATATTGGAGATGCAATTCGCTGTTCCGCATCAATTGGGCCTGATCCCGAAGAAATGGCACCATATCTCATTTATTTTGGGGGAGGAGACGGGGTGGTTTATGCACTTGAACCTAATGGTAAGGTTAGATGGTCATATGATACCCTAGACCAGGCGCTCAATACTGACTATCCCAATATAAATGCCTCGATCGCGCTGGGACATAACGGTATAGCGGTCGCTTCATCTACTGGTGACGTAATATGGCTCTCCTACGATTATTATCTTAAAAAAGATGCTCCTGGCATTAAAATAGGAGAGGAATTACTCACTAAAGAAGAAGGCGTCTTTTGGCATTTTATTACTCCTGGTGGAAGATTGCACCTCAAACCACTGAAAGAAGAAATACAAGATATAGAGCCTACAAATGTTATAAGCTTACGTCTTCTGCTACATCATAAAGGTAAGTTATCTCCTGCTTTCTTGGAACCAGGTTCTATAAGGATTAATTCAACCCCCAAATTTAAACGTAGATTTGAAATTCAAAGTGATCGTCACACTCTAAATATCATTCCAACAGAAATTTTAAAGCCAGGGACTGAGTACGCGTTAAGCATATCCGCCTCTTACATTGATGGTGAGGGTGAAACGAACGCTACTGAGCACACGCTCCCTTTAAAAACTAGAACTCCACCACAGAAGGCATCTATCTTATCCGAGGGTGCCACCTTTAAAATCATTCACATGGCACTTCCACAACCTCGAATTATTCCCAGCTTAAATCAAATCGGCTTTGCCAGCCTTACCATCCCGTTTTCAATTGTTGAGGTTGATCCTGAAAGAAAACAATTCGTAGTATGGGCCGTCCATAAGTTCGGCGAGGAAGGGGTTCCACAGAAGCGCATTACCTTATATGCTTTCTCAGGAACTGTTGAGGATGACTACTTCCTCATGAAATCCAGAAATTGCCTGTTTGAAATCACATCCTTTACCATACCCCTGGACCTCTTCCGTCTCGGAGGGCTCCTAACCACTGATAATACAGTGGCACCAGGTGCTAGCTTGCATGTAGACAAGTTCTTAGGATTGGGCCTGGTTTCGCTCTTTACAATGCTCGCTGGCGATACTCCTGTAGCCCCAACACAACTACTTAATTACTGGCGAACGGGTGGCACGATTCAATTTATAAAAGCAGCAATTTCATTCTTTCCAGCTCTACTTCGCCAGTTCACCGGTAACACGTGGGACAATTGGGGTTTGATCAATGATAAACAGAGATTAGTAGGCGTTGGGACATTCAAGATGGAATCCATCCCCAATGAAAAAGAAACAACACTAGAACAGGTGGAGGTCTATCGATTTGAAGCTTCTACAAAGCGTGTCATTGCAGAATATAAAGTTACTGAGAAGGATCCTGAATGGCCAACCGTGATTTGCATCTTACTTGTTGATAAAGCAACAGGAAAACCTCTAGCGCTTAACTACAATAGTGCCGTGAAGCATAAAAAATTACGCGGGGGAAAGGAGCGTGTCACGCTTTCTATCCCAAAATCAGACAGAGAAAAAAACTTTAAGGTCTATCTCATGGTGGATATTTATCCTTTAAAGATGATAGAATTTCCATAAAATTGGTTCTATAACAATTGACTGCTTAATTGAAGCCAGGTCAATATCCAAACCGAGCTGCCGTCGAAGCTGTAACTTCTGCGATATCTGCAATCTCCTGCTTGGAAAAATCCGGACTGTAATAGGTCGGCTGATGTAGATTTTTAACATAATATTTTTTAACTGCCTCGAACTTTTCTGGAGATAACTCGATATGTCCGAGTATCATATCTATAGTCTTGGCTGGTTCCCCGCATAAATCTTCATATCTGATAAGTAAGGTTGCATTTTTAATTTTCTCATTAGATTCTAGAAGATTTGCGACGAAGTCATATACAGATGACCAATAATATGCCCAGCCCTTAACATACGTTTCTTTAATTCTCCATAATTGACGAATTTTATGAATGGTATCTGTATTACCCACGTTAACGCAAACACGCCGATGACCAAACTCACGATGTCCAATAACTCTCGACCATTTATACAAAAGGGGTTTTACCCGTTCCATTTCTAAGAAAAGTCTTGTTTGTTTAATGAGCGAAGCAATGTGATTTACGGGATTGCGAATGATTAGTAGAAATTTTGAACTTGGGAAAAGTTGAAGTAAGTATTCCATTCTTGTAACGTTATAATTATTTTTAGCTATATAGCGATTAGATCTTTCATTAAACATAAGCTTTAAAATGTTATTTCGGTAAAATTTCTCAAATTTTGGATGGGAAACGTTCATACCAAGTACGTGAGAACTATTTTCATCATAAAGATTATCAAAAAAATTTAACCAAAGAATTTCCTCTACTGCTTCGGGGCTATCACGGGTGACGAGTATCCCATCCTTGTGGACACGCTCAGTAGGTTTTGTGTAATAATTAGTTTTTTTTACAATCTGACTTAACCAATGAGGGATATATGGCATAAGAAGGTGTTTATAACGGTGCGTTGCTACATCTGGATGCTTACTCAACATCTCCAGTATGATTGTTGTTCCAGCACGAGCAAGTCCAGTTATATATATTGGTCGGTCGATACTTAATTTATCGATCTCATCACTTAATGACCTCGTTTCTAATTTTTCAAGGTAAAATGAGACCTTTTTAAAGGTATCAAAAAATTTAGATACAAAAAATCCCGCATAGGCCATAGGAAATGGAAAGTAAGATTCAACCCGTTTTTTCGTTTTTTTTTTCATCTTTTTCATATAACCTAAAAGACGTTAGATACCTAATTAAAAAAAGTAGGAGGATGTTTCAGGTAACCTTATTTTTTCTTGGGTTTATACAAATTCAAACCAACAAAAACGCCTGTTTTTTCTATCTCTTTATTACCTCTTGTGGAAGCAACGATTGTACTTTTACCGGATGCTGATGAGCCATAATCCTTAGTCTTATCCATTGTTAATGTGGCGATATCTCCGTCTAAAACTATCTCCACATTTTGTGCTTCTTTTATTTTCCTTTTCTTGACTTCTTTTTTAGTAGGATATTTGTACGCAAAAGCCCCTAATACTAAATCAGTTCCTTTGATTCTATGATTCCCATGAGAACTTGCAACAATTATCGATTTCCCAGTAGAACTCTTACCTAACTCTTTTGAAATATCTATTTTCAATATTAACAGATTGTCTTTGATTTCAAATTCGATGTTTTCCATATCTGGCTTTTCAATGTTAATTTTTGCATAACCAATTATCCATTTGGCATACTGTGAGAATTTTTCTGCTTCCCAATCCCCTTTAAGTCCTGCTGATTTAACTTTTTCGATATCTGCCTCAGCAAGCTCTTTAATTGTAGCCATCCCTTTCTTTTTAAGCTTTTTCGCGCTACCTGGCGCCACACCTTCTATGGCAACAGTATCTAAATCCGCCAATTCTGTATCTGGAGTCTTCTCATATTTTTTATCTAATAACTCGTCAATAGGAAGTACTTCTTCATGCACTCCCGGTTCTTCTGCTTGAATCATCATATCTATCGCATAGGAAATGCCATGATTTAGTTTATAATCACTGAGTTCTTTCTCCTGTAATTTAGCAAATTTTGTATCTGCCAGTTCGGGGATTGTTTTAATTCCCATACCATTAAAACCAGGGACATCGTCTTCCACTATCCCTGAAATCGCGTGCAACGGAAGATTGGGCAATTCTTTATTTGGTGTTTCATTATATTCATTCACTACAAGATATTTGACTGGTCTGACCATTTTTATCACACAATACCTTTCTTTCAAAGTGGTAATTAGGTATTAGTGTGAGCACCTTTAAAATTTAATTCATTGTTTTTTAGGAAAAAAAATACTTAATTCGTAGGATCAAAGCTCATAGAGAAGTAATTTAACCTAAATCAGTAATAAATAGAATAAAAAGATAGGATGCTAAATAAATAGTAAGAAAAATGCCTACTAATATGAAGTATAATTTTGAAATATAAAATTTCCAAGAAAAAATACTTGATTTTTTAATTTTATTTGATTCCAATAACCATTTAATGAAAAAAGATTTCAATGGAAATATAATAACGATGAATAGATATCCTATCAGAGGATAAATATTAAATAGACTAAAAATTGTTGTAAGAGATGTAATTAAACAAAGTCCGAGCGTCCCAACATATACATAAATCAGATCCAAGACGTCTGTTTCTTCTGCTGAGAAGAGCCATTTTAGTTTTAAAAAGAGAAGGATTAAAATTGATTTTGTAGGTGTTGGAATAATAAACAGCAATAATAGTATTGAAACAAAAATAGAAGTTTCAAAAAGAGTTCTGGGGAATAATACTATTAAATTTGAAATAATTAAGCCAAAATAACCCGCCCAGAAACAAAAGGTAGTGTATCACTCTCTCATTCTTTTGTGACGAGAATAAAATATAAAAATAGAGATAATAAAGAGAAATTCAGCAAGGAAAATTAGACCTAAATAGAGTATATAAGTCACTATCGAATTTTGAGATCCTAAATCTTGAATTTTGAGATGCTCGTATATTACATCCCCTATCAATAAATTCCAAAAGACTAAGAAAACTGCGAGATGTCTTAATCTATGGATATCATCAATTAATACCTTTTTAAACTTGGCTTTATCCTTCTCTTGTAAATTATCCTTCTTGATTTTTTAATGTCCCCCAGTAACCGAAATAAATTATTGCACTTACCATAAAAACTATCCCTATTGCCACTAAATAAATATTCTCTAATCCCGGAAATTCCCTTCGCGTAACTAATATTAAAGCAATAATAGCCGCCAATACTTCTTACCATGAGAATATTTCAAATAAGAGTTCATGATTTTCTTTTATTTCAATAAGAATAGTATGAAATGTTATATCTGCTATAGCCCAAATAACAAGGATGATATCTAAGACATCTTTTGCCATTCCTTGTGGGTATATATATAATCAAGAGGTCGTAGGTAGGTTTAAATTTATAATTCAAGATAGATATAAGAAGACATACTTAATAGGGTTTTATTTAGACATTTTGAGGGTTAGTTAATGAAATTTCTAAAAATGATTTACCTAATTTTATTTTTTACTTTAATATTATCTTTTATTTATTACAATTTTAAAATAAATTTTCCAGTTTCACTAGAAACGAGAGTAGAAAACGTAAATTCCCTCCACCTGACAAGCCCCTTATTTGATGGGATGTATTACAAGTGGAACGGTTCCTATCAAGATCCCGTTTTTAACGAAGATTGGCGAGGTACCAACAATATTTCGCTCAAATCCCAAGGGTTCTACCACGTGGACGAATACATCAATCTCTGGGGCTCGGATCTCCGGGATATCAATGAATCGAGCCGGATTTTTAATGGGTCCGGGTATTGGGGGAGTGGATACCATGAGTGGCTCTTCATTCCTGTAACCGTAGAACTAGGAGAGATGGTCCCAATAGCAGTGGGCTGGATGGGAGATAGCGATTTTGACGTGAGTGCGGAGCAGACCATCGCCGCACCATATCTGGGACGCAATTTTGACTGTTGGAAGCTCACGGACGAATATAGCAGTGAAGTCTATTACGACAAGTACACTGGCTTGCTAATCCAAGGGACCTTTATTCATGGTTGGGGGTTCTATACTATCTATGCCACGGACACCAATGTGCCCTTCCAAGATAATTTCAATGCCCCAAACTTAACTAATGGGCAGGTGACGCCAGCCATTGGGAACCTCTCCACTACCTTCAAGTTTTCCGTCAATTATACGGATATTGATAATAATTGGCCGAAATATGTTTACGCCATCATTGATGGCGTTCCCCATACGATGTCCAAACAAAACCTGAGCGACGACAATTACCGGGACGGATGCATCTACGAATTTGAAACGTTTTTAGATAACTCATCTCATGTTTTCTATTTCAACGCGTCAGATTTAAAGTTTTCAACGAGGTTACCCTCAAGCGGTAACTTTTCAGGTCCAACTGTAAATTATATTAATTTAAACGCACCAATGCTATCAGGTCATGTCGATCCTCCAATGGGAAATAACTATACCATTTTCAATTTCCTCACAAATTACTCTGATTTAGATAATAACCCTCCTACTTACGTGAATGTTACGATCAACGGTACTTCTCATGAAATGACAAAAGTTTTTCCAAGTGATATTAATTTTTTAGATGGATGTATTTACCAATATTCTACAAGATTAGAAGGAGGAGTGTATGAATACTATTTCAATGCATCTGATGGAGTAAATACAGTTAGGGCGCCACTAATTGGCAATTATTCTGGACCTTCAGTTATGACGGTGTATTGGGCGTTAGTAGATGATGTTGAATCAGGAATGGATGGATGGATAACCACCGGCACCCCTAGCAGTAACTCAACATATGGATGGCACATAATCAATTCAACGAGTAATAGTCCAACGCACTCCTGGTGGTGTGGAGATGATGATACAGGATTATTTGGGTATAGTTGGAATGCAAGTTTAGTATCTCCCTTATTGAATTTAACTGTGGCATTTGCTGCTAATCTAACTTACTATCACAAATATGAAATGGATGATGGATGGGATAACTGCTATGTAGAGATAAAAATTAATGGTACAGGCACGTGGGATGCATTAGCGACTCATACAGGTTCCCAGGCATCTTGGGTTCAAAATAATATTAACATAACCTCTTATGTGGGAAATTATGTTAATATTCGATTCCGATTTACGAGTGATATTTCTGCAAACTGGGATGGTTGGTTCCTCGATGATATTGTCGTGAAAACTGAGAATAATTTCAATCCACCTGCACTTGACATGGGCATTGTGAATCCTCTAATTGGAAATACGACCACCATATTCAATTATACGGTGAAATATTCCGATGTGGATAATAATCCGCCAGTGGTAATGTTATTGAGCATTGATGGAATGCCTTTTGTCATGTCGAAAATTAATCCTAGCGACGTTGATTACACGGACGGTTGCTGGTATTATTATCTAACCAAACTGACCAATGATACGCACCTTTATAGTTTTGCAGCGTCAGATGGCTTATATATTGCCCAAGATCCTATTGGCGATAATTATTCTGGACCAATTGTGAATTACTTTAATATTTTCCCACCAATTTTTACGGAAGGGCAGGTCACTCCGTTTAATGGTATTACATCCGAAACATATACCTTCACGGTGAATTATACGGATCCTGAAAATATAGCTCCTAGTTACATAAATATAACGATTAATGGAATACCATATCAAATGAATAAACAGAATGGTAGTGATGATGACTATATTGATGGTTGTATCTATCAATATTTAACGTCATTAGGAGAGGGAATCTATAGTTTTCATTTTAACGCCTCAGATGGAGATTATGAAGTTTGGAGCCCAAATGTTAATGAATTCGCTGGTCCATATGTCTCTACAGATGTAATAAATAATATCGTTTATACTAGGACTCTTAGTGCCACAAATCTTTTTGATGGCTTTCGCTTCCTAGTTTACGATTATGAATGGGCAGGAGTCGCAATCCGCCCGCCAAATGGGTCAAATTTCGATATAACATATCATGCACTCTATAATTACTCAGATACGATTGCTGGATCGTCTATATCCGGGAGTGCCATCGATTTTGTCGCCATTAATGGGCATGATTTATCAAGTACTACAAACCGGTATGCAAAATGCTACCAAGTTAATAATTATGGACAATATGATTTTCAGGCGCAATTTAGCGTCCCTGATTACTCTGTTCCTGGGGGACCCTACTCTGGAAGTATCACTCCGAATGAAATCATCGATGTCTTCGAATTATTTGGACATTCTGCCAATACCACCTATAACATAACTTTAGATGTCCCCACTGGCTTAGATTTAAGCCTTTATATATTCAATGAAACTGGGGGCAAAATTACTGCTTTGGCATCTTCAAATAGAGGAGGCCCAGGTGTCGATGAAAGCGTATTGTTCATTCTGCCAAGTACAGCGGAATTTGCTATCATCATTGTTAATGAAAATGATGCAACTGGATCCTATTCATTTCAGATTTCGGTTGATGTACTTCCCCCAGATTTAATAATTGAGTCTCCATTAAATAAATCCTATCAAACTACGACTATT
The DNA here is from genome assembly GCA_013375455.1 of Candidatus Helarchaeota archaeon. The sequence continues at coordinate 11,421 of JABXJT010000033.1, read as the reverse complement.
GACATAAATCTCTCGTCTTCGGCTCCAGATCTCGATAGCATTTGGTATAGAGTGCGGAATGAGACAGGTTGGATAACAAATAACATCACTTGGTATCTAGGGGCAAATATTACCTTAGATGAGGGGAATTATACTTTAAATGCATGGGCAAATGACACACAAGGATATATTTCAGCAGCTTATGTAGTCGATTTTACAGTAGATATTACTCCACCTACAATAATAATCGAAAACCCCAGCAATATAACGTTTTATGAAAATACATTCTTTATAAATATTTCATGTAATGCGAGTGATTTGGATGCTATATGGTATCGAATTTTCAATTTAACTTTATTTGATTGGATAGATTTAGAAAATGTCTCTTATTATATTCCAATACAGCGCACGTTACCGGATGGTTTCTATCAGATTTTTGCTTGGGCAAATGATACCGCAGGGAATCTTCAATCAGTCAATGAATCTTTCGCTATTAATGCACCCCCTGTTGTAACCATAGATACGCCTCTTAACGTTACATATACCACCAATGGTATCACCATAAATTTGAATTGTTCTGCCCTTGACTTGGATCTAATGTGGTATCAAGTTCATAACGGTACTGAATGGGTGGTAAATAAAACCATCTGGGCAGAAGGAGCCAATGTGACCTTACCCGATGGCATCTATACCCTATATGCCTGGGCTAACGATACGTTTGGCCAGACTCAGCTAATGCCCTCAAATGTTACTTTCAGTATCGATACAACAGCTCCTACTGTAACCATTTTATCCCCGACCAATGATACCTACCTTTCAACGAGTGTCTGGATTAATTTATCTAGTGCTGCATCGGATCTGGATTCAATATGGTATCGGATCTACAGCAATTCTACCTCTGATTGGCTCGATCCCCTTAACATAACCTGGAGTGATCCTATCCAAAGAATATTTTCCGATGGTTATTACACGCTTTACGTTTGGGCGAACGATACCTTTGGTAACGTACCTAGTTATCCCAAGAGCATCAACTTCACAATTGATACTCCACCCCAAATTATCTCAATTTCTATTGTTAATGGCACCATAAGTACCACGGGAAGCTTAATCCTCAATATTTCGGTTAGCGCAGCAGATTTGGACACGATTTGGTATCGAATTTTTGATGGAACCTCGTGGATAACTGGAAATATTACTTGGACGGAGACACTGACGTTACAATTGGGTAATGGTAATTATCTTCTTTATATATGGGTAAATGACACGCAAGGGAATGAAGTTTCTATTGTTATATCATTTACTGTCCAAATTACTACACCCGGAGGGCCAAATAATTTCATCTGGATTATTGTTATCATTATTATCGGAGCTGTTACTGCAGTCGTAATTTTGTATAGAACTAAAAAATCGCGGAAGAAGAAAAAGTCTAAAGCCAAGGATGCTAAGGCGCTTAAGAGTTTTGCAGAACGAGTTAAACCTATGGATTGACAATTTTATTATAAAAATTGTCAATCGAGGAAAGCGATGCGGTTCAACTGCATGAGCTCATGCTTAGCTCGAAACTCTTGAACCTCTTCTCTGAAGCTAGGCATTACCCCTACGCGTCGTTAAAATATCATATTTTGTGAGACCTTTTTCTCAAGGTTGTAATAAGGTATTAGGGGGGGCACTTTTAAAACTAAGTAAAATTTAGTTTCCTCTTGAAATTATAAAAAAAATACTTTAGAGGCGAATTCTTTCCTTTAATTTTAAATTTCAGTTTGGCTAATAATAAGTTGTAAATTTCATTGGGAATGAATGAGTCGATTTCAGGTGGATTTTAATAACCTTGATAAGGAGGAAACGAGCAACCTTAGGAGGAGTGGAATTTTATCCATATTCTGTGGCGTTATTCCTTTAATTCTTATGATAACCATTTATGGTGGCGTTGCTTTTTTACTTCTAGTGGATGAAACATCACCTCTATTTGAAACGATAGGTTTTTTTTACATTAATCTGTATCCATTTGTCGGAGTTGGCGTTGGAATCTTATTATTTCTTGTGGTATTTCTCGGGTTGAGGACTATAGTCCGGCAAACAAAGACTCGGAAACTGCTTCTTAACCTAACCCTCATTTTTGTTGGACTAAGTGTTCCCATCAGTTTAATCTCGTATTTTTTATTAGGATGTCCTTCCTCGATTTCTCTCCTCTTTTATTGGGCGCCCTTTGGAATGCTAGTTGATTGGAACGAGCTTTTTCTGAATCCCAGTACCTTAACATGGGCTATACTTACAAATATTATCATCTTGGGGGCGATCATTACTTTAGGGGTATTATTAATAATTCTAGATAGAAAGAGTGGAATTCACAAAAAAAGGGGATTTCATAACTTTGAGGTTCCCGCTATTATGTATCTGTCCCAAATTACCATCTATATATTTCAATTCCTTTTTTTATTAGAATTACACCCTTCAAATCAGCAGTCACTCGTATTTTACATGTTATTCATTGGAGTTCTATCTTCGATTGGCTTTATCATCTTAGGCCTTACACTCCGAAAACCCACCCCTTCATAAAAGAAAGAACTAGATTCTATAATTGATTATGCAATGTATTAATGAAGTTAATTATTCTTACATTTATAAAATGGAAACTTGTCTTTTATGTGCGAAATGTTGTGAGCAAACGCAGATGTTGCTTTCAAATGATGATGTAAGACGTATTAGAAAGCGCACCGATTTAGCCAGACAAAAATTTTCTTATTTAAAAGAGGGATATCTCTATCTAAAGAACAAAGAGAACAGCTGTGTATTTCTCAATGATGAAACAAAAAGATGTTCCATTTATGAAGCCCGTCCAACCGGATGCCGTTTTTATCCAATTATATACGACCCATATTCGCGGGAGTGCATTGTCGATAAGGATTGTTCAAATAAAGAAAATGTTCCTATTAAGAAAGTGGAAACAACCTGTCCATCTTTGGAGGAATTTATTCTATTACTAGAAAAAGAACGGAATGAACGATTGACTTTATCGGAAAAAGTTACTAAAAAAACTTTTTAATGAAAAAGTTCAAATTCCATAACTTTCCTTGAAATAAGTGAGGAGAGCCCATTGAGCCTAATCGCAACTATCGAAGAGGAAATTGCGTTGGCAAAATCCTTGAAGGGGGATATCACAAAGTCCACGACCGGTCATGTTTACTCTCTTAGCATCACGGGTAACGAGCTAACGCCTGATACCCCCATATTCCCCTATTTAATCAAATTTTCACCCAAAAAAAACTGGTGTCCTGAAAAGGTAATTCCTTGGCTCAAAAAACATCCCAAACTCAATAAGTTTATTTGGAAGGAGAGAAAGAATGAGGACTTCCCCTCAGAGATCTCGCAATTGAAAGGCATAAAATATTTAGAAGTACACCTTTGTCCCTTACCATCATTTCCTCCAGCCATTTGCACCATGGAGAATCTTGTCGAATTGGAACTCACAAGTACTCATCTAACCTCAATTCCAACAGAGATTAGCCGATTAAAGCGGCTAAAAAAGATAAATCTCCTTGCGAACCAGATTAAAAGCATTCCAGATGCAATAGGCGAGCTCCAAGAACTAGAAGAGCTAAACCTTACCCGGAATGTCCTCGAAGAATTGCCACGTTGTATTGAGAAATTATCGAAATTACGCGTTCTAGACGCATCCAATAACCATATAAAAGCATTTCCACCCGGAATTTGTAACCTGGAGCAACTCATGGAATTGGATCTCTCAGACAATGAGATTCCCTCGATACCGGCAGAGATTGCTAGGCTACAGAACTTGGTGAAGATCAGACTCTCGGGTAATGCCCTCACATCACTCCCAACAGAGATTGGAGGATTAAAACAATTAAAAGAGGTAAGTTTCAGTAAGAATAAGATCGACAATATTCCTGAGGTGTTCTGCGATCTCCCCGAGTTACTCGAATTCAACCTGTACAAAAATCCCCTCAAAAACATCCCGAAAGGCTTGTTGGATCTTCCCAAATTAAAGAGGCTCTCTCTGGAATCGATCATTTTCGATGTCCTCAAAAGGCAAGGGGATGAACCTCTGACCTTTGAAGGAACAGCGTATGATATATTGAGCATAAATGAAATCTCTTGGTTGAAGCAACAATCGCGCATCGCCACCATTTTGCTCTCCATTACAAATAAGAAATTAAAAGATATTCCACCAATTATTTTTGAATTTGGTGTCATAGAAATTCCCCTTAGGTTACGGTTATCGGAAAATGCCATTACATCAATACCGGCAGAGATAGGGAAACTAAAGAACTTGGTTCATATAAGTCTCGAAAAAAATGCTATCATTTCAATACCCATAGAGATCTGTGGTTTAAAACGTTTAAGAGTAATGAATTTCTACAAGAACAAGATCGAAAGCATCCCTGACGGGATCGGCGAACTCCAAGAGTTACGTCGTATAGACTTCTACGACAATCCCATCAAACAAGCCCCGAATCGATTATTGGACCTTCCCTTACTCAAAGAATTAGGTTTAGGTTCGATAAGGTTTAAAGCCCTCAAAAAAAGTGGGGAAGAACCACAAAGCTTTGAAGGAAAAGCGTATGAACTTTGGGAGGAAGGACTAAATTCTTGGTTGAAGCAACAATCGCGTATTGCCAGTCTTGCCCTCGATTTTAGAGGCAAGCGGATGAAAAAAATCCCGCCCATATTATGTGAATTAGAATGCATCCAAACAATGAATTTATTGGATAACTACATTGAAAAACTCCCGGAAGAAATCGGGAATTTGAAAAAATTGCAAGTCCTGAATCTTTCAAGAAATAAAATACAAGTCTTGCCCGATCGTATTGGGAACCTCGAAAATTTACGAGAACTGCAGGTCTCGTATAATAAAATCAGCGTTCTTCCTTCTTCAATTGGTAACTTGAAAAAGTTGGAAGTGTTTATCGCTGACTACAACCCCATCGCGAGTATTCCAGAGTCGATGTACCAATTATCCAACCTAAAAAGGGTGTCGTTACAAAAAACATTCATAAATAATTTACCCGAGATTTACCGGCAGATAAAGGAAATCAAAACACTCTCTCTCAAAGGAATAACAAACCTCCCCGACTGGTTTTTCGAATGGCTCGAAAACTCTGCAATAGAAAGTCTCAATTCTGACTCGCGTCGAATTAAGCGGGACGAACAGGGAAAGATTATCGGTCTCAAATTATCCTATATTCAATTGAATATCCCCAATACAATTTCTGTACTCACTGACCTGAAACGGTTAGAAATAGAAGGCATGAAATTGAATAAAGTTCCCGTAGGCATCTTTGAGTTGCGGAATTTAGAGGTGCTTAAATTATCTAATCAGAAAATTGCTAAAATTCCTGCGAACATCAAGAAGCTTACCAAGCTGAAAGAACTAAGACTCGCGCAATTACAACTCGAGGAGTTACCAGACATTTTTGAACATCTTCCAGAATTGATGATATTGGATGTGGGTCACAATAATCTTCACCGCCTCCCTAACTCAATACGTTTTTTAAAGAAACTAAAATACTTGAATATCTCAGGTACGAATATCGTCAAGCTCCCTGATTGGATGGCAACATTGCCATCACTCAAGAACCTTCGTCTCACGGAAGAATTGATAAAGGTTTTTCCGCAGATTTATCAGCACGTGAAAGGGGCAGGGAAACTTTTCTGGAGAGGCGTGGATCTCAACACCTTGCCCGATTGGTTCTTCGACTGGTTCGAGCGATCAGGTTATGAGAGGACTATGAATTACGAATTTGAGGATACTGCACCCTCAATATCCAAGAATAAGGGAGGAAAAATCAGCTCGATCAATTTTGGTGACGCGAAATTGACTCGACTGCCTAAATCCATTGTTAAACTGACTGAACTAGACCATCTCCGTCTTAGGAATGCGGAGCTAGCGGATTACTCTCCTATCTATGAGTTACATGGTTTGAAAACGTTAGATTGCTTCAATATGCCAGGAATTAGCGAAGAAATTTTGCTCCATTTCCCGAACTTGGTCAGAGCCTATTTGGGTGCATTTAATGGGCCCTTTTCCCCGAAGCTCGTTCATCATATTATAAATTCAAGATTAATAAAAGTAGAGTTCAAAACCCAAGGATATGATAAATCGGAAATAATATTAAAGCGGGACGAGAAGGGAAACGTGCTCTCGCTGAAAATAGTAAATTTACACCTCGACATATTTCCGGATCTTAAAAAAGAGATTCAGCAAGGCAACCTTCGATTTCTTGAGGAATTAAAAGTTTCGGGGAACTTATTTAATTCGATTCCTGATATTTTCACTGGTCTTGACCGCTTGACCGTGCTCGATCTTTCAAATAATCCCATCTCAGCGCTCCCGCCCAGTCTCGGTTCTATCCAATCCTTAAAGAAATTGTACTTAAATGGCACTTTCATTGATCATCTCCCCGATTTCATATTAACACTCCCAAACCTGGAACCACTATTCATCGATCCTCCCAAAACAGGCATCACGCGAGCATTCATCGATTCTCTTAAGGCGAAAAAGATCAAGATGACGAAAGGGATGAGGTGGGATAAAAATGAAAATATCACCCATTTGGAAATTAAAAAAATAAATACCCCGGGACCCGTGCTTGAGCACATACTCGATTCTTTTCCGTCCCTAAAATATTTGGTGGTAAAAACTAATGATTTTCAAAACTTGTCTGTAGAATTCGGCAAAAAACTTGCTAAATCCAGTATTCAACGTTTAGAGTTGAACAAAGCGAGTATTCAACTTCCCAATGAAGGTTCCAAAAAAATCTTTTGGGTAAAAGAAGACCAGAAGGAGGATGAAGAAAAATCAGGAGATAAAACTAGTGCGATTCAAGCGAGCAAGACGAGTTTACCTGATTGGATTGCATATCTTGATCTCGAAGAAATCTTCATTGAAAACCTTAATATTCGATCTGTGCCATCGTGGCTAGCTCATATGCCTTCTCTAAAAGAACTGTTCTTAAAATACACTCATATTCGTGAAATCCCCGAAAATCTTCTCGAAAGTAAATCCTTATCTACTGTTTTTATCAAATCGAAAGAAGTCATCTCTTTTCCCAAGGCAATTGTCATTGGAATGGAGAAAAGTACACTTCAAAAGTTTGAAATTAACGGGTTGAAAATGAGCAAGGATAAAGCAGGAAAAGTCACGGCCATTGAGATTAACAATAGATCTTACGTCCAAGAATTTGATTTTTCGTTATTCCCCAATCTAAAATCCATCAAGATGAAACATTACCATTCGCCGGTTTTTCCAAACACCCTTCGAAACCTGAAGGCACTCACGGAGCTAGAAATGCATCGTTGCAAGGGTTTACGAATACCGGATTGGTTTTGGCCGTGGGTGAAAGAATGTGGGCTGCAAATATTCACCTTCGGGATCAATTATAAGAATCGAATTAGGACCGACGATAATGGAATATTAATTGGGTTAGACTTGTCAAATCTCGAGCTTGAGGAGGTACCAGCTAATTTGGGAAGCTTAGAGAATCTCGAAACGCTCGATCTGCACGCAAACAACCTTTATAAAATTCCAACCGACCTGCAAACCCTCATTAAGTTAAAAACTTTGGATCTCTCAGATAATTGCTTGACGGACATACCGGATTTTATTTCGAAATTACCCCAGCTTATACGATTGAATGTCATGAATAACCGCATCGCATCCATTGATAGCACTTTGTTCAAATCAAAAAGTTTGACCCACTGTAACCTTTATCTCAATCCCATTGAATCGGTTGGACCAGACTGCTGGTATGAAGTGGTACATTCACGCTTGACCACCCTCTACTTGGGAGAGAGCAACTCGAATCGGATCGCCACTAACAAGAATGGTTCCATCTTTGCCCTTGACCTAAGAGGTCTGACTCTAACGTCGTTCCCCTCGTTCCTCAAGAAGATGACTGGACTCAAGCGGATTGATTTGCGGGAGACCGGATTGGTGGGGGATGAAAACGCAACGGCTATAATTGCCTGGATCATCGAATCACAAGTAGAGGACGTAGCGTTTGGGGAACATGGTAATGCGATGAGCATTGAGAAAGACACGGAAAATAACTTGGTCACGTTGGACCTTTCCGAAATGAATCTCACGCGAATTCCCGATGTTGTGCGTAAACTCCGAAAACTTAGGTATCTCGTATTGAAGGGAAATCAGATAACGAACATCCCTGGCTGGATTTCCACTTTGAAAGACCTGAAATACTTGGATCTTTCGAGGAATCCCATCACGAAGATAGATTCTTCCCTCGGATCCCTAAAACTCCTCGAATCATTGGTGTTACAAGGCATCCCGTTTTCTGCAATCAGACGCGAATTTTGGGAAAAGCTACCAGCATCGTGCATAAAAAACTTGGTGATAGATCGATTCCCCGAGAACCGTATAACCCGAGACGCGAACGGCAAATTAGTCTCGCTTGATCTCTCCAGGTTAAAAATTAAACATATACCAGCATGGATCTTTACGTTTAACGACTTGAGAGAATTGGATTTGTCTACAAATCTAATCAGTAATTTTTCACGTGAAGAAATAGAAAGGATTCGGAAGAATAATCTTAACCTTTGGATTGATGAATCTCTTCGGGGAAGGTTAACAGAAATCTTGCCATTCGTGACATTCAGTAACGCGCTTCCCAAGATCTCGGAAATAATTACAACTGAGCACGATCTAAAGCTTCTATCTGCAAAAATCGATTATCTCAGTGATATCAACAAGGTAGAAGATGCCTCGGCTTACATTAATGAATTTCACGCTCGATATGCAACTACCCAGGAAACTATAATCCGCAAGGGGCTCGAATTTGAATTTTTAGTCGAATATAACGCCTTTAAAACACATAAAAATTGGGATTCTGCTAGAAAATTGGCGGATAAGTGGGCTAGAACTTATCCTTGTAGTAGCAATCCTGGTTATTATGACTATACCACCGCATGGACCTTGGGGGAGTATGAAAGGGCCCGAAACCAGCGAGGTCACCAGAATGCAAAATATGCTTTCCGCATAAAACATAGTGAGCGATCTCATATTTTTACATTGTGGAATATAATTCCATATATAATGCGTATGAGGAAATTTACACTTGCACGCCGGCTCCTTGCCTTGGCTACATCCTTGTTCCCGAGAGTTAATGTATTTTACGTATTCGCAATTCAGACCTGCTTGGGAGAGGGTGATTTCGAGGGAGCTTTAGAATACTGCAAGAAATATGATAAAGCATTGCCAAATGCCCAAGTTCCGTATTGTGAACGTCTCGACGTACTCTTGTATATCATGTATTTCAAGAAGAAAACGACTACACGAGATTCCTTGACAGAGCTCAAAGAGATTGAGGCTGTATTACAAGATGCGAAATCGAAGCAGAAGTTACGTCTGTTCCATCATATCGCACAAGTGCGATATTTACTTGATAAGGGTGATTTTAATCAAGCAAGGGACCTGAAAAATACACTAGAGAAGTACCTTGCAAAAAGAACCGACGGGTACATGGAAAAAGCAATGATCGCGAAATTAATTGACCATGACCTCAAGGCGGCTGAAAAATTTGGACTAATGTACTATTATGATTTCTCCCACGACAATCGCATCTTGGATTTTCTCGGCGATCTTTACATGGAACTGGGGAATAAGGACGAAGCGATATTCTTTTACAAGCAAATAGCGGATACCGGGTTGTTACCCGACTATTATATGGGGAAGATCAAGCAATTGGAGGGAAGTGTATAAATGATAGAGAATGTTTTCCATCTGTTCAAATCCTGTGAGCAATCACGATTTGCGTGCAAGAGTAAACCGTTTTCGTGGTATATATCACTATCAGAAAAGGGGACCTTTCAAGATGCTTATGATCACATAAAAGAGCAGGATCAAGATGATTTATTAGTATTCGAAGAAATGTCAAGTGGGAAGAAAGGCACCCAACAAAGAACAACTATAGATGAAATCCCATTCGAAGTGAAGGGAGGCATAATGGTGGTTTCCTCTCCAACGGTATTCTATAAAAATCCTCCCAAGAATTTCTACTTTGGGAAGCACCACCGGTTTCACCCGGAGACCAAGGAAAAATTAATGTCCGAGCACGTTTGCATCGTGAATGTCGATTCCCCAAGAGGCATCCTGTCGTTCCCCCGTGAGATCCTCGAACAAGCACTTAGTCCCGAAGATAACCGGATCAGGATCTGCTTGGCATCTGTTCAACTAAAGCGGATTCTGAAAATCAAACCCTACATGCTCTTGGTATTGCGAGACTCGCGATTCGCGACCACAGATAACTTACAAGAGCTCGATAAATTATTGGAATTGAATGATTTATTCGTGAAACGGTCGAAAATGAATTTCTCCCTCCAATTGCGATTTTCGACAAACGAATTAAGAAGGATTTTGAGCAAATCTGTAAAGCATCTAACCTCGGGTAACGATATCTTGAACAGATGTATCCTAGAATCTTGGTATTATGATGATATCCTAAAGGGGTGGTATCTCGACCATCTTTCCCCTGAATACCCCGCGAAATTCGCTAGTATCGTTTCCAGTTACACAAAACACATCACCCCTTCAAAATTTGGAAGGAGACTGGTTGCATTCTTCAGGAAATTCGCCAATGTCTTTTCGAGCATCTTTAAAGCACGAGCATCAGACTTGGCACAAATAGAAAAGCTAATTCCCCCAACATTATTTTTCAAAAATTTTTTACAAAAAGTACTTGATCTAGATGTTAGGCTCATAGACGTGTATGACCAGACCTATAGATTCAAGATTACGACGCAAGGATGCAAATTCGATGAAATATATGTCATCGATTGTCCCGATACAGATGGAAATAATAACTTTGGTATTGCAGATACGGCCATTGATGCCCTTGTGCTTCACCCCGGACACCGCAACGCGTTTCTCTTCCTGATAAACCAAGTTGGAAAAAAAGTATTATGGGTACGGGATCGTTTCTTGCTTGACTCTTGCCTACCTGCTTTAGAAAATATGTTTACTTCACTCGGACACGATTCTCCAGACAATGACATGATAAACCTGATAAAAGCAAAGGAAAAATTTGTTGAACAAACTAATCTCCCACTGACCTTCCGATTATCTATGAGAATTGATTTTCTTCATTATTTATTCAAATACACATATGGGAATTTAGAATACCAATATATTCGCAACATCCTTGGAAGTTGGGATTATTCAGAAGCAAAAAACCACTTTGTTCTATACGACCTAAAACCAAGTATCGTGGATCCCCAAGCCTATATTCGGAAATAGGCGTTCGAATTTACGAATTACCAAATAAAAAAAAATAAATAAAAAAACCAAAAAAAGGTCAAATATTTTAAGATTATTTCGCACAAATTTCAATATTTTAAAAAGGATGGAAAATGAAATAGATGAAATGGAAAGATATCTTATTCATGCTGTTAGCGCATCATGATCGAAATAAT
>JABXJT010000165.1 GCA_013375455.1 Candidatus Helarchaeota archaeon | reverse complement strand
AAGCACATATGGAACTTCATGGTTGGCAAATCCTTTTGGTGATCAGCGAGTATACGAGACAAAATTTTCTATTGGAACTGATGGATTTTCATGGAAGTTTTATATGAATTCAAAAACCGAAACGGGCGCAAGACGAGCGGGATATGGCTTATTATCTTATTTAAAAGAATTATATTCGGGATTGGACGGAACTATTAAAGTGAAACCAGTTGGATCTATTCATTTTAAAAAGGAAATACCATATTTATCTGAGCTCATACTTCCAAGCCCGCCATATATAAATAATCAGATTCCCCTCATCCAAAAAATCATGAATCTAGCAGAATCTAACAATTCTCATGATATAAAAGTGCATATTTTTTGGCAATTCAAGGATCATGAAGCACATTCAGTAATACGCGATGATACTAAAAGCACGCTCAGGTACGATTTCTATTATAACTTACGAATCTTTATTGAAGCAAGACCCATTTTTAGACAAGGTGTTGAGAGAAATGAACAATTAGCAGAGTTTCTAGGATATTTAGATTATCTAACAACGGACATTAAGAATAGGAATCGTCATTGTGCTGTTTTAAACGAAGCGAATATTTCAGCAAAAAATCTAGTGACGATGGTGGATCTTTTCAACAGACCTATTAGCATAGATACAAGTATCTATGATAGTGATACTAAGAGTTTTTCTAAAAAAATGAAAGCAATCGATTTTAGCATCCCACCTAATATGCCTCTTGATAAGGCATGTATCGTATACAATGAGAATTTAGGCATTCCCGTCAAAGAACCAAAGATTTTGCTAGGATATGCATATAGACAAGGAGTTCTAACTAAGACAAAAAAGTACCTTCATTTACACGATCTTGTGCACCATGTATTCATTTCAGGGTTAAGTGGAGTAGGAAAATCAAGATTTATTGCGTTTTTAACGAATCAAATTAAAAATAAGGGGACTCATGTGGGGATTTTAGTTATAAATTTGGTAAAACGGGGAGAAGAGGGATTATTTAATCCAGATATTATTTTGAAAAAAGGAGACTTAGAATTTCGAGTTCCCTATTTTATATCGGATAAAGATATAGAAGTCATCTGCAAAAAAGTTGCCGCTTATTTAGTTTCCTCTCTTGGATTGAAAAATGTAGTATTATCTATTACAAAAAATGTGCTGTATAATACTTGTATTAAAAGCGGTCTTCCAAAACAACATCCAGAAGATGTCTTTAAAGAAGTGTTAGAATGGTTAAAAACGAACCCATACCATCCTAAATTTAATACGAATATAAAAAGAGCTATTGAGAACCGCGTTATAAGTCTTTTATCTTCCCCTTTCATGAGGAATATTTTAAAATTAGGTCCTGTTCCAAACTGGTTTATTGAATGGACAAAAGGAAAAAATATATTCATTGATTTATCAAATTTTACTGAAGATGGAAAGCGATTAATAACACATGCTATTTTTCAAATGATTCGTACGCTTTTGCCCGAACTTAGAACCAATGAACTTAAATACGTGATAATTTTAGATGAAGCCCATGAGATCTCAGAGAAACCGAAATCCCAGAGCTATGACGATGATGAAACAGTTACACGGCATTATTTGGAGATTGTTTTTGAAAAAGTGTTGCGAGCATTAAGGAGTAGGGGTGTTTGCTTGATGCTCGCAGATCACTTACCGCGCAATTTGTTTGAAGGGGTTTATAAACTGCCCTCAATAAAAGTTATATTCCGCTCAGATAAAGATTTTGTTCAATTCATTTCAAATTACGCAGAAGAACAAGACGCACTTGCGAACCAGAAAAATAGAAGGGCTCTCATTTTAGACGGTGTAAATGCGCGAAAATTTGCGATTCATGCGATAGATTATTCTTATCAAGAACAATTTAACAAAATCGAGAATTTTATGGAAAAGAATTGCCCCAATTGTAAGGAATTATTAGAAACGAATGCAAAATTCTGCCGAAAATGCGGTACAACAATTTAAATTCATGGGGGATTAATAAATAAAGGGAAAGGTGATCAAAATTAGCGGCGAGTTGGACGACGATGATGGTGAATATGGAGAGGATTATGATTCTAATGATGTAGATCCTGAGAATGACCCTGAAATATCGAATGATAATGATCAAGATAATGATCCCGATAATATCTCAGAAAGCGGGGAGGAATATAATCCTTTCGAATGCCCCGATTATGATAATCCAGACCCAGAATATAATCCTTTCGAGTGTCCTGATTATGACAATCCAGATCAAGAATATAATCCTTTTAAATGTCCTGATTATGATAATCCAGATCAAGAATATAATCCTTTTAAATGTCCTGATTATGATAATGAGGGAAAAAGTAATCCTTCTTCTCCAGATACTGAAGGAGATGAGATGGATCAAATTCCTAGACCATTTGAAAAACCCGTTGATGAAGATGAGGAAGAAATAGAAAAAGAGCATGGAGGGGATTATGCGGGAGTAAGACAAGAAAACTCAGAAAAAAAGGATTTAGAAGAAATTCATGAGGACTTAATCAGAGAAGAGGAAAATGTAGATGAACCTATAGAAGAGAATTCAGAAACAGAAATAAATCAAGAAGCGGGAAATAGAGCAGAGTTAGACTCGAAAACTCCAGATCATGACTCCGAAATGAATTCAAATATAGAAATAACAAACATAAATCAGGAACAAAGCACAACAACCATTCAACAGGAATCATTAGAACAAGATAAAGAACATGTAGAAGAGACTCAAGAAGAAGAACCAAAATCAATTGAGAGGGATCCAGAGAGAATCCCAATATATAATGTAGAAGAGTTTGAAATTTCCCCAGATTATGAAGAAATCAAAAAAGAAACACAAGAAGAAGCACGAGAAGGAATCGCAGAGCAAGAAGAAGAAAATTTGCAAGAACAATACCAAGAACAAGAAGAACACGTTTCCCAAAAGTCATTTGAAAGGGATAAAGAAGGAAAAATCATACTGGATGCAGAACAAATGGAGTTATTTGGCGGTCGCGTATCTTCTAAAGAAGAAATGGAAGTGGAAATATTAGAAGAAGAAATGGAAGAACTTTTTGATAGTTATGAGGAACGAGGAGTAGAACAAGAGCAAAGATTAGGGATTTCATATGAGATAGGA
>JABXJT010000032.1 GCA_013375455.1 Candidatus Helarchaeota archaeon | reverse complement strand
AAAAGTATGGGGGTTTAATGGATAAACTCCTCACTATGATGGATGTAGAGGGAAAACTCCGAAAAGTTGGATGGGCCTTCAAGAATCTAGGATCCTTAATGAAAGTTGCTGTAGGCATTTTTCGGTCATCTAAAGGCACATTAAATAAGAAATTTAAAAATCCAGCTCTGAGAGAGCTATTGCATAATACTATAACTGCATTTGGAATTAGTATGGAAGAATCCTCCTTCTTACTTTGGTGTTTAGCTGAGCTATCGTATCATAGAGGAGGCGCTTGGTACCCAACGGGTGGTGGTGGTGCCTTTTCAGCTTCTCTCGGAGAGCATTTCCAGAAAAATGGCGGTGAGCTCTTATTAAACCATACTGTCACTTCCATTAATGTCAAAAAGGAAGGTTTTAGGAAAAAGATTGCTGATGTAGTTACTTGCAGAGATAAAAAGGGTAACGAGAAGAAATTTACTGGAAAGATAGTAGTCAATGCTTGTGATATTGAAACATTAGCGAAAGAACTTGTGCCAGAGGGTACATTTAAAAAACGCTGGATTAAACGAGTTTCAACAAGGGACACCATGGATTCCATGTTTTGTGTTTATCTCGGCCTTGATATAGATGTAAGGGATTACGGTGTCGATACACAAGATATATGGCACATCCATCCTCAAAATAGAACTCCAGAAATCCGAGAAAAAATAGATTATCAATTTGATTATTCTGTACTTCCTAAAGATATTATTACAGTATACAATAATTCTCCAGATGATACTGCCTGTCCCCCTGGAGAAAGTGTTATTTCAATTTACGTCACGACAAAGTATGATGGATGGGAAGGGTTACTGGAAGATGGCAAAAAAGGTCCAAAATATAAAGAAACAAAAGAAAAATGCGGTTGGCAACTTGTAGATCGATTAGCGAAAATTATAAACATCCCTGATTTACGAGACCATGTAAAGGTCATGGTGTGTGCAACCCCTCTCACATTAAAGCGATTCTCCGGCGCAAAAAACGGAACCCCTCTCGGTTATAGATGGACCAAGAAAAACTTATTACCACCTATGATGTGGGGTACCAACGTAAAGAATTTATATGTTACAGGGCAGCTAACCTTCCCTTGCGGAGGAATGCCGGTCGTCATGCTTACTGGGTCCTTAGTTGCAAAAGGCATATTGAAAAAACTGAAAAAAATGAAGGAAAAAGAAGCAAAACAACGCGAAAAGAAGTGATATCAACTATATAACAAATAAAATTATTGCGCTAGTTTTCTTTGAAGTTTATACTTACTTATAATATATTCTGCGCATTTCCATCCACTATCTGCTGCGATCTGTGTGCCAATTCCATGAGTATCAGTTCCTGCGCTGTCACCAACGACGAATAAACCTTCGATTGGCAATTGGGAACTAATTCGATGTTTTCCGGATTGGTCTGGATTTAATGCCGTTGCTTCAACTGGAGCTTTACCTGTATATGAAGAAAGATTCGTGGCTACGGGGATTTTCCCGGTTGTTGGTGAGGGTGTAGTCACGTCCATAAAAATTTTATAATCATCAATCTCAGGATGGAAATCTAGAATCGCCTCGTAATATTTTTTTATCCACGGGTCCCAATTTTGTTTTTCGCTTGTAATCGGTCCAGCACTTCCGAATATAAGTAATTGTTTTCCTGGTGGTGCTAAATTCGGATCTATATTACTGGGAATGGGCACCATAAACCCGGGATCAGGGGGGATTTTTCCTTTAGCTGTTAAAAAATACCAGTCTTCAAACTTTTCTATTAAAGTAGAGAAATCATCCGTGTGAAATAAATGCACCGATGCAAAATTCGGAATAACTATTCTATCCACTGCGATTTTTAAAACGATTGCGCTCCCAGACTCCTCTAAATTATTTACTTTTTTTAGATATGTGCTTTCAAAATATTTTGGGCCTACTAATTTTTGGACGGTTCCTTTAATGTTTAAATTGCTGATTACAATTTCAGAAGTAATTATCGTGCCATCATCCAGTTCGACTCCAACTGCCTTATCATTTTCAATGAGAATTCGTTTCACTTTTGTATTGGTGCGAACAATTCCACCATAATTTTTCATTCCCTCAACAAAGGCTTGAGGAATAGCAATACAACCACCAATAGGATATGAACCATCTCTTTTCAACACCATATCTTGAAATGAAAGGAGAAATTCACCAGCACTTGTATGATTTGGGTGTATTACAAACATTAACCCGTTAATCCAACTGAGAAAAGTTTTAATTTTATTCGATTTTGTCAATCCATCAAGAAATGTAGATAAATTAACCTTTTCATCAAATAGTTGACGAATCTTCTTTTTAGGAGTTTGGAATATTTTAAACATGACTTTCATTAATTCGCCTTGTTCTTCGAAACTAAATCCAAGGGCTTTAAATAATCCCTGAGGTTGTGGGGAAGTGAACAGGTCTGGCGACAGAGTTAATGGCAAGTATTCAGTATTTAATAACCGAATCGCCGAATGCGTGTTTACTTTTGTCGAAAATTCTAAATTTTTTAAACCACACCTCTTCAAAATTTTCCCTAACAAACCTTTCATGCCAACTGGAATGAGATGACATGCCGTATCAATAATAAAGCCTTCCTTTGAATAGGAACTACATGCACCTCCAACTTCATTATTTTGTTCTAATAAAAGTGTTTTAAATCCAGCTTGTGCTAATAACGCTGCACAAGTGGATCCTCCGATGCCAGAACCAACCATAATCACGTCATATGATTCCTTTTTGGTCAAAATATTTCCCTCTACGTTTATAATTCGAAATAGTTATTATTTTCGAATTAAAAATGTTCTATATTTATTGAATTAACGACCCATCCCCTTTGTAATTATATGTTCTTTCCCGTAAAATGGCTCATCAGGGGTTTCATGGTCGATATCTGTATAGATTCCGCCAAATGCTTCATCATCTGTTAATTCCCATTCATAGGGCATGATTCGAGCCCCTTCCGGATAGAACCAGTCAAATTTTTCATTTTTCATCATCTTTTTGTCAGGAGGTATGCAGCCCATAGTCATTTTTGGAGTCGGAACTCCTCTCTCTTTTAGATTTCGGATTAAAAGGTTCCAAATTTCAGGAACATTTTCTCTAAAAAATTTAATCATCCTTGGCTCGAATCCATAAATAAGCAATTTATGGCTGGTAAGCAAACCGGTCATCCTAGCAGTGAAATCTGGGCGTTTCATCATGAACATCATTTGGGCAATTGGCGGCCACGGGTAATAAAGGAAATAACTGTCTGGTCTGCCGTATATTCTCTTAGCATTGACGCCATCCCAACAAGCCGCGAGGCCATTCCAGTTCGAGGGTTCTGCAAATATATTGGCGGACCCGCAAATCCAAAACATACACATAATGTATGAAGAATCAGCCCATTGGGGGGTTCGTTCATTTCGAACGTCTCGTAAGATATCTAAAATACGCTCTCCGGTCTTGGTGAAATTTTTTGTTTTTTTCGGGACCTCGCGCAGTTTCATCCCAAGTCTGAGGTGTCTCCTCTCAAATACTTCATCATCGCCTAGAATATACCAGTAATCGACGGGTATGCCATCCTCTACGTGCCCGTTTATGAGTAACTCTGGCTCAAAATTAAAATCATTGACACAAACAAATGTGACATCAGCCGAATCCCCGTAAAAGAGCTTGGTACTGCCAATTTGCAGGTCGGATCTACAATACAAAACTGGGGGACAAAACCACGTCGTTATCAAGTTTTCGCCATTCACTTCGCCACTAATGACCTTTTTAGCAGTCCGCACGGCACTTTTGAACTTCGCGCTTATAAATTCCGCAGCATTTTTGAAAAAAGCGACCTCTGGGCTATTAACTACTCTCTGGTAATGATCATACCCAAGTTCTTGAAATTGTTGAAGAATATGTTCTCCTAAAGGAACATACATTTTTCCTGGGAACGTATCTGGAATATCACCATATGTATATTTTGTCATAAGTTACTGATCTCCTTGCCATTAACATGTAAATATTTCCTATCTCCTCATTTTTTTATAGAAATTCATTCTTAAATAGCTTCAGAATAATTCAATAATTGTATTTTTTCATATGATCGAACAGATCAAGAGCAGATTGAGCGCTTAGTTCGGTTCCAACTCCCTTAATGTTAAATTTACATCAATAGCCATTGCAGCCCGGCGACCATCCGCCACGGCTTGTACGACAGTGCCCGCTCCGCGAATGATATCTCCACCGGCATATAGATTTGACTTGCTTTTAACTCTCAATGTTTCTGGATCTACTTCAATTAACCCCTTTTTTCCAAATTCCTCTTTAATATGAGCTGCAAGGCTTGATTCAATCTCTTGACCGACAGCCATGACCACTTGGTCAAACTCAATTTCTTTAAATTTACCTTCGTCGAATTTCGGTGAAAACCTACCATGTTCGTCAAAAACGGATGTACAAGATACGCAAGATAATTTTTCATCAGAAAACGCTTTAGGACCCCACCCATTGTGTAGTTCGACTCCACATTCTAAGATTTCATCGACTTCTGTCTTCAAGGCTGGCATTTCCTCACGAGATTCTAAACAAACCATAGTTATGTCCTTGGCTCCACTCTTACTAGCGACGTGGACAACATCCGCTGCGACAGAACCACCACCAATAACTAATAATTTGCCTTTAACATCGACCTTGCCTTTTTGATGATAATCCATGATGAATGATAAGGCATCGATAACATCGACATCATCAATCCCGGGGAGATACAACTTATGCCCAGCCCATAATCCCGGTGCAATAAATACCGCATCATATTCCTCTGAAAGTTGGGAAATTTTGATATCTTTGCCTAATTCCGTTCCATATTTGAAATCGATGGAGGGCAGTGAAACACCCTTTAAATCGCGTTCGATTGCATCTAACGGCAATCGAGAGGGCGGGATCACGTGTGTCAACATTCCTCCTTTCTTTTTACGTTTCTCAAATACATCAATTTTGTAGCCCAAACGGGATAGGAAGTACGCACAAGACAGTCCAGCAGGGCCTGCCCCAACAACGGCAACTTTTTTACCATTTGGCACTTCCATAGCTTTATCCCAGCCATTTTCTCCTGCTCGCTCGCAAACCCATGCTTCTAATTGTCCAATCCGCGCGGCTTCATCAGAAAATTCTTTACGTTTGCAATCTTTTTCGCAAAATTTTACATGCGGGCAGATTATCCCACAAATTCCCCCTAATGGGTTCATTTGTCGTATGGATCGAGCTGCCCCGAGAAAATTATTGGATTCCATTCTCCGCATAAAATTTAACACGTCAACCCCTGCGGGACATGCATCGGTGCATTTTGCTTCAAGACACCATTGGCATTCAACTGCCACACGTCTTGCCTTTATATCATCCAATTCTTCATCTACACTCGGCAATGGTGTGCGTGGCTTACCTTCAACAAAGTGAATATAGTTTTCATCAAATTTCCGGGCTTTATAGGGTTTTTTACCCGCACTTTTCAGAACCATATTAGCTCCTCCCACGGCAGACATAGTAACCATTATTACGCCTTCTCCCATGGTGGTGCTATCACCGACGAAGAAGAGGTTTTTGAATTCACTCTTTGCTCTAGGGCGATTAAGTAAGTGCTGACCAAGAGCTTGTTTTGGCCCTCCAATACTACCAAAATCTCTCAAAGTCATTCGCTCGATGGTGGCTGGTGTCCCTACTTTCATTTCTATTATATTTTTTCTGAGATTCGGTATGTATTGTTCAAGATCATCAAGAATTCGATTCATTTCTTTTTCTTTTAATTTATAATATGCCTCCGATTGATATTCAGGATCGTCAGGTCGGGGAAATTCCTCAAATAATTCGGCGAGGACCGTCATTGAATGCGTTCCTGGTGGACTAACTGAGGGATCATCCATTGACGGAATATATAAAATTGCAATCCCACCTTCATAATCGCTAATATCCTCAATAAACATTTCAATTGAGCGAAAACCCTCAGGAAACGCTTCCTCTTTTACTGCGATGTACATAAGCATCGCACTTAACGTGGGCTGAAAACTATTTGCCCAATCAATTCGCTCTTGCTTAAGATGCATTTTATTGATGAGTTTATTATAATTTTGCCAAATCGAAGCATCGGAGATTACGTATTTCGCTAGAATTTCAGTCCCATCATCAAGTCGAACTCCATATGCTTTTTTATTTTCAATCAGAATTTCCTCTACTTTATGACGATAAAGGGCAGTACCACCCAACCGCTCAAATGCGCGCTCTAGTGCATTCGGTAGCATTTGTGGGGATCCTTGAGGATAACTTGCCCCACCATGGAAAGCGATTACAAAAACTCCAATAGCTAATAAGGCTGGGGTTTCTTCCACCTTCGTGGTTAACATAAGAGATAGTAAAAAATCAAAGAAAGTTTTGACTTTCGGATCTTCCTTAAGATACTTATCCATTAAAGATTTCATATCTTTATTCATCCATCTAAACAGCCTTAAAGCGCTAATGGGATGTTTTAAAAACATTTTCATTTTAGCGAATAATGATTGCTCCGAAATGGGTGCAGTGGTGTCCATTTGTGTAAGAGTATTATACGAATCATTTAAAACTTCATAAAACTTACCCAACTCTTCTTTTTGATCGGGAAAAGCAGCTGCCAGTTCCTCAAAGAATCGATTAAAATCCTCCCAAAATGTAACCGACACCTTTTTTCCGTTTTGCTTAAAATGGCATCGATAAATGGAATCATGCTGAATCATATTCAGGGGTTCTTTAAGAGTATTCATTACAAATTGATGTGGTGCCATAGTTCCCTCTAACCCTCCGAAACCAAATAATAGGGCAGATCCTATGTCAAATGATTGTCCTACTTGTTTTAGCGAAGTGCAGGCCCCTCCGGGCAGGCGACGCTGGTCTATCATAAGAGTATCGATGCCTTTATTAGCTAATAAGGCTGCAGCAGTAATACCACCTATTCCCGTACCTACTACAATGCAATCGTATTCATCCTTAATTACTGCGTTATCGATTATCTTCATTGTTATCCCTTTCTAATTTTGTCTTTGGAGATACTTATTATAATTAGCTAAACGGACAAGGAGTTTAGCACCACGGGTAGTCGATGGAAAGGTCGGAATTTTCAAGTTGGCCAAATGTTTAATAAAATTTATTCTTACTTTCTCTATCTCTAAATCTGTCTCTACAAGTCTTGGAACTATGCAAATTAATGGTTTTTTAATAATGTCCTTCAATCTTTCATATTCTTTCATTATTGATTTATCGAAATTGAAGTTCTCTCTCCCCATTGACCTAACTCGTTCAGTATTCCAAAAAAATCGTTCGGTCATTTGATATGTGATAACAGCATCTATGTTTGGGTCTTCATAGACAATTTCTACAGCTTTCCCAAACATTTCTGGCAAGAAATGCATTCCTGCTAGATCAACAGGATTTTTTGTAATTGTACCTACCTCAGGTACTATCTCTAATAGCTTTTTTATGGTGTCCAAGGAAAATTGAGGTACATGAAGCCCTTCTTTCGCACAAGCATCGGTTATTTCCACCGAAGACCCTCCCCCACCAACTATAATGCCCACATTTAATCCTTTTGGATATGATGCTTCTAAGTAAAGAGAACTCATCATAATATCCCCCAATTCTTCTAAAGAATCAGCTGAAACAACACCAATTTGTTTCATAACCGGATTCCAAAGATGATTAGGGATTGCTAATGCCCCTGTATGGCTGAGAGCAGCTTTTTTTCCCTCTTCAGTTACTCCACCTTTCCATACAAATACTGGCTTTTTTCTCGTAACTTGCTTAACTTTTTTACAAAAATCTTCCCCATCTTTGACATCTTCGATATAAGCCCCAATTATTTTAATATTTGGTTCAATTCCAAAATATTCCACAAAATCCTGAATGGTTAAATCACATTGATTGCCAATGCTTACTGTTTTATTAAATTCTAATCCCTTTCCTATACCCCATATTGAGAATGTAAATGCATGACCCCCGGATTGTGATATAAATCCGATGTTGCCTATTTTTCCTGCCTGTTGTCTAAGAAAAAAAGATACTCTACTTTCATTACAGTGGACTCCCATGCAATTGGGCCCTAATAATCGAACATTCCCCTCTTTTGCTATTTTTGCAACTTTATCTTCCAATTCTTTATTATTTAATTCGCTAAATCCCGCTGTAAAAATCGATGCAAATTTTACCTTACCACTACATTGTTTTATTATTTCAGGGCATTTATTAGCAGCAACTGCTATAATGGCTAAATCGACATCTTCGGGAACATCTAATATCGAGGGATATACTTTTCTTCCAAACAGTTCAGAATATTTAGGATTAATTAAATATATTTTTCCAGGATATTCTGATACAAGTAAAACATTAAGAAGCATTTCACCTTTTAATGGATGATTCGATATTCCAATGATGGCAATATTCTTCGGGTAAAATAAATTCTTTAAATCAAGCAATATTACGACCTAATTTTAGCAATCTCTTTATGCGAAAATAAAATAATTATTTGATTTTTATATATACCTATTAAGAATTTTACAGGTAAAATAAAGGGTCGGAAAACAATGAGTAAAGATTTTAGTAATATAATCGGACAAACTTTAAAGCCTGGAACATTTAAAATCAGAGCAAAAAAATTAGTTGCCTTCGCAAACTCCATCAAAGTGAAACAACCCGATTATCTTGAGGATGAGCCTATTGCCCATCCCTCCTATGCAAATGCTTACGTGGCTCCCGCGATTCGATCAATTTTTGAGGCAAAAAATCCCGATGGTTCGCTTATCATCACGAATCCCCTTAAAATTTTACATGGTGGTCAAGTTTATAAATTTCCAAAGGGTACTCCTCCTATTAAGGATGGGGATGAATTAAAATCGACTCCAGCAATCAAAAGCATGGAAATCAAAAGGAATGGGATGCTATTGATAACTATAGAAGCATCAACTGTTGTTACCGCAAGTAAAGATGAATCAAAAGTTGGAAAAGAAGTCTGTATCACTGAAATTGGAATAGTAGTAATGCCAGGAGGATTTGAGGTCAAATAATTAAATTACGACTCAATAACTCAAAGAATTCACATCCAATCTTCTCTAATGTAATCTGGTTTGAGGAAAAATGGCAAATCAACGTAGTAAGAATGATTGGGAAAATAGCGAGATGATAGGGCAAAATAAGGAACCTGCCCATTGCACTCTCATTCCCTATCAAAATCGCGAAATCGCATTGGAGAGGAACGAAAAAGCTTCGATTTATTATAAATCACTTAATGGGAACTGGAAATTTCATTGGGTCAAAAAACCCGCTGACCGACCAGTTGATTTTTGGAAGGTCGAATATGATACTAGCAAGTGGGACGAAATTCCCGTCCCGAGTAACTGGCAGTTGTACGGGTATGGCATACCGATTTATCTTGATGTCAGATATCCGTCTAGTGTAAAAACGTGGTTTCCACCTCGGATCGATCATAATTATAATCCTGTCGGGTCATATCGAACCGAATTTGAAATTCCCGATGACTGGAATAATCGTCAAGTTTTCATTCACTTTGCAGGCGTGAAATCTGCCTTTTACCTTTGGGTTAATGATAAGAAAGTCGGATATAGCCAAGGCAGCATGACGCCTGCCGAATTTAACTTAACCAACTTTATCACACCAGGTAAAAATGTTCTTGTCGTTGAAGTCTATCGTTGGTCAGATGGATCCTACCTCGAAGACCAAGATATGTGGCGGTTCAGTGGCATTTACCGAGATGTTTTTCTTTTTTCCACACCTACCGTTCACATCCGGGATTTTTTTGTGTATTGTGACCTTGATGAGAATTATAAAGACGCTAAGTTAAATGTTAGGGCTAAACTTCACAATTACGGTGACCAAGACATTGAAAATTTTACATTAGATTTGGTTTTACTCGATTCGAAAAACCAAGTGGTTGACCAAGAACCCCTAGCAACAAAAACAGTCGCAATTAAGGTAAGTCAGGAAAAAGAAATCATATTTTCTGTAGATGTAGAAAATCCGGGGAAATGGACTGCTGAAACTCCCTCTCTCTATCAGATAGTCCTTGAATTAAAGAATCCTGATGGCCGACTCATTGAAGTTGAACACTGTCGCTTTGGTTTTCGGAAGGTGGAAATCAAGAACCGACAGATCTTAATCAATGGTAAGCGACTTTTTACTAAGGGCGTGAATCGTCACGAGCATGATCCGGACCATGGTCGAGCCATCCCATACGAACGGATGGTTCAGGATATTAAATTATTAAAGCAATCAAATATCAATGCTGTTCGCACGAGCCACTACCCAAATCATCCAAAATGGTATGATCTATGTGATGAATATGGCATTTATATCCTTGATGAGTGTAATCTCGAATCACATAGGCTTCGTAATAGTTTACCGAAAGGGAAACGTAAATGGAAGGACGCTGTAATAGACCGAATGGTAAGCATGGTCGAACGGGACAAAAATCACCCTTGTATTTTTATGTGGTCCCTCGGTAATGAAGCTGGGAATGGTAAAAATTTCATTTTAATGAAGGAAGCAGCACTTTCAATCGACCCCACAAGACCCATCCATTATGAGGGTGATTATGAGTTACAAGAATCCGATGTCTTCAGCACGATGTATACATCTCACAAAAATCTCGAAAAATCGGGTCAGTTCAAGAAAATACGGGTTAGTCCCATTTCAATTTTTAGATTGAGCCCCCAAAAATATCAAGATAAGCCACGTATTCTTTGCGAGTATTGTCATGCGATGGGAAATTCCGTGGGGAGCCTCCAAGAATATTGGGATATCTTTGAAAAATATGATAATATGGTTGGAGGTTTTATTTGGGACTGGGTAGATCAAGGTCTTCGGAAGACGGATGAAGCGACTGGCAAGGAATTCTGGGCATATGGCGGGGATTATGGAGACAAACCAAGTTCAATGACTTTTTGCTTAAATGGGTTAATTTTACCTGATAGGACCATAAACCCCTCACTTCTTGAAGTAAAGAAGGTCTATCAGTATATTAAAGTATATCCCGTTGATCTATTGGCAGGTAAAGTAAAAATTCACAATAAATATTTCCATAAATCATTAGAATTTGCGGAAATTTTTTGGGAATTAACTGCGAATGGCATTGTCATCCAAGAAGGAACACTAGAAACCATCCCCCTAGCGCCTGGCTCGCAACAGGAGACAACAATTCCTTTCAAGCAACCCGAAAAAACCGCTTCAGCCGAGTATCATTTAAAGATAATTTTCAAGCTTTCCTCTGACACGCGATGGGCTGGCAGGGGGCATGTACTCGCTTGGGATCAATTCAAGATACCTTTTGAAGTCCGTCCTGCATCGGAAACGCCTATTGAATCGAAGTGGGATGTAAAAATTGCTGATTCAGCTGAGGACGTGACCATAATAGGGACTGATTTTAAAGTCAAAATTGGACGAAAAACTGGGGGGATTGAATCTCTCGTTTATAAGGAACAAGAACTCATTGCAGGCCCATTAACCCTCAATTTTTGGAGAGCCCCAGTTGATAATGATACAGGATTAGCAAAATTTGTCCCATTTCTCCAATCATTAGCAAAATATATTCCACCAGTCGAGAAATTCGTTGCTAAAGTTCGCTGGAAGAAAGCAACTAGAAAGCGAAAAGTTAAAACAATCATACCAGAGCAGGTATCTTCTAATATAGTTCGTGTAACAGTTCAATCAAAGATGCCCCGAAGCAAGTTCGGTCCCCAAACTATTTACACGATCTACGGGAATGGGGATATAGCAGTTGAAAATATCTTTACGCCAAGCAAAGATATGGTGAAGTTCGGGATGCAAGGTCAAATTCCAAAAACTCTTGTTAAACTAACTTGGTTTGGACGAGGTCCTCACGAGAATTATTGGGATAGAAAAACGGGAGCAGCCGTCGGTGTTTATTCTAGAGCGATAGAGGATTTCATCCATGATTATGCACATCCTCAAGAGAATGCAAATAGATGCGACGTGCGGTGGGTGGCATTAACCAATGAAGATGAACAGGGATTATTTATATCCGATATCGGCGGGACACTTCTTAGCATTAGCGCCTGGCCCTATACAATGACAGATCTTGAAGATGCCAAACACATCCACGAGCTCCCAAGACGTGACACGATAACTCTAAACATCGATTATAAGCAATGTGGTGTAGGTCATGATTTTGTATTCGCAGGTCCGATAGATGAGTATAAGTTAAAAGCGAAGAAAAAATACAGATATAAATTCAGAATTAGACCCTATACCAAAGAAATGGGCGACTTCGATTCTCTTTGGCGGGGTAAAATCCTATAACAATATTTTTTTAATTGGATATGAAAAATTTATTTCAGTAATTTTTGAAAATAAATAATGTAATTGAATTGATTAATTCTAAGAGAAGATGGAAATGGCAGATGTCGATACTAAAACAGTAGGCAAGGCATTTAGAGTAGAAATTAAAGGCCAGTTTTTGCCGATAAAGAGTTATAGCGGGGGCGATTTAACCGCAGAAAAGGCGGAGGCGAGTAGTGGCAAAAGCCAACATGCTGAGTCTACTATGGGGCATAATTACTTGGCTGAAACAATAGGGAAAAAAGTCGTGGCGTTAAGTAAAGCTGGCGTATCTTTTGGTGCTATTAAAAGAGTCGTCGATAACATCAACGGCAGTTTCCAATTTACAAAAAAATTCATGAAAATGCCTATACCAAAACTTCTGAAAAACATAGACTATATTGCGGTTTCAAATCCTACTTGGCCCGAATCACTATTAGCAGGTAAACTTAGCATCTTCTCTGGGCTCTTTGGCACGCTGCTCATGACAATCGCGTATGGTATTAAATACACCACCGAATCCCCAACCGGGCAAGGTCCAACAGAGGTTACTGTACTAGTAATAAATATCATGGCATTTGTAGGTTTAGGAACTGGTTTGTTAGCAGTTATTTTAGGTTCTTATTTCTTAACTCGGCAGATTTCTAAATTAGGGTTTATCGGGTTGATACTTGGTGGGCTCGCAATAGTGCTTTTTCTCGCCCCCTATTTCATCACACAATGATTTAAGCCCCATTATTCATCCATTTTCTGTGGCATTCTTATTTTTTCGAAAGGATAAGTAAATTCCCCCTAGAACAAGCGCGCCTCCTGCAATCACGATGGGATGGGGGATTTCTATGAAAATGGCTAGCCCCAGCAAGATCGAGCCAATAGGCTCGGCTAGTAAAGCAACCCCAACAACGGATGCATCTACATATTTTAGAGCCCAATTGTATAAGGTGTGGCCAAATATTGTTGAGACGACCGCAATCCCTATAAATATTAGATACTCCTGTGAACTGGAAGGAAATAAGGGGGTCCCTGTAAGAAGGCACGCGGAAAGTAACGTTATGGTGCAGGTAATGTATAGCAAGAAGACATAGGGTATTACATCCAATCCCTGCCTACTTTTCCGACCGGCCACGAAATAGATTGCACTAAATGCGGCCGCCGATATGGCAAGCATATCCCCCAACAGGGCAAATTCGGATGTTCCAGACCAATCTGTTAGTGAAATGACGACCACGCCGATGAAAGCAATGGATATTCCCAAAATTCGCCTTCGACTTAATCGCTCTTTTAAGATGAGGTACGCAAAAACTGCAGTAAAGATTGCAGATATATCGACAAGGACCACTGCACTTGCAATTGAGGTGTAATCAAGCGAGGCGAACCAAAGGACAAAATGAAACGCCAATGCAACGCCTGCCCCCATTATGATTAGAATGTTTTTAGGTGCTAGCGTGCGAAGTTGCCGCCATCCTCTCATCCAAAGAAAAATCGGAATAATAATAAATACCGTGAAGAGCAGTCGATAAAAGGCTAAAAGCAGGGGTGTTGACGACGACCATCTCACAAATATGGCAGCAAAAGAGGTCCCTAGAACCCCGACTGCAATAACAATATGGGGATTGATTCGGGGTTTTGACATTTCTGAATTCTTCTATGCTTTTAAAAAATATCCAAGCCAACTACTTTTTTACCCAATCCCTCTAAGAAGAGAGGTACCCAGGGTAATAAACCCTTCACAAAGGTACCCATTCCATAATAATAGCACTCCCGGGATCTGATTCCCGCTGAAATGTAGGGTTTAGTAACATAACCACCTATATAAGGTGGAGCACCAAGACTTTTGGCATTAGGCCAGCTTGAATCGTCGAATTTCATTTTCATCCAATCGGGTTCAGATAAATGTGTTGCCTTCCAATCAGAATTCGAGAGAATAATCTCTTTCTCCCCACTTTCATATTCTACTTCTATGTAAATATTCCCAGCTACCCGTGAAATCAAGTAATTATGACATTCCGCAGCTACTACATTTTCTCCCGGTTTAATTTTGTCTGTCACGTCAAATAGCTGGATTCTTTGTTTTATGGGCTCAACAGACAGTGTAAACCTACTCACAATTTCCCCAAGTTTTTCTCCATTTAGATATAAGTGCATGAGCATGTCGCAACATCCCTGGATATGGCACCGTTTGACTTGTTTTTTGACGGAGAATGTCTTTCGGAGATAAATAGGCTCGCTAGTTTCTACCTTTGTGGGAGCTGTAATGAATTCAGATTTCAAAAATGGGTTCTGCCAGATAATTCCATCTTCTATCTCCTGAATTTTTTGCTGATAAAAGAATAATTGTGCATCAAAATGTTCAAGTAAAAGTTCTAATCCATTAGATTTCGAACATCGTAACCATAACTTTTCATAGTCGTTTCGCAATGCTTCAAGATAGTCTTTTAAATATTTCACTTTCTTAATTAATTCCGATGAATTATACTTGTCTCGACCGCGATTTAATGCTTTCTGCACTTCGATCGGTATCTTATATTTCTTCGCTAAATAAATCCCAAGTTTCGCGCCATACTCTAAATAATCCAGATTATCTGCATTTCTTTTTACTTTGGACTTCAATTGCTCTATAATCTTTAATGCGTTCTCACTCTTTTGGAGAATCCGATCCAATTTCTTTACTTTCGGTTTAATTTTTTTAGCTGGAAATGGATGTCTCCAGATGTGGCTGAAAAACTTAACTGGATACATTGAATGTAGATCATTATAGGTGTTCAAGCCGTCAAGGGCCTCAATGACATCCGAATCGTCTAATCCATAAAAATGCCACGTGAAATTCTTTTTAAAGCGTTCTTCGTCCCACTTTTGAGGTGCCCATGCCGCCTCTGCAGTCACATAATATCCGAAATAGTTCGATTCTCTCAAATTCTCATTTAAGAAATCTCCCCATATAGACGTGGCCACTCCAATAGCCCCAATTTCCAATCCATATTTTGCCATTCTTACTACATTTTTAATTGTTCGTTTCGTATCAGGGAAATTTCTTGTATAATCATATAAGGTTGGGCTCATTATTACCTGATAACCGTTCTTCCGAAGTTTTTTCGCTTTCTTATATTTTTTCTTTGGGAATATGAACAATGTCTTGAGCCAATAATCCCAATAAAAAACGATCAAATCTTTAGGGAGCCCTTGCAATAGTTCTTTTTCCCCAAGCACGTTATCATGATAACAGATGATTCGTTCCTTACCGAGCTTTTTTACTGTATCAATTAAAAAAGTGTAATATTCTAACATTACCGCACCACTACCTTTCTGCTCGATAAGTTGCTTTGTTTTGAACTTTCCGAAGTCAAAAGTCTCATCTAATCCCAGATGAAAGGTCTTCGATTCAAAGGCTGCACATACCTCTTCCAATAAATCCTTCACGAACGATTTTGCCTCAGGGTTTCCAACATCATAGCACGCCGCACCAGGAAATTCGCCTAAATGTGCGTATTTCGGATGATTGGTCATCAATATATTATCAACATGTCCGAATGAATTGTAGATAGGCACGAGTTCCACAAAATACCGTTTAGCATGCTCCTGAACCTCCTTTATCTCTTCAGCGGTAAAACCGCCCCTCGTTTTCCCAATGTCTGGGTACTTCTTGAAATTAAAACTGTCCTCCATGTAAAGGTAATGATAGTTAATCTTGAGCCTGCTCAATAATTTGATCGTGCTTTTGAGATTTTCAATGGTTGGGACTTGGTTTCGAGTGGTTTGGTCTGTAATACATCTAATTTCATACGCGGGATAATCAAATACTTGTGTTAAAGGGATGACTAGCTGCCCCCCGATTGATTTTATCAATTGTAAAAAGGTATTCACTCCATAGTAAATCCCCTTATCGGTATAACCTATTATTATCAAATAGTTCTTTTCAAAATAGACGGCGTAGGTTTCGTCGACATTCGGTTTTGATGGTAAATCAAAAGATTTAAACTCTTTCGGAAAGGTTACTTCCGTTTTTTTACATGAGAACCCTCCCATCGCTGATAATTCTTCTGTTATTACTTCAATAATTACCTCTTCTGCACCAACATCTACGAATGCTATTCCAAGTTCTTCCTTTAACTTAAAAAAACCGTAAATATCATCTAATTCTTGAGGAAAGGGTAACAAATTAAACTTGTACTCAGGTACGTCTTCAATTGGTTCAAAACCTTCAATTAATACTCCTTTCAATTAAATCCACTCATCTACTGTGTTTTCTTATTTATTTCTTCTTTAATGGTCCTTTATTAACAGGGCAAACTTCTAAACATTTCGTACAACCCACGGTATATTCCACAAACATCGTATTTGTAACCAATTCGAGATTTTGCACGTATTGTTTGTCATAAGGATGGAAGACGTTAAGACCATGTTTCACTACATCTCGAAGGCAGCCTAACTTTTGGAACCGCCCCTTTTTATCAAATGCCTTTGCTGGACAATTCTCGATGCATGAATTACAATCACGGCAGATTTCTTCTCCCTCAAACTTAGGATCAGGAGTTAATTCTGCCGTTGTTAATATGGCGGATAATCGTATTAGAGTTCCATATTTTGGATGGATGAACAACCCATTTCTAGCGATTTGTCCTAAACCAGCCGCTACTGCCGCATGTTTTAATGAAATAATCCCCCAAGGTAATAAATTATTAAATACGAGGGGGATATAGGCCGGAATTGGAATTGCATAATATCCTTCGTTTTCGATAAAATCCGATATCCTTGTTGCACATATGTCTAAAAATTTATATATACTATGATAAAGTCTCTGAACTGTATTATAATGATGATGCTTGAGTTTAAAAGTACCACGCGGCATGGTTTTTCCAGTAACTATGATTGATTTGGCTCCTTCTAAGACTTCTTTGGGTCTATGTTCAACAGGCGCCTCTAAAAAAAGTTCATCATCCGCACTTGCAATTCCAACAACATCTAAATCCAGATTCAAAGCAAATTTTTTCACTTTTCTAGTGAATTCTTCAACAGTATCCTCTTTTGGCATAAAGAACTATTTCGGATAAACAATTAAAAATTATTTTGGATTAAAAAATATAACACAAGTACAAGATTATTTGGTTCAATAAAATGGCGAATTTCTCTTTTCCACTGATCTCCATTACTGAAGGGGCAGCTCACCTTCATATTCCTGACATGAACCAATACCGCGTTCCCACCGAAGCGCCTGTCTTCTATAACTTCCTCATGGAGCTAAATCGTGATGTAGCAATATTAGCCGTCAAAACCTATCAAGCTTCTCATAATGATCCACTTACTATTCTGCTTCCCCTCGCTGCCACGGGCGTTCGGGGGATCCGCTTCCAATTGGAACTCACCAACATCCATAGAATTATTTTAAATGATGTGTCTCTCCAGGCTTACACTTTGATGGAGCATAATTTAAGATTGAACCATTTATCCGGTCTTATAGAGATTCAAAATACTGACGCAATTGTCTTTCTCAACAAATTTGCCAAGCGTGGGCAACGAGCTGACGTAATTGACATAGATCCATTTGGTTCTCCCACTCGTTTCATTGATTCAGCGATTCGGGCGTTAAAAATGAAAACGGGCCTGATTTGCTTGACCGCTACCGATATGGCACCACTTTGCGGGGTCACTCCTGCAGCGTGTTTGCGAAAATATGGGGGGAAACCCCTCCGAACGGAATATTGCCATGAATTGGCGGTTCGCTTATGTCTTAATGCGTTAATCACAACTGCAGCGAAGTACGAGATAGGTATTACACCCATCCTTTGTTATAGTATTGACCATTACATTCGGGTTTATGCATTGCTCCAATCAGGGGCCCTCAAAGCAGACGCTACGCTTCAAGAGCTTGGATATATTGTACATTGTTTTAAGTGCGATTACCGCTCCTCAACGAAGAATTTGCTATCATTGGGCTCAAATTGTCCTGATTGCGGGACTTCACTTGATCATGCTGGTCCCCTGTGGTTAGGAGCACTATATGACACTGCTTTTTGTGAGAGAGTATTATCTGAAAATGCTCAAATGCATTTAAGAACCAAAAAACGCATAAAAAAAATGCTCCAATTCATTCTTGAGGAAGCTTCAGGCCCATTAACTTATCATAACGTCCATAGGATCTGCAGACAGTACAAATTGAGCGCAATACCTATGCCAGAACTACTTGGAGATCTTCAAAGCCAAGGATTTTTTGCATCTCGAACCCATTTTTCGAGAGTTTCAATCCGAACAAACGCATCTCGGGCTCAAATTGCGGAAACAATCAAAAAATTCAATGAATATAAATAACCTACTTCCGTTCCCATCCCACCTGATCACCCATTAGCACGAGAAAATCAGTAATAACGGATTGGGGAACGCGCAAATTTTTAGCAATTTCTCGAAGAGAGTGCTTTCCATCGCACAATCGTAGAATTTTTCCAAATATTCTAGCGAGTTCCGCATCATCCGTAAAACTCTCGATTTCCACGACTGCTTTAATTATTGGATGTACTCGAACCCGTTTAACCAATTGTTCTGCATAGCAAAACTTTAAAACTTCCTTAATATTTTCGAGATCGATATAAGTTTTTCCCTGAATTCCTTGGACGCTCCGAGAACCATCAATATTCAGCAGGATATCAATTCCTTCATTCCCAAATAGATTGATAATCGTTTCTCGCTCGTATGTATCGCGCCGAAAGATGGGCATAGCTTCTGGTGTGAGCACGAAAATGTCCGTCTCGTGAACGGGGGATTCAATCGTGATAAACTCCCCTAACTCAAATAAATATCCAATTCTGGCAAGGACTTCATCGGCAGAAATTTCCATGCGATTAGCAATTTCCTGAACGTCGGCCGTCCCGTCAATTTTCGAGAGCAATTCGATCAACCCTACTGAGAGGTCGCTCTCCCCTAGAAGGTCTAGCTCGTCATGGGTCGCGAGAAATTCCTCCAACGATGGAGTCAAGAGCGGGACATCTGAAATCTGGATGATTTCACTTGCGAACTTTTTGAAAATAATTTCCTTAAAAGATTCAAATTTCTCAATATCTATCGTTCCATCCCATAATTTAAAATCAAATGTATCTTCGAATAATAATAGAATCTCGCGTAATTTAAGGCGAACTTCAACTTTTTCTATATTCACAAATAATATACCCATCACGTTTTCGCTAGATTCAATTAAAATCTTAAAATCGCCCCGATCTATAGTTCTAATTAATTTTTCTTGCTCTATATCTTCCGTTGGGGGATATAGTTGGTTAATAAAAGAAATTATAGCCGAAATGAAACCCGAAACTAGATCGATATCTAGCTTACTCCCTGAAAAACTATGTTGTAATAAGTTTAATCCCCGTTGCTTATGAATAAAAAAGATATAATAAATCATTCTTCATTAATTCCTCAATCAACGAAGTACATTCTTTTAATTCCTAATGCTAGAATAAGGAGTCCAGGTATTTGGATGAGGGGACTAATTAAGTAGATTTCATGAACAGATATTGGCAAAATTTCCTCCACTATAGGGACCACACCCGCAGAAATAAGGAGTAATCCTCCTCCATAAATGATGAATCCCATTAGAATCATTAGTATCTTATTTCTGGTTTGGGGTAATTTTCTCATCAAGTAAATCCAACTGACCGGGATGAAAGCTACAAAACCTAAAGCACCAACGGTAATATTTTGGGTCATTACAAAATCTTGGACGAGCAAGCCTATCAGCAATACAATTGTAAATCCAATAAAAAATACAAAAAAATCTTTACCCTTAAATACAGCATATTCAGAGACGACGATGAGAAATCCTATTCCCATTAGTTGAAAGAGTGTAGCAATTTTATACATCATTATGAATTCATCATATCTGGTAGCATCCAGTTCCACTAAGAAAAAGTCAAAATAGATTAGGAGACATCGTCCAATAGCTAGAAATAAAAAAACTAAGCAGAAAGCCAATCGATTCTTTACTTTTTCTGGATATTTTAGGTATTTTAAAAATAGTGTAATAAAAATTCCAGCAGTAAGAATCACTACAACAATCCAACATCCAATTGCAATCCAATCATAAGTTCCTAAAGTCAATTTAAATCCTCCTTTATAACCACTCTTTTATTTGTTCCAACCCCGTGATTGCATCCGGGGCAAATGCGTCCCCGCCAATTTCTTTCACGAGTTCCTCAGTGATCGCCGCTCCTCCAATGATTACCATCACCTTATCACGAAGATTTTCTTTCTTTAATGCCTCTATGACTTTCGAGAGTTCTTTATCCGTGGCCGTAAGTAAGCAGGACAATCCCAACACCCTTGCGTTTTCGTTTTTGACAGCCTCTATAAAAGTATCAGTGGGGACATCATTCCCTAAGTCCACCACGTTGAACCCGGCGCTGCTAGCGAAAGTTACAAAAATATTCTTGCCCAAATCGTGAAGATCTCCCTGTACTGTTCCCACAACGATGGAAATTTTTGGACCACTTTCTGCACTTTTAAGTATGGGGTCAGCAATTGCAAGAATGGACTTTGAAATCTCTCCAGCCATTACCAATTCAGGTAAATAATATTCTTCATCTTGAAATTTTTTCCCCACGACTACTAAGGCTCTCGAAATTGCCGTGACCAGCTCTTTCGGATTAACGTTAGCTTCCACGAGCTCTTTTGCAATCGTTTCTGCGTTGTCCGGCTCAATTTCAATGATCGCCTTCTCGAGGGCACTAATTTGCTCGCTCATCTCGAATCATCTACCTATGAACTAACTCATATTCTCTATCGGATAACTCAAATAAAAGCGTTTTTTTAACAAATTTACTTCAATTCATGTAAATTTCGACTTGTATTTTCGATACTGGAGCATTTTTGCAAGCATTTTCACCGCATTCTGAATCGAAATAGTGATGGGAATATTGTATTTATCCAAGGCTTGGTGTAACATCTTCTTCAACCAAGGACTACTGAAGGTATTCACAATAACCGGTTTTCCGCTGGGAGTACCGAACTTTCGGACAAGTCGTCCAGGCAGGGGCAATTTCGCTATCCCCAACATTTTGATAACTCCCTCGGGAATGATCTGAATCCAGAGTAGGGCGTCCACGTTTTCCTCCCGGAGCAAGGCTCTCATGCAATCATTTATTATTTCTATCTGAGCTGGCCCGACATCGACCGGATTCTTCAGCGACACCCAATCTGGCGCGTTTCTCTTCATTTTTTTAACGGTGTTCTCTGAAAGATGGGCGAGGACCAGCCCTTGCTTCTCAAGTTCATCACTCGCCAAAATCCCCAAGCTACCGGACGCGGTGAGGATTGCCACCCGATTTCCTTTCGGAAGGGGTTGCATTGAGAACCCCTTCGCGCAATCAAACATCTCATAGAAATCAACCGCTCGAATCACTCCCGATTGCTTGAAGATAGCATCGTATAATTGATCATCTCCGGCTATACTAGCGGTATGACTCAAAGCGGCTTTTGCTCCAGAAGCGGTCCGCCCGCTCTTGACAACCAGAATTGGTTTGATTTTCGTGGTTTCACTGGCGATCTTGAGAAACCGTTTCTGGTCCCGAATATCTTCTAAATATAGACAAATCACTTCTGTTGAGGCGTCATCCTTCAAATATTCTAAACAATCAACCTCATCCACGTCCACCTTATTCCCCAGAGTAATTACTTTTGAAAATCTTATTCCTTCGTGAAACGCCCAATCTAGGATGATATTTCCAAGGACACCCGATTGCGCAATAATAGAAACGTTCCCCTCCCGTACTTCTGAAAAATCGGTTTCAGCCGAAGTGAATTTATTGTGCATATTCGAAACTCCTAAACAATTCGGCCCTATGATTCTAACACCAGTCTCCCTTGCTAACGCAGCGATCTGCTGCTGGATTTCGCGGAAGTCCTCCCGTCCTGTTTCTGCAAATCCCGCACTTTCAATGATGATTCCTTTCACGCCTTTTTCTATGGAATCTTGGACTGCCCCAAGCACGTGCGGCGAAGGCACGATGATGATTGCCACCTCAATCTCCTCCGGAATATCTCGAATATTCTTGTAAGCTTTATGCCCAAACACACTCTCTCGTTTTATATGAACTGGATATGCATTAAATTCCGAATCGAGCAGATATTGCGTCGTTAACATCCCAAAGCCTGGTGTCTCGCTTGCCCCAATGATTGCAATGGATCGAGGATTGAAAAAGAACTTTAAATTTCCCATAGACAAAAATCTTCAGATTGCCTATTTTATCTTTTCTAGATTGAAATAGGCTTGGACTCCTTATTGCACTTATCTTTAAATAGAAATACGTCGTAGAAATCTTACCCTTTTTTTTACAGTAAAAGGTAATGACAATGAAAAAAACTAGACTTTTAATCGGCTTAATAACGTGTTTACTCCTTTGTACAACGGGCTTTCTTGCTATCGCCATCATTCCACAGCAGAACGCAGCAACTATTGATTCCGCACCAATCCAAGCAGCCCAAACAGGCTACATCGAAGTTAGAGTGTATAATTCCGAAAATGGCAATCCCATCAGCAGTGCCACGGTCCAACTTACTGGGACCGGAACAGCCTTGCAATATACCGATACAACTGGCTTCACTAACTTTACTAACTTAAATATTGGATGGCACTATGTCAAAGTCTCCAAAGTTGGCTACTATTCCCAAAACAAGTCCGACTTTATCAACTGGGATGGCGATGACGACTACCTCACCTTCAATCTCGACCCAATGCCCGCGGATAGCGGTTTTATCGAAGTGACCGTCAGAAGAAGTGAGGATTCATCCCTGTTTAGCGGCGCTTATGTGAAATGTTATGATGACAATGATATTTTAGTTTGGTCAGGCACCACTTTAGGTACGGGGGTGGCAAACGTCACCGGCTTGTACATCGGCTGGCACCGCGTCACAGTATCCTATCCCGGGCGTATCCCGCAGAGTAAGAATGACTACATCAACTGGAACGGAGATGACGACTATCTGACGTTCTATCTCGTTGCCTACCCTCCGAACTCTGGCTGGATTGAATGTACTGTGAAAGATAATGCCAGCGTCCCCCTTTCTGGCGCTCTCGTTAAGGCGTTCAATCAGACGACTCAAACGGTCACTTCCAGCGGTTACACAAATGCGCAGGGGAAGGTCAATGTCACGGGGCTTGGCATCGGTTGGTGGACAATACAAGCTTCCAAAGTCGGATACTATTCACAAAACAAGTCTGACTACATTAACTGGAATGGAGATGATGACTACCTCACCTTCTATCTCACGCCCAAGCCCGCAGATTCGGGCTATATTGAGGTAAAGGTCAAATATGCCAATGCAACTCCTGTTTCCAACGCCTATGTTTATGTCATAGATGATGAAACTGGATTGTTGCATAAAAGTGGGGTCACCAACGGAGCAGGATTCTTCAATGTGACAGGATGCACGATTGGTTGGTATGAGGTCATCGTTCAGAAAGTGGGCTATGTTCAGCAAACTAAAATGGATTATATCAATTGGGCCGGCGACGATGATTACTTATATTATTATCTCCAGCCTCTCGACGATGCATCAATATCGCTGAAGACCCTCGTGCGCCGTAGCACCAATCCGGCAATTGCCATCCCTAACGCCCAAGTCCAGATCTGGCAGGGTGGCGCGAAAGTCGCCGAGGGCTCCACCGGGAATTGGGGTTATTTCCAGGCGGACAACCTCGACAACACGACGACCGCGACGATAATCGCCAGCGCACCAGGTTATAACACCACGACTGTGACTGGAGTGGATTTAACAACGACAACCGAAAAGACAGTGCTCTTAATGCCCAATGCTGGCACGATATTTGGGTACATTGAGGTGAAAGTTCGTGAGTTACACAATGCGAGCATAAATATTGCTAATGCGACAGTTCGGGTTACCTTTCCAAATGGTACTATTTCCGTCGTCGGAAATACTTCGGCTACCGGCTTTTTAAATATCACTAGCTTGGATATAGGATGGCATGCAGTTGAGATTTCAAAAACAGGGTACATTACCCAAACCAAAAATGATTATATAAACTGGGATGGCGACGATGATTATCTGTACTACTATCTAGCACGGGTCGCCTTCAGCTCGCAAACGCTGACCTTACAGAACATCACCCCGAACCCCGATCCCACGGGGGACATCGACCTCTACTGGAATGACGTGAGTCACGAAGTGAATTACGAGATCTACCGCGGTCCGAGTGCCGCAGCGCTCGAGCTCGTCACCACGGTTGGCGCGGGCGTGACGTATTATAAAGATGTAGGCGTCACGGGAGATGTCGTATATTACCAGATCGTGGCAGTGAATGCAACGGGGGCCACGCTCCTATCGAACATAGAATCGGTGGAAATTTACTCGGAAGGCGGCGCGATCCCAGGATTCGAGCTGGTGTTCCTCCTCATCGCGGTAGCGTTCATAGTAGTCGCAGTGCGGCGCAAGAAATCAAACTTTTCAGGAGAACTCAAGATATAAGGAAGGAATAAACATGCCAAAACAAGAAACCGAAGAACAGACAAAAAAAAGATTAAAAGGACTCCCCTCCAAGGGCGAAGGGGGCAGCTGGCTCTACGGCATCATTTTGATGGCGACCGGCGCGTTCATCATCGCCCTGGGGGTCTTGGATTTATTAAACATAGATGCTATTAGCGATCTCCTCATCTCTCTGGGTTTGACTGATTGGACCGCAATGCTTCCCACTTTGGGGATAACAAATTTCGTGATTGGCGCGTTTGCCTTTATCGCGGGCTACGGGCTCATCGAAGACCAAGAATGGGCTTGGGGCATCTCCATGTTCATTCTGGTGTATATTGCAGCACAATCGATTGTATACATAGTAACTAGTACCACTGTTGGAGTTCTTGCCGTGTCCATCGTCGCCACTGCGGTCGCCGCCGTTGGGCTCGTTTACCTCGGCTTGACGAAGTATAAGTACGCTTAGGAAGGATGAAAAATGCCAAAATCAAAGAAAAAAACAACCAAGAAAAAGACCAAGCCAACCAAAAAGATAACTGAAGAACCGGCTCCAGCACCCGCTGAGGAACCAGCTCCCAAGCCAACTGAAGAGCCAGCCCCGAAACCCGTAGCTAAACCGGCTGCAAAACCAAAAATTGCTCCAAAAAGTAAAGTATCAAAAGAATCAAGCATTCAACGACTAAAAAGCTACCTCTCCAAAGGTGAAGGTGGTAGCTGGCTTTATGGGATTATCCTAATGGTAGCTGGCGGATTCGTCATCGCTTTGGGAATCTTGGATTTGTTTAATATCACCTTTCTCCATGATTTCCTCATCTTTTATGACCAGCCTGGCATAGCTGCAATGCTCCCAACCCTTGGGGTGACCAATTTCGTGATTGGCGCGTTTGCCGTTATCGCGGGCGTTGGGCTCATCATCGACCAAGAGTGGGGCTGGGGCATTGCCATGGTCATCCTCGTCTATACTGCAGCCCAATCAATCGTGTATCTTGTGAATAGTGCCACCGAACTCTCCATTAGTCCCAGTTCAATCAATGCCCTTGGAGTTCTCGTTGCTTCCATAGCAGCGACTGCGGTCGCTGTCATTGGGCTCGCTTACCTCGGCTTGACGAAGTACAAGTACGCTTAACTCAAAACTCATTTCCTTTTTTTTTCTTCTAAAAAATTTCGTTCTAGCTTATTAAAAAAATGGAAATATATTTATGAAGAATTTTTAAAAAAAGAGAAAGGGTTTTTTTTAATCCGACCCGCCAGCAAGAATCAAAATCCCACCAAGGACTACGAGTATCTGCTCCAAGGTTACATACGGAATCACTAAAACCAACGGTGTAATAGCCATTTGTTGAAACATAGAGGTCCAAGGATCAAGAATTCCGACGTACAATATCCCGAAGATAATGCTTACTACTCCAATTATCAATACCAAGATTCCACCGCTGTTTTTGCCCTTGAATCCTAAAATACAGCCAATAATAACTAAGACCGCTAGAACATAGTTCATTACTATTGCTGTTATGTTGTAAACTGAAGCTCCTTGCAATGCCACAATTGTCCACAGCACTGTTGCAGTTAATATGAGGGAGGCTGCTACTAAGGCAATTATTCCTCCAATTATTCTCAATGTACCCATTTAGATTACCTCTAAAAGTCTAGTCCTTTATTCAATCTATTGGAATTTAAACTTTTTGAAACGTGATACTTTGCATAACTTTTTAAAATTAAGCTCAATCCCTTGAGATATGGACCTAAAAGAAGCCTTGAAAAAGTTCAGAAGCTGGCCCCTAAGTGCTCAGATGATAACAATCATCAGTCCCGTATTTTCGATTCTCGTCGCTATTTCAATCATGTTATACCCCGATTTTTCGTTAATCGAAAATCACATGAGTGCCTTAGGCAAGGTTAGAGAAAAGCTGTAACAGGAGAATTTTGAAATGAATCGGAAAATAATTCTAGTTTATCGGATAGTTTTTACAGCACTCAGTTTGTTCACCATTTTAGCGAGCTTATATCTGTCTGGTGTTCTTAATTTTTTCTCATCGTTTAAATACTATACCATGCAATCAAACCTCATGGTAACCATCTGGCTGACTCTTGCCATGATTTGGTATAATAAGCCTAAATACCTCCAAAAAATTAAAGGAGTGATAAAGGGCGCATTCACTGTTTACATAACCATTACCCTCGTGGTCTTTGCGATCCTGTTGCAACCGTTTTATCACCCCACTGGATTTGCCGCCTTTAGCAATATCGTCCTACATTACATTACCCCAATCATATTCATAGTCGATTGGGTCTTGACAGAAACAGAAGCGAAATATAAATGGAAATATTTACTCTATTGGCTCATATATCTGTTAGGTTACATTAGTTTTGCCATTATCTTGGGAACATTTACTGGCGATTATTTGTATCCATTCTTGAATCCCGGCTTCCTAGGATCCACCATCTTTGCCCTAATGTTAGGCATCTTAGCTGGTGGCTATATATTTTTGGGCAGTAGTTACATCGGCATTAATAAGCTCCGGGTGAAAAAAGAGAAGATAATTGGCTAAGAAATCATTTTCATGAGTAGGTGGCTTCGAGTTTTATGAGTCATACTTACGCAGAAATACCTGATACCATTAAAACAAAACCGTACTTCCCACTGGGGCGGCATCTTTGGCGCGTTTATAAGCAAGTAGGCTGGGAATATTATCACAAAGCAATTGCTGCCTTCCCGAACCAATTGTATCCCGCATTAAAACGAAGAATAGACGAAACCATTTTTACAGCAAGAGCCGTCCAGGATGGAAAAATCCAAGACATTAATAAGACCTGTGCCTACATGCTCTTTCCCCCGGTGGGGGCGTTGCGGGTCGATCTCCAGCAGGGCGCCATGAAATTACTGTATGGGGATTCCTGTGATACCACGTTCGTCGTGATCAATGATTACACGTATGAAACCTATTTTCTCTTGAACGCTCATTCCGAAGATGGGATTCCCGTGGATTGGTGGTATGCGGGACCGGAAGATGGCCTTCTTGAGCGGCGCCACATAAGGTTGGGTGTAAAAATTCGTGATTTGCCTAAGAAGATCACCTCGATGACCCGTTTGGGACATAACCTCATTGACATACTGAAAGATGTCCGGAATGAACGAGCCCCAGAATATGCCACTTCAACTTACCAAATTGGGATGGTTATAGGGTCAGGAGTGGCAAATATCGTTAGTGAAGGGTCCAATTGGGAAGCTTGGGGGCAAGTATGGGATGGAATAGCAGCAAAACGCCAATATGGACTTCCTGATTATTGGTATTGCTATACTCCCTGGCCACCGCTAATAAACACGTTAATTGGCCTAGGACGCTCAAGTTTCATCAAGCGTCTTTGCGCCCTTTGCACCGGTAATCACATGACAATCCAACCCATTGAAAAATTCACGTTAGAATGGGTACTAGAGACATTTCCCGAAGTGTATGATGCCCTTATCCTTCAACAATGGAACGAAATTGGCGTGCCCCTTCCTGCAATGACGGTAGCCTGCAAGCCTCCTCAGCTTAATCGCCCTCGAACCTATCGGAAAGAACAATTTGATTTTACATACCCGGAAGGAACTCGTTTATTCGCAAGGGACTTAAATTTATCTCCCGAAGAATTGATGGCAGGCGCTTATCTGGACATCACCAATAAGACTCCCTCAGATGTCCAAATCACCCCCGACATGCTCATTTCTAGAGGTTGGGGACGTGAAACAAAGATTTTGAAATGAAGGCTTTAGTCATTTTTTGGAGTAGAGGGGTTCTATTTTGAGGTAGAAGGGGTCTTTTTCGGAGTAGGTGGTGTCTTTTTCGGGGGTGGAGGAGGTGGTAGAGGACGTCGCAGAAAACCGTGAATTATAATGGCGGCAGCAATCGAAGTTCCAGCGATAATAAGTCCAAGTGTTATTGGCAACGTATAATCGGGAGGAGCTGGAAGCGGTTGATTATTTACGTTTAAAATAATTGCTGCTGAATCGAGGTAATTTCCAGCCCTGTCATATCCACGTGCATAAATGTCATGAATACCATCGTCCGCACCATTTGGGTCCGTTGCCCAGACAAAATTAAAGGAGCTGCTTGAATCATAACTAATCCCGAGTAAAGTGCTGGATGGATTGGAGGGAACCCCGTCCCAATATTCTACATTTTCAATGCCAGAATCAGCATCGAACACGTTCGCGTATAAATGAATGGCCCCTCGGAAGGGCTCGTACGCTCTTGCTTGACAAACGGTTGGGAGGACGTTGTCAATGTTAATAATAAACGCATCGGAAATTAGAAAATTCTGCGGAGCCCCTGCACTATCATACGTTACGGCAAAGAGATAATACGTCCCGTGGAAGGTGGTCGTATCCCAGATGAATTGATAAACATTGGGATCTGCAATCGTCGCATTATCTTGATAGCCAAGCTGGATCGAATCTAGATCGAAGATGGGATCGTTATCGTAATAGAATTTCACATGGTCCACTCCCGTCTCTTCATCAACCGCTCCACAATTTAATACAACCGTGCCTTGTACATACTCCTCCAAGTTAAAAATCTCCGAGGTTGTTGGGGATCTTCGATCTAACGTGCCAATTTCATAAGGTCTGGAAGTGTAGGTAAAAGCGTCATGTATGATATAACCAAAGGTATTATATCGTAAATCTCTATAGATATCAATTACGAATTGGTCGTGTTCGCCAATGGGTGTCCCATCATCGTCCTCTAAATGGCAAATAATCTCTCTATTTTCTTGTGTCGCGGATGTTCCGGTTCGCGTCATAGAGTAATCGAAACTCACCCCAATTTTTCCAGTACTTTCAAACACAGTTTTAGAGGCGATAAATCCCACATCCAATGTTTGATGCCAACTGAAAAATGTCTGAAGACTATATTCAAAAGTAAATGTTTTTGTCACTGTTGTTTCATTCGAATAAGAATACATCAACTCAGTCATGTATTCTGGTGTCCAAAGCATTGGTGAGTCGGGATAGATTTCGACAAATTCTTCTTCATCTGGGGAAATAGTG
This sequence comes from Candidatus Helarchaeota archaeon, assembly GCA_013375455.1. Next base: position 21,604 of record JABXJT010000032.1, on the reverse strand, counting down.
TTGTCTGCGAATATATTGTAGTTAGTAAGATTTGTTAAATTATATTGGCCGAGGTATGCGCCTAATATGCTGAATTGAGAGCTCATATTGAGCCCATACTGTATCCGAGAACCGTTCTCCCAGACTTTTATATCATCTAGATGATTATTTGGAGCGTCAGGTGTGTTATAGATAATGTAATAATTATTAACTATGATATAATAATTAATCACAAGACCCGCACCATAATATAGGTCACCTCGCCCCGGACCTATTAGTGCGGGGTCCTCGGAATTCAATGAAGAGGTTAAAGTCTTCTCGTAGGTTATATCCACTTCGACATCATATCCTTGTTTTTCTCTCCAATTAGCGCTCATATCCACACCTCCTCCAAACCCAAAAACTAAGAATTCCATCTCAGCGAATCTCCCCGCGCCCACCTCTGTTTCTATGCTCGTACCGTAAGAAACTGTTGTTCCTGCTTTCATTTGGCTATAACTGTGATCTCCAGGGGGGTCATATATTATTTCAGATAAATAATCCGGAATAACGATAGTACCATTATCCGCAATCTCGGCGCGTTTTTCAATTTCCAGGTTGTTCGGGTAACTTTGATTGTTACCAATCAGCCCAAAAACAATTTTTGAACTTGCATTGACAGTGTCGTTACTATATTCAAAATAGACCATAATTCTAGTGAAAATATCATATCGAATAATTGCGTTGTCACCTTCGAACTTCAAAACGGATCGGTACGGATAGGGCCAGTTTTCAAGACCCATATAAGTGAGGTTTAACAGGATCCCCGTGAACGTTAAGTTTCTACCAGAACCAAGGCTATCGAATGAGATTTGCGGAATTGTGATGGTTGAAGTAAAATTAGTTAGAGTAAGATTAAGTGGTAAGACAAATGGACTCTTAATTCCTTCACTTACTTGAATTTGGGGACCATCAAATTTGGAAATATTACTTGATGCCTCATCAATGTAATGGGCCAGTTTTGATTCATTGAGACATGACACGCTAAAATTAGTATGCGTGCTTGTGACATTAAAAAAGCTCAAAGAGATATTTTCATAGGCAATACGCATCCATGGATACATAGTCACATTGTAACCCGCGTATGAAGGGAAGACTGCCTCTTGTTGGGCTTTATACCAGACACTATAATTTAAGGTCAATTTCCAGAGAATTGAACTTATCTTCTTATGGAAAGCATTTGACCTTGCCTCAGGCTCATTATATTTAACGCCATCTTGTGTCCAATAATACTTATCAAGAAGTTGTGAATTGTTATCATATTGTAGAAACGAAAAGTAGTAATATATTTCATCAAATGTTGAATAATTATCTTTTCCTATGATAAAACTCGAGGTTTGTAATCCATAACCATATCCGAGGAAATATGGACCTTTCCATGAATTCTCATTAATTTTATAGAAAAATGAGGCATTAGTCCAAGTAAGAAAATTTGGTTCGATCATTGTTCTATAAGTTAAAGTGACATTAAGGTCCTTATCAGGCGTCATTTGCACGATTCCAGGTGGAACAGACACTCCATTTTCTATATGGTTCGTTACATCAAACAGTATTAAATAATAAATGTTATTTTCTATAATATTACCAGTACAACCTACTTCTTCTTGGATGCCTTGCAGGTTGCCTACCACTAAATTTTCTGTAATGGTATTATAACTGGAATTTTCTAGATAAATATCAATAGGGGCATTTCTCATAACATAATTGGACGAAATATTGTTATAATCGCTAGTAGGGGTTAAATAAATTCCATATTGAGTATTGAAAATGACGGTGTTGTATGTCAAATTGTTCCTAGTGCTTGATTCAGTTAATCGAATTCCAAAGGTATTATTTTTGGCGGTGTTGTTCGTCAGCGTGTTATCATCGCAAGACAAGTATAAATAAATTCCATTACCCTCATTATCATTGGCGATGTTGTTGGTCAGCGTGTTCCAATCGCATCGATCAAATAAATAAATTCCATTTCCTATATTGTTATTGGCGGTGTTGTTGGTCAACGTGTTATCATCGCAAGACCAGTATAAAATAATTCCATTTCCTGCATTGTTATTAGCGGTGTTGTTGGTCAGCGTGTTATTGCTTGATTGCCTTATATAAATTCCATGCCCTGTACTGTTATTGATTATGTTGTTCGTCAGCGTGTTATTGCTTGATTGCCTTAAATAAATTCCATGTTCACCATTGTCAGTGGCGGTGTTGTTTATCAGCGTGTTTGAATCACAATTATCCCTTAAATAAATTCCAATTCCTTTGTTGTTATTGACGGTGTTGTTGGTCAGCGTGTTATTGCTTGATTGCCTTAAATAAATTCCCCGATAATCATTATCAGTGGCAGTGTTGTGAGTGAGCGTGTTATCATCGCAAGACCAGTATAAATAAATTCCATTTCCTGTATTTTTATTAGCGATGTTGGTAATCAATGTGTTATTGTCGCAATCATCATTTAGAAAAATTCCATGTGTATCGTTTTCAGCGGTGTTGTTGGTCAGCGTGTTATTTCTTGAATATTCTAAATAAATCCCATGCATGGTATTGTGATTAGCGGTGTTGCCAGTCAGCTTATTATAATTTGAATTGTTTAAATTAATTCCATCTTGAGTATTGAAAATGGCGGTGTTGTTGGTCAGCGTGTTATCATCGCAAGACCAGTATAAATTAATTCCATTAGCGTCATTATCATTGGCGGTGTTGTTGGTCAGCGTGTTATTGCTTGATTGCCTTAAATAAATTCCATGTTCACCATTGTCAGTGGCGGTGTTGTTGGTCAGCGTGTTATTGCTAGATTCCCTTAAATAAATTCCATTAGCGTCATTATCATTGGCGGTGTTGTTCGTCAGCGTATTATTATCGCAAGATAAGTATAAATTAATTCCATTTCCTGTATTGTTATTGAAGGTGTTGTTGGTCAGCGTGTTATTGCTAGATTCCCTTAAATAAATTCCATGTCCTGTACTGTTATTGACTATGTTGTTGGTCAGCGTATTATTGCTTGATTCCCTTAAATAAATTCCGTGTTCATCATTGTTAGTGGCGGTATTATTAATCAGCGTGTTATTGCTTGATTGCTTAATATAGAGCCCTCGGTAATCATTAATGGCGGTGTTATTGGTCAGCGTGTTCCAATCTGATGACTCTAAATAAATTCCATTTCCTGTATTGTTATTAACGATGTTGTGGGTCAGCGTGTTATTGTATGATCGCCATAAATAAATTCCATGCGCAGCAATATCAGAAATATAGTTGTTCGTAATATTCCCATTTGTTACATTTTCAAGCCGAATGCCCAAATACCCTGAATCCGTGTTGGTTACGGTGCAATTTCGGAGGATGAAGTACGCATCAGTGTTAGTAATTAAGATGCCATGCACCCCCAAGCCACTGGCATTGATCACGTAATTTTCAATGATGTAGGGGCTACCCGAAGTTCCAATCCCTGCACTAGCTATGGCGTTTAAGGCCGCATTCCCATTAATAGAAATAGGAGCATCTGTCTTCGTTATTATCTTGTTTTTTGAATCATCCAAAAGCATTGGGTTCTTGATTTGACTGATGTTGTAAAATGGCATCAAGAATAAAACAAGAATACACGTAATCAAAAAATAACTTTTAATTCTTTTCATTTAATCCCCTTATTTAAAGTAATTTTATTGTAAATATTCTTCTTTTTGATACTAAAAGATGTACTAATATTATTCCTCAAATTCTTTTTAAGTTGTATGAGCTGGTGCGCCAAACGAAAGAATAAAAACGAATATTATTAAATGAAATCCTAATAAAGATCATAAAGAATTTAAAAGGAGTTGAATTTTTGACAAAAGCAACGATTGTGACAAACAAAGGGAACATAGTGCTTGAGCTGCATGATCAGGACACCCCTGGTACTGTCAAAAATTTCGTAGATCTGGCGAAAAAAGGATTCTATAATGGATTAAAATGGCATCGCGTGATTCCGGATTTCATGATTCAGGGTGGTTGCCCTCTTGGAACTGGGACGGGAGGTCCAGGGTATAAAATTGATTGTGAGATTCGTCCTCATCTAAAGCATGAACCAAAGGTCATTTCAATGGCACACGCCGGGACTTGTAAACATGATAAAGCTACTGGAAAAAAGCTCTCGGGAAGTTGCTCAAATGGATCGCAGTTTTTCATTACACACACGGCGACCTCCTGGCTCGATGGTGTCCATACCGTCTTCGGGCGGGTCATTGAAGGGCACAATGTAGTTGATGCCATCCAAAAAGGCGACGATATCATCGAGGTGCGCATTTCCTAAGCCCTCTCAATTTCCCTTTTTAAAGTGTTCGAATTCGATTATCTATTTCTTAAGATATAAATAGTATCCTTCAGTAATTCAGGATAGGATCGAGTTGGCGGGATTGTGATGGAAGATAGGGATCTTGTGTCAGCAGGTATTTCAATTCTATATGTAAGTTTAGCTGCATACATGGTTTTGGATTTCTTCATACCAACTTATGTTGTATCACCAGGTATGGGCCATGGTCCTTATACCTATAACACCGCTACCCTTTATTCCATTGTTCAAGTTCCGCTTTACCTGGTGAGTGCCTATTTCTTCTTAAGGTTCGTTTATGGAAAAGCAACCCAAAATATGTTATTTCTGGGTTTGGCTCTAAATTATGCCGCATTTATGTGTTTCTTGTTTACTTTTGCTTCGGATTCACGATTTCTTTTGGGGGATCCAACTTTCACTTTTTTACCTACCTACTATGTTTGGATAGGGATTTCGATTGGATTGTTTTTACTTGGGTTTTCCTTTTTAGCTAGAAGCAGAAACTTAGATATCATAGCAGCGGCAAAAGATCGAACAACCGTTGTTTTCGGAATAATATATACATCAATGATACCTTTTATATTATTATTTTTATTCATCCCGTTTCCTTATACACTCGAAGAGTTCTCATCTTATGTCAATTTCGGGATGACGCCGCCAGGATATATATTTTTGACAGGTTGCGTGTTTTTAGTTGCAAGTCTGATTGGGAACATACTCTTCCTTGCTTCTACAGAAAGGACTGGGAGCGGAAAGATCGGATTTAGATTAGGTCTCCTTGGATCGATTATTTGTATCATTGGAAGCGTTATTGCAATGACTTACAATAGTCCTGTGGCGTTTCTTCCAGTAATTATACTTATTACTATGATCTTTCTCATTATTTCTGGAAGCCTCCTATACTCCAGAGTATTTAAAGTAGAATATACCGACGAAACAGCCTTTGAAATTCAAACAACTCAAACACCTCGAGTGTCCATCCACCAATCAGGCCCTCGATGCTTGCAATGTTATTCAAATACGCGATACATTCCTGAAGAGGCTCGGTACTATTGTGATCACTGTCAAAAATATATTGAATGAACTCTAAATTCCAATACATTGATTTTATTAAAACCTAAGTTGTTACCCAAATAGGGCCTGCAAAGGTAGTTCTTCCGTTGGCGCCAACCACGCGAACGAGGTAGAAGTCTGCTCCTCCAGTATTAAGCGTGAGGGGATCGACCGGGTTATCGCTATATTGATTAATGTAATAGTTGCCATCAGATTCAATGCACCCAGTGTATGAGGTCCCGTTTATGACTAATGAGTCGGTTAGTTCGAGCTTGCTAAGAGGGCCATTTACTGCAGTGCTATTCCAGATGACCCCATTCTTGATTATCTCAATGGTCGCGTTCCAATCAGGAACCCAATTCAGGTTGACGGAGGCAGCCGTGGCTTTCCGAGGGGCTGGGGCTCCATCTTGGGCGAGAAAGATGCTTATATTCCGTTGAGTCGTGTTCGTGGCAACTATAACGGTGGAGCCGTCACCAACCGCAACACCATTAATGGAAAAGTTTAGGATCGGTCGCCCATAATCTGAATTTGCAAAAATTCGCTGATTCTCCAGTGCCTCCCAGACACCTTCACGGGTTAGATTAACTGCATGCGCCGCAGTCAAGCTACTCGGGTAGGGGTGCCCATTGCGCGAATGATCTATCGCGAAAGGCCACTGATGCCCTATGTAGGCATCCGTATGGCTCAGGCTATGCCCTGGATGCCCGTCGTGATTGTCCCCAGAGGCACATAGGGTCATCCTGTGTCCCATTTTGAATGCATCTATGATTGCTGCCCCATTAACGGGTTCAGCAGGGAGGTCGACGGATCCCCTGTAATTCCGGGGATCATATCCTCCAAAGAGACACTCGCCATGAACGGAAGATACTTCCGCCAGCTTAACATATGTAGAATTAACATATGTCCAATCTTGGATGAATGTGAGCCTAATGGTGTGGTGTGGCATAGCTAGTGCCTTATCACCAGTACTACTGCAAAACTCATCGAGCATATTCCATAATGCAGCGGGACTAGTCTGCACGTGAGCACCTAAGTACGGTAATTCATCACCACTGAATATACAAGTATAATGGCCAAAATCAACTGAGAAAGCCGGGGGATAATGTGGCGTCCATTCGACACCCTGAAAGGTCACAAATTCACCCGGATCATATGCATTATTGGCTGCCGCTCTCACAATTCCGAATCCCCAGTCAGTTAGTCCATATACACTCAAGTCTTCACCATGATCCGTGAGTGCATGAAAATCAAGACAGGCCACGTACCGTGCAAAATCAAACGAGTGTTCGGGCGTGCCGGATCCGTCAGACATTAAGGAATGCGAGTGGAGATCCCCCCAGTAGAGCTTTTGATCTGAAGTGGTAAAATTCTTTACGAGAATGGGATTACTCCAGTAGGTATTCCCTGTTACCGTGTCATTAACTAGGATGTAATGGATGCCCGTCGTATTGATTTGCCCCATGAACACATGCCGCCCATTATCCTTTCCATCGTTCTTTAGATATGCCGGAATGAAACCCAAGCTGATGAGCTTCCCCGTGAAGGTATAAGGGGAAGGTAACTGAGCTAATGGGGAATTTATGAGCCCGAAGGTAGATAGATTGTACGACTTCAGAGAGAAATCGACTCTTCCCCCGTAGCCTCCACTTAATCGTTCATATCTATCCCAAGCTTGCACCATTATTGAGAATTCTTCTCCGATATTAACAGTTGAAGGTGCATGCACCCATAAAAGTTGAGGTTTATTGTCAAACATCACACCAAAGTCAAGGCTAACCACGGACCACATTACGATTGGGGCTACAAAAGCAGCAAATTTTATTCCTTTGCGCCCTTTGGAGGGTAAAGTTCGGAACCATTTAACAAGCTGCCATTTGAATAAGGGCTTTTTCCGTATCATTTTGACGAGCCAATTGATAAAGAGAATAAAAGATGCTGAAACGCAGTAGAGGAATATTATACCGGCACCTGCAAGCAAATAAAAAACACTCACTCCCTCAACAAGCAAGGTCGTGAAACCATGGACGAAGGCAAGGACCATCCCGTGAAATTTCCACGTGGGGTCTTTTGAGAAAAGGTAAAATAGAAACCCAATAATTATTCCCAGAAAACTCCACCAGAAGAAAATCATGGGTACGATTGCGATAAGAAAAAGCAAAATTCTAGTAATTCTCCAGAGAATTGAAAAGACCCTGCGAAGAATCCCTTTTTTCGGAGGTGCATCGATGTCTGGTTTTGCATCGAGAGTTTTGGCATCTTTCATGTTTGAATCCATAGTCATGGGATTAACCTCACTATACTCTTTGGTATTTATTTAATAAATGCTACGCAAGGAAAATAGATTGAGTAGTCTTAGATTTTTCCCAGAGAATCCCTTTTTCACCTTACATTTTGAATATCCAAATTTATAAAAGTAATAATATGAATAGAAAAAAGAGTTTTATAGTAATTGGATTAAGGGGTTAACTAAAATTATTTGGGAATACAAACAGACGTGGTGAGAACTCTGAAGATCCTTCCCCCTCTGAGTAGGTTTACCTTAAAACAATGGTTTTTAATAATGAGTGTCATCCTTTGGGGTGGTCTCGCGTGGATTTTACATTTCATCCTTGAATTTTTGGTAATTATTAAAACGGACTCCCCTCTTATTTTCATTTCCTTTCACTTTATTGGTATTATTGTGGGAGGTATTTTTGCTTTAAAAGTGGTCTCTAAATGGAATCACTTTGTAGGTTATTTAGGATTTATTGGTGTCCAAGTATTCTGGTATATTTTTCTGGGAATGGTCACCAAGGCATGGCTCGTGCCAATAGGTCTATTCGGGGCAGGATTTTCCATCGGAGTGGTTTTTGGATTATATAAAGAACAGTTCGTCTTCATAATGGAGGATCCTAAATTTGGTGGTCGCATGTATGCTTTAGGGCTTCTTGGGGGCTCACCGTTTGTTATTATTCTGGCATTAATTGGTATTGACGTTTTCTGGACAAGTACAATGTACTATATCGCAATTTTTATCTTAATATTAACGATTACTATAATCGGCAGAACGGAACATAAAATTCCTCCACAAGAACCGCTCGATGTAGGAAAGTATTTGAAAAAGAAGGAAAACTTACCAAAAGTTACGCTGGGGTTCTTTTTTGGGTTTTTCATTACAAATGCGTATTACGCCACATTCTTGATCATAAGAGAAGCATATAAAGAGCTCTCGGTCTTAGATCTCCAAGCGAAGTTTAGTACCTTCGTAATTATCCTCTGGCTTACGGTGGGCCTCTTTGGAATTATCAATGGATTAATCATGGATCTTATTGGAAGACGAATCGTGATCCTGATCGGATTATGTATTCAATCACTTGCTTTTCTAATGCTCGCTTTTCTAAGCCAAACAGAATTGTTATTGCTCTATATCTTCCCCATTTGTCTAGGGATTGGCTTCATGATGACCATTAATGGTTGTCTTTGTTTCTTTATCGAAGAACCTCCACCCCAATATGTTAGGGACACTAATTTCATTTATTTTACGTTTGCAGGTATAGGCATGCTTGGGGGCGTTCTCATAGGAGAATTAATGAGTTCGGTTGTTTTGACTAATCCAGCTTACTTAACCGTCGTTTTACTCTTTACCTTCGTGATTGCAACCGTCGTAATTAATCAGATCAAGGAAACGCTCCCCTCTAAAGAAGAATTGGAGTGGAAAGACTCCATTCGCGATTTCTTTTGTATTATAACTGAAAGTGGAGTCTGCGTTTATCGGCACACTTTTACAGAAGAAATACCAATTAATGAAAACCTTTTTGCAGGTGGAATTTCAGGAATTTGCATGTTGTGCCAGGAAATGATTAAAAGCGAAGAGCCAACACAAGTAATTGATCAGGGCGATGTGAAACTCTTATTTGAAACGACTAAGAACGTTACTTGCATCTTATTAGGCAAAGAGAATTTAAAAATATTGCGGGAAAAATTAAAAGATATTACTGCCGAGATTGAGCAATTATTCAAATCCGTTTTTCCGACGTGGGAGGGTAATCTCGATATTTTTGTTCCCATCGGGAGCTTAGTGGAAAAACATTTTTCTGAATGACCTAAAGGATATCTGATGAGGGAAAAGCATGAATGAGTTTCAAAAGCAATTAATTGACGTCATTAAGACTAGACGATCGATTCGACGATTTAAAGATGACCCGATTCCGAGAGAAACTCTTGAGTTGCTAATTGATGTTGCCCAGTATGCGCCTTGCCCGTCCGGGTACATGGTATGGGAATTTGTCGTTGTCACTGATCAAGAAAAAATTAAGAATGTGCAAGTGGCTCTCAAAAATTTCTTTCTAGGACCGGGTTCAGGTGCGCTCGCTCCGTATCTTGAGTCCTACATCCAGACAGAATTTTTACAGAACCGGTTGAAAGAATTTCAAGCCCTGGGGATTCATCCCTGCGAGCAATGTTCGGTCCGATGTGAAAAGAGTAAAAGCGGATTATTAACCGTGGAGGTTTACTCGTGTCGGGCTTGGCTGGCTTACAGGTCTGCAACCGCTCTCATCGTCGTGCTGAACAATCCAATTCAACGCGACCAGTATCGGAGAAATGCGAAGGTCAAATCGGATGAAAAATCCACCATCAAGCGTTACGAGGAAACCGCCCACGAATTTGAAATCGCTGCCGCAAATCTTGCGATCCAAAATATTTTAATAACGGCTCACGCGCTGGGATTGGGTGCTGTTTACACGCATTGTGCGAACATATTGGAGCCCCAAGTTAAAAAAGCCCTCAAAATTCCAAGGAAACCTGAATTAATTGGGATCATTTGTCTTGGCTATCCTGATTTTGAACCGAAATTGAAGCCTCGTAAGGCACTGGAAGAATTCGTTTATTTTGAAGAGTATAAAAAGTAATTTCATTCCTAAGTTTTTATTCCAAAAAGATTCGCCGCATTGTCATGGAGCCACTTCCGTTTCGTTTCGTCCTTCAAGGGAAACTTCATTATTTCATCTGCCAAATCTTTTATAGTCATTCCCATGAGGAGCCAGGTTGAGCCGAATACTATCCGATCCTGCAAAATATTATCACCAAATTTGAGTAGTGGTTCCCAGCCTGTCCCTTGCATTACAATATATTTAGGGACGAATGAAGCGATATCAATATAGATATTAGTAGCCCGCCACGCGACAGCTACCATTTCATTCACCCACGGCCATCCTCCATGTCCCGCGATGATCTTTAACTCAGGAAAATCCTGTGCCACGATGTCTAAATATATAGGGCGCTCAACCTCCATTGTTAGGGTGGAGTAATTAATAGAGGTATGTAACCAAACTGGGATATTCAGTTCAACGCAAGTAGAATAAATAGGATACATTTTTTCATGGCTTGGTGGTATTCCAAACATGAAAGGACGAATTGCCACCCCTCTTAATCCTAAATCATAAGATCTCCTAATTTCTCGGACCGCCTCTTCACCCTTTAAAGGATCAATGCCTGCCATTCCAATGAACTTTTCAGGATATTTTTGCACTATCTCCGCATAGTAATCGTTCGGAAGGCTGGTTTTTATTCCACTGGGCGTCTCTTCATCTAAGTTAAAAATGACAGCTTTCTCTACCCCCATCTTGTCAAGTTGCTTGATGAAATCCTCTACGGAAAAAGATATTTTCTGAAGCTTTGGGGTTATAGCTTTTCTGAGTTCTTCTTCACTCATTGAAACCTTCATATTGTAAAGATCTTCTGATTTCACACCCAAGAAGAGTGATGCCCTCTTTCCAAAGATATCTTTTAAATATCGTGCCATCTGAGGTGGTAACGACACGAACATGTCAACCAGAACTTCCGCCGTTGGGACATAACACAGGGAATCTATTATTTTGTACTGTTCTGGCATTGATAATCCCTCATTTCAAACAATAAATACAAATACCACAACCTTTCACCTATAAAAATATAAGTTGGTTCAAATGGGAACTTCCAATAATTCGAGGGAACAAGTCCTTCAGATGTATTTTGCAGTGATGCTCTTAGGTTTCTCGCTCTTTTTTTATTTTATTACACCATTTCGATTGTTTTATTATTGGAAGATTCCATTATTGGAAGATAATATCACGACATTAATATGGATCATTCCAATTCTTGCATTTTTTCCATTATATCAATTCTTAAAGGAATCAATCCCTAAAAATATCATCAAAATTTTAATCATCTTGATGGCCATTTTATATTTTCTTGAAATTTTTGCTGATAGTTACGTTGGAATCGTGCTGATATTTGAGGGTTTCATCATTTCGGTCCTCTTTATTCATACAATGAAAATTTTATCCCATTTTCATTCCGAATCCTCCCAGAATAAACATTACATTTTATCCTTGTCACTTGGGTTCATTCTTGCGGGATTTGGTGCTCTATGTCTATTCATTAATGCACTCATTTATCAGATCTTTTTTGGGACTTTAGCACTCAGTGGCCTATTTTTATCATTTTTAGCTCAATTTACAATAGAAGGCACTCCCAAAGAAACCCCAAATAAGGATGGATGGTCTAAAAAATCTCATTTATGTACATGGATTTTTATCGTTGCAAGCATCGCTATCGTAATATATACGATTATGGCTATTGCAAGATTAAATCTACAAATTCTCCCGTTATTAGTGCCTGAAGTTATGATGGACTTTCAGATATATTTGGTAACTGTAATAATAATTCTTTTTTCAGGTGGTGCATTCATCTATCTCAGCTATTATTTGACCCAGAAACTTAATGAAAAAGTATTGATTGGTTTAGGATTAATAGTATTGGCATTTAGCTATCTTCTAGCCATTCTCTTTTATAATTCAATAATTTATTACCTGACTGTTATTTTAGCAGGGTTTGGAACAGCCCTATTCTTTCATAATCTAATCAATCTGATTTTCAATATTATAAAGCAGCATGGGAAATCCTTGGTATTTTGTTTGGCCATCAGTCTCTATTTCGGTCAGTTATTTGTGGCTCTGCTGACCTTGCATAGTTCTAATAATATCCACGTGATAGGTTTACTTACAGTAGTAGAGATTTTAGCTTTAATTGGCATCACTCTCATTATATTATCCGGGGGTACGTTCGTTAAAAAAAAAGTTAATGTGAAATTTGTTTTCAGTCAAATTTTCAAAGTGTTTTCAATAATCTTGTTATTAGGCCTGTTCTTGTTTTCATATAGTTCAACATTTTTCTTGAACATATCTGAGGAGAATTATCACGTTTCAAATTCCCCTCCCATTATTAAAATAGAGAATTCAGACCTTCATCTGATGTTTAACAAGGTCTATGAAGAACTTGAAGGAAATTTAATGATAATACCAGAGACAGGTCACATTTTCGCAATTCCAGGTGGTGATTTTTATCGAAAACCCGTTTTATGGGATACTGCGTATATAGCCCAGATATGGAAATACTACAATGTATCAATTTCAGAACAGATACTGACAAATTTCATCAATCAAATTAATCCAAATGGGCTAATCCCAAATACTTATCATCCCCTTGGAATTTTCGATACGATAACACAATGCCCCTTGCTTACGTGGGCCTGTCTAGATACATTCGAATTTTCAGATAATGCCAACTTTTTAGCGGAGGTTTATCCTAAGCTCAAGCGATACAACCAATGGTGGCTCACAACACGCGATTTTGATGGAGATGGGCTTTATAGTTGGGCACATCGAGATGAAACTGGACTTGATGATTCTCCTAGATTTGATTTATATCCGATGTACCAAATCAATGCCCTCGATTTAAACTGTTATCTAGTACTTCAAATGAGATCTCTAGCAAAAATCGCTGAAAACCTTAATTATCTTGAAGATTCTTTGTTTTATTCTAACGAAGCAGAACAGCTTGCGAATAGAATTCGGATACGGTTATGGGATAATGAAACGGGGTTCTTTTATGACAAGGTCGGAAGTAACTTCAATAAAATTAAAACGTCTTCCCATTTTCTCCCATTATTCACAAGTATTGCGACAACTGTACAAGCAGCGAGAATGGTGGCTCATTTAAACGATCAAGAAGAATTTAATCTTACTTATCCCATTCCATCTGTAGCAAGAGACGAAGTTAATGTATTCTCAAACGTGATGTGGCGTGGTCCCACGTGGATTAATCTGAATTATTTGATTATTCGCGGATTAATCAATTACAATTATACAACGGAAGCGTCTAAAATTGCTTATAAAACCCTTAAAATGGCCGAGGGCGTTTTCAACGAAACCGGTACATTTTGGGAATTCTATAATTCAACGACTGGGCGTGTCGATGACGTGGTAGGTAAAACAGGTTGGGTGCCCGCCTCTCATTATGTTGGTTGGGATGGTCTTCTAACCAACTTGTTAATAGAAAATTTAGTTGGCGTGTCATTTAATGGCTCAACCATTCCATTTCATCCGATCATCCCTTCAGAATGGAATAGCTCAAAAATTAATTTACAATTAAATCGAATTAAGATGAATATGACATTGCTGAATAATCAAATCAACAGTAGCATCGAATTTACTCCCCCTTCATTCAATAACGTGACGGTCATTGATTTGCAAACCTTGAACCAGACGACTTACTTTACGCCAAATATTCAGGTAAATTTCACGAATTTTAATAAATACCGATTCCAGATCAATTAATTATCGGGAAATGGATACTCGATGATATGTATTTGGAGGTTTGGGTTTGATGAATTTAGAAGAGCTTAAAAAAGAAATCCCTGAAATTTTTGAGCAGGTGAAAAATGATGTTGAAGAAGTAATATCAAGGCATCAATCAGGTTATAGGTTGGGGTTAGTTTCCATGGGAACAGAGTATAAAAAATATGTAGGGATTATTTTACGGGATAGGAGAGCAGGCGGGATAGATATAACGATTCTAATAAATCTTGATCCAATAAATAGTTATTTGCTTGAAAAACAGCCCAATAAAATCGTAAGGGCTTATACTTATCATATTCTATTATATGGATATCTCAGCTCTTTAGTTAGCTATGATGGACATATATGTATAAATATCTATGATGAGCCGCAATGTAAGAAGGTAACTCTTGAAATCAGTAAAAAAATCTTTAAGGATCCACGACATCCTGCCGTTATTTTAGCAACAAAAGGAACTGGCGCTTCTTATTTTGCCTACCTTCCATCTAGTTCCGTTCTTAAAAAAGGATGGCATATTGAATGGATTGAAAATTTCGATAAAAGTTCTCTCAACTATTTTATGTAAAAATAAATTAATAGATTTAATAAAATTCTTGAAGATGTTGATGAAAAGATGGTTCCTGATGTGGTAGCAATTGGCGATATTAACATCGATATCATTACCAGCCCGTTATCAACAGATATCGTGAAACAAAAAGATGTTGAAGTTGGTACCAAGTTTTCTCTCGCCCTTGGTGGAAATGCTGGGAATTGTGCGATGGCAACATCCAAGTTAGGGTTAAAAACAAGGTTAATCGGTGCTTTAAGTTCCGATCCAATTAGTAAATGGCTTATAGATATTCTAGAAGAGAATAAAGTTGATTTTCACAATTGTTTTAAAGAAACTCAAAGCGCAATTACGTTTGCCATAACCTACGAGGATGGGACTCGCATATTTCTTTCCGATTTTGGTGCAAACGCGCTTCTTTCGTTTGAGGATATTAATTTGGAATTAATTGAAGGGCAACATCTCCATCGCGCAGGTTATTGGTGGGCTCCCAAGCTGAAAGGATCTGGAACCAGACGATTATTTCAAATCGCGAGAGAGAAAAATTTAACGACCTCCTTAGATATAGGATGGGATCCTGATGATTGGTCGCCAAAAAGCCGGGATAGTGTCTATGAGTGTCTGGAATTTTGTGATATTTTATTTCTCAATAATAAGGAATTAGAGGGCTTGACGCAAGCTAAAATGGATGAAGGCGCCTCCCTGATATTGGAAAAGGGCATTAAAATGATTGGATTACATTATGGAGCGAAGGGTTGTAAGATCTATACGACAGAAAAGTCTGTCCATGTTCCAAGTTACAAGGTACAATTAAATAATCCTACGGGAACGGGCGATATTTTCAATGCAGCATTCATCTATGGGTACCTCCAGAAATGGCCACTCGAAAAAATTGGAAAATTCTCAAATGCGTGTGCGGCCATCCATTTAAGTGACCGGACAACTCCGTATCCCGCTTTCATTGAGGTTGAAAATTTCATTAAATCAAATGATGATTAATTATTATCATACATGCGCAAGGAAATTAGCTGAAAATGAGTCAAATAGGTCATTTAACGTTAAAAGAAATTGAGGAACAACCACGAGTCATCCAGAAAACCATTGAAAATTCTCAAATATTTGATGAAATCGCTGAAAAAATTAATAAATTAAAACCAGAATTAATCGTACTCACGGGCAGTGGGAGTTCTTTCAATGCAGGATTTGCTAGTCTATACATGCTCAATCAAGTGGCAGGAATTCCTACGTGGGTTGTCCATTCCTCCGAATTTCCCTATATAATAGAACCGATTTTGAAGGAAAAACGCCATTTACTCATATCAATCTCGCAGAGTGGAGAAAGTCCTGGAACCGTGGCCGCTGCCAAGTTTGCTGAATCTAGAAACATTTCATCAATTGCCGTCACTGCACATCCAGAGAGCCCTTTAGCAAAAACATGCTCAATGGTTCTTCCCTTAATTACAGGAGAAGAATTGAGTGTTATGGCAACAAAGACGTACATGGCACAAATAGCTGCATTGATACGATTAGCAATCACTATGGGCAACTTCAATAGCGATATAGAATCATCATATTTGAAAGAGTTGTTGAATTCCTTAAAAAACGTTCCTACAGAAATAACTAAAATGATGACACCTTTAAAAACCACCATTAAAGAGATGTCGCCTTGCTACCGCTTTGCAAAACATGCTTTTATCTTAGGTTCGGGTCCTGATTATGCAACTGCAATGGAAGCGGCATTAAAATTAAAAGAAGGGGCGCGAATTACTGCAGAAGCATATAGTGCTCCTGAATTCCGCCACGGTCCAATAACCTTAGCGGATGAATATACAATGATTTTAGGCATTATTCCACATTCAACCAGCACGCGATTCAATTCTGTTAATTCTCTCTTGGAAGTAGTGAAACAACGCCATACATCCATTCTTGGGATCACTCCTGAACAAGATTTGCCATACGAATTTTTGATTAAAATGCCTCATCTTCATGAAGAATTGAGTCCCCTCATTAATATCGTTCCTTGTCAAATACTAGTTCATGATATCGCTAAAAACAAAGGCTACGATCCAGATAATCCAAAATTGTTAACAAAAGTTGTGAGTGAAGAATGAGATACCGCGAAATTAAAGGAATCCATTCTGTTACAATAATAAATCCCGAATCGGGAGAAGCTATCGAGGATTGTGATATTCAAATTGAAAAAGGAATTATTTTTTCTATCAAACTCTCAAAAGGAACACCACCAGAGGATTATCTAAATGGTACGGGCTTATATGCGATCCCAGGATTGATTGACACTCACGTTCATTCACTCGGCTTTGTTAATGAAGATCTACCAAGCATTTTTGATTTAAGATGGATCTTTAGACAGCAACGCAATAATTTAGCCTATTATCTTCGTAGTGGAGTTACGACAATTAGAGATATGGGAAGTGCTACCAAATTAATCCGTAGTTATAGCCGAAGAGCTGCCAGATTTAAGATTCAATCGCCTCGAATAATATATGCAGGTCCTATGTTTACCGTAAAGGGCGGATATCCTCATTACGTGCCTCGAGTTCCTTTTTACATAAGATGGTTCGCTGGTCTGATAAGAATTGACTGTAAAAATGAGAAACACGCTCAAGAAATGGTAGACAAGGTTGTGGCAGCAGGCGCCCGGATAATTAAAGTCATGTACCAATCAGAGGAATATGATGACGAACGTACCAAAATCCCCATAATCTCACTCTCTATAATTCGTGCAATTGTGGAACGCGCACATTTTCATAATATACCTGTTGGAATCCATCATACTTACCGAAAGGATCTTCAGGAGCTTTTAAAAACAGACATTCCGTTCGATTCATTAGAGCACTTGACCACAGATGAGCATCTGAGTGATGGAGAAATTAAAAATTTGGTACAACGTGGGGTTTCAAACTCCACAACCTTCACGGCATACAGTTTTGTTTATCACGGGGATGAATTAGAGGCGTTAATCCAACAGGAACCTAAAAGATTTGAAAAGAAATCCATCCAATTCTTACAGAAAATGTGTCAAGCGATTCGCTCTGGCGGTGAACCTTTAAGGATTATGTCCCGAAATTATCTAAATTCTGCCCCGAAATTTATGAGAGCAAATCTCAAAAAATCATTAGATGCTGGTGTAAAAATCGTCTATGCAACCGATTCAGGCATCTCAGTACCTTCAGGGATACCCCATTGGGAACTTAAAGATATGGTTCAAGCAGGAATGACCAACCTTGATGCACTCAAAGCCGCCACTTGCGTTGCAGCTGATGTGATAGACATGCCCGAATTAGGCCGTCTAGAACCAAATAAAATTGCTGATATCGTATTGCTTCGAGGAAATCCACTTGAAAAAATAGAGACAGTGAAAGATGTGGCTGCTGTGATTCGTGATGGGTATTTAGTCCATGATGAAATTAAGGTCCCATAGCCATTTTCCTTGATTCGAAAGTTTTTCCATCTGCAACGATGATGCACTGTTTCTCATCAGGAGTAATCTTAATGATCGCACTCTCGATCACGTCTAATGGAATTTCTTCTTTTTCCAAGGCTTGGTGAAACCATTGAGCCATTGCTTTGTAATAATTTTCGACATCATCGTCGCTAACTAATTTTTCTTTTCCATCATCGGTTTCCCAAGTTATAGTTCCTGTAATTAAATCTACGATAAAAGTTCCTCTTGGTCTGATATGCTCGAATGGGTCAAAACGCACATCCCCTGTAGCCCAATTTGAAGGACGCACTGCATTATTTGCAACCGATCGCAATCTAATTAATTTAACCATCAAAAACACCCTCCTGAAATCATTTTATTGATTTAATTCTTTAATAATGGAAATTAAATCTTTTAAATTGGACAACTCGTAATCTGGAGCAGTCTCCTTATCACTAAAGCTAGGCTGGTCGTGCTTTCCTCCCCGATGAATTAAGACTGTCCAGATACCCAACCGCTTACAAGGCACGATGTCCCGTTCGTAGTTATCTCCGATGTAGATAGCTTCTTGAGGCTTAATCTTAAATCGCTGTAGGGGGAGCTCAAATAATTTAGGGTTTGGTTTTCGAATTCCAACTTCTTCTGAAATGATAATATCGTCTAAAAAGTCTTGAAGGCGTAATCGCAGGATTTTTTCATATTGTTTGATTGCATCACCATCTGACAACACGCATATTTTTATTTCACTCTTTCGTAGTTCGATGAAAGTGGGGATGACATCATGAAAGGGACGCATGCTTGCAAATTTTACATCGTGATAGGCAATCATCCCCGCTGCTATAAATAATTTCATTTTAGAGCTTTCAACATTCAATCTTTTCAACATTTGGTCGAAATGGTAATTATAATTACTCCCATATTCTTTGACAACCTCTGAGAGGACTTGATATGCCTCATCAAATGTCGCAGGTAACCCTAACGCGATCATAGCTCGGATGGCACTTCGCCGCGCATGGGTTGACAGTTCCGTTGAGTTATACAACGTGTCATCTAAGTCGAAAACCGTAGCTTTTATCATAGGTGACCACTTTTCGGTTACTATAATTATTTAAAATACGCTTATTTTAAAATATATATTATATTTTTAATGGGAATAAATCAATTGTAGAGTGAATTGCGTGTTTCGAGATAGAAGAAGTGCTGGAGAAACGCTAGCAGAGTTATTAAAACCATATACAAAGGAAAACGTGACCATTCTCGCGATTCCTAATGGAGGTGTCCCTGTTGCTTTCCCCATCTTCAAGAACTTTCGTAAAAGAAATCCAAATGTGGAATTTCAATTGCTTATTGTTCGGAAGATACAAATTCCCTACAATACTGAAGCTGGATTCGGAGCTATTACTTTAGATGGGACGATTATACTAAATGAAATGCTAGTAGCTCGAATTGGGTTGAACGAGGAGCAGATACAAAGGCAGGCTTCAAAAACGTTAAAGCAAATTGAGGAGCGCCTGAAAAGATATGGAATCGAATCGCAAGAATTCGACCTAAAAAATAAAGTAGCCATACTAGTGGATGATGGCTTAGCCTCGGGATTCACGATGCTTGCAGCCGTTAACAGTATCAAAAAGTTTGATCCAGAGAAGATCGTAGTAGCAGTCCCCACGGCCCCCCGAAGCTCCGTTGAACGCGTGGCGCCTCTTGTCGATGATCTCATATGCCCCAATATTCGTGATACGCTTTGGTTTGCTGTAGCAGATGCCTATAAAAATTGGTATGATTTAGAAATTGATGAAGTTCGTGGAATTTTGGAAGAAGTTCGGTCAATGGATATTTAATTGAAGAAGGATAAATGGATGAATCTAGATCTGGAAGCAGGACAAGGGATTCAAGTTACAGGACCCGCTAAAGTCCGTATTATCGACGGGGAACTTTCCCTTCTTGGAATCGATGTCAGTTCAAACCAAGAATTCATCGTTAAATCAGGAAAACAATATCCATTTGAAGCAAAGAGTCAATCCAAATTAGAATTAATAGGCACGGATTTACAATATATCATTTCAGAAGAGCCACTAATACCACCAGACCGTAAGACCGCCGCCCAACGAATTGGTTTTATTCCAACACCCGCAAGAATTATGGTACTTGGACAAATGGATACTGGAAAATCCACGGTAGTATGCTATTTAGCAAATCATTTCTTGAATCAAGGCAAACGAGTCGCAGTTCTCGACTTAGATATGGGGCAGCAAGATATAGGCCCGCCTTGCACGATCACCTTGGGTCTCTTGAACAACCCCATCTTGAAATTGAGTGATATACCTCTTAATCGAATGGTATTTATTGGAAAAACTTCTCCAATTGGGAGAATGCTACAGATTCTGACAGGCGCTAGAGAATTAGTGGATCATGCGCTTAACGTGGCAGATATCATTTTAATAGATACGACCGGCTGGGTCTTCGGCGGGGCAGCGCGTGCCTATAAAGCTGCAAAAATTCGGACGCTAGAGCCCGATGTTCTCGTGGCGCTCGAAAAAGAAGATGAAATTGAGCATTTATTAAAACCATTTCAATCCGTCATTCTGGTTGAGAAATTATCCGTTTATCCTCATATTGAACTTCGAAATTCAAAGACTCGAAAATTCCTACGGGAAAGCAAATTTAATAATTACTTCAAAAATGCGGTTTCTCGTACCTTAGACTTACGATTTTTAACATTTGAGAATACTTTTTTTAGAAGCGGTAAAAGATTACTTGAAGCAGAATGGAATAAGGTTGAAAAAACTCTTGAATGTGATTTTATTTATGCTGAAAAGGCTGTAGATGCGATATTTCTAGTTAAACGATCCTCCTCCTTTTATAATAAGGATAAAATAAAACAGCTCAGAGGAGATTATAGGGTTAATGAAATTCGTATCATCGATAAAAATGATAAGAAAGGTCTCATAGTAGGCTTGTTAGATGAGAAATTAAAAACGCTCGGGATTGGGTTGATTGAGAATATTTCTTATGAATCGGATACGATTCGAATCTTCACGCCTGTTAAGGAAGATATTAAGGTTCTCCAATACGGCTTCCTTAAAATCACGAAAACAGGTCAAGAAATCCTGGATCAAAACCTTTCTTTTTAATTTGATCCTTTAATTGCTTCTAATGCCTTTTTAACGGCATCTTCAGCATTTTCAGCCACAATAACTCGGTCTGGAAATTCTTTAGAAATCTCTTCAGAAGTTCCTCCACTCTTAGGAATTGTTATCAGTGGAACCTTCCGTTTTAATGCATATTCAGCTTCCATTTTTGTACCAACCGCCCCACTAATGCAAATTACAGCGTGTACTGATTGAATGATTATATAGTTTCTGTCCTCTCCCAAATTTGTCGGAATCTTGATCTTTACGTATTTATTGGCTTCAGATGGTAAAATACTAGGCAAAATTCCAACCGATATCCCATTTTCCTTATGAACTCCTTTACAAGCTGCCTGCATCACACCTCCTTTCCCCCCACAAATTAGTATGACACCTTTTTTTGCTAATTCTTCTCCTACTCCTTCTGCCAATTTATGAATCTCATCAGTTATCTCCATT
>JABXJT010000164.1 GCA_013375455.1 Candidatus Helarchaeota archaeon | reverse complement strand
GAAAAATAATGTCGCAATGATAGGAATTATCAAGTGTGCAAGAATGCTCCCATATTGCGAAATAGATTTCGTTAAAGTCTCATAAAGCGCTCCATTCTTATCTGTAGTCATTTACTGATCGCCTCAGTTTTTAATATATATAAATAATGTATTCTTATTTCAATTGTTGGGAGGTGAAGTTGTTTCGGAGGATGAATGTTCCTCTTCTGATTCACTACTTGTCTTAGGTTTCTCGATCTCGGCTTGAATCCTGGAGAGGAGGACCACGCCCGCCATGATGAAACCGAGGGATAGACCAAAGAAAATCCATCCGAAAAATTGATCATGAAACACTTGCCCAAAGATAGTAAGACCTGCGAATGCAGGTATTAAATAATTGCCCGTGCTTTGAAGAGGAATGACGACTACGATTTTCCCCTTTTGGAAGGCAACATTTACAACTACAGTGCCAACCATATTACCTAATAATAAGATGAAATACCCTATAAGAAGTATCCACAAATTCCCCGCTACAAGCCCGAGCGTTCCGATCTGTGCGGAACAAGCGCCTAACCCAAACCAAATTCCAGAGTTGATCCCAAGATTTTTTGCTAGTCCTTTATCCGAAAATTTATAGAAGATCAATCCTGCGGCAATAGCAATAGAAAAAATGAGATAGAATATGAGAGCGTTTAAGAAAAAGTTTGGGTCGGAGAGAGTTACTTCCACCGGTTTTAAATTAGATAGACCCAAAAAGATGGTTCCAGTTATGAGAAGCGTGATTCCAGAGTATTCCATTATGCCAAGAGATTCATTAAAAATCTTATACGCCATTACTACTAATAAAATTAGCCCAATAGATATTAGTAATTGGGTATTTCCAATCCCAATTATTGATTGAGATGCCACATACGGGATTCCACCGCTAACAGCGATGGCCGTTCCAATAACCCATGTCTTATTTTTTAGCATTGGCATGATTGTATTTATATCGCCCATTTTTATATCGGGAAGATTTTGTACTCCTTTTTTCTGGAGAGCTGCCCCTCCAGTGAACATTAAACCTGCCAATATTGCTAAAAAATAGCCTAGTGGGACCATTTAAATTGCCTCTTGTGTGATTTCAGTTCAATGCAATTAGATAATGAATGAAAAGCTGGAACGGTTTTTCATTTACTAACAACGAGTAACAAGAATGGTTTTTAAATGTAATTAAAGTTATATGACTCGGATTTTTCCATTCGAAGGTTAAGTCCCTTCTTGTTTTCGCCGTTTCTTCCTTTCCAATTTCTTTCTCACGGCACAATGGACTGGTTGTCCCATAAATATGGCTATGAGACAGGAATTGCAGCTAACGCACGATGCTGGTGTGAGATCCCCTGCTTTCCATCGATTCGGAAGGTGGGGCTCGTTAATTAATGGTCTGGACAATGAAATGAAATCGCAGCTATCTTCTTGGAGAAATTTTTCCGC
This sequence comes from Candidatus Helarchaeota archaeon, assembly GCA_013375455.1. The sequence goes on along the minus strand of JABXJT010000164.1, from coordinate 1,779 downwards.
AGATAAGGGATTTCTGATTCCACCCACGAGAATGAGGGGAATTTTTCTCATCAAAGGTTTTAATTCTTTAGCTGCTGGTAAGAGATAGTTCTCGTCTTCTGGATTTTTAATCTTTTTACTCGGTAAGTGGTTACTTGATTCCATTTCTAGTTCGGACGATCCTCCACTAGGCTCAATCGCATCATATCCCACGTTTACGAGGATTTTCGCAATTTTTTTCGCTTCTTCTATGGTTAATCCCCCTGGGATGTCATCAATCACTTGCATTTTTACAAGAATGGGGTAATTTTTCCCCACTTCATCCCTCAGTTGATTGTATATGTCGATTAGAATTCGTGTTCGCTTTTCAGTCGTGCCCCCAAAATCATCTGTTCGCTTATTAGTATATGGTGATAGGAAACTCGAAAGAAGATATCCGTGGCAACCGTGGAGTTGCACCAAATCATAGCCACATTCAAAAGCTCTTCGACCTGCAGCCACGAACTTTTTGATGATTACCTCAATTTCATCAGTAGTCAGTTCTCGAGGAACTTTACCGGTGGCTTTATAAATTACTGGAGAGGGGGCGACTGGTTTATACTTTGGATGGGGACCCAACCGACCATTATGGGCTAGTTGCGCGCCGATCTTAACATCAGGATATTCATGAACCGCTTTGACTAATTGCTGCTGCCCGGACATGAATGAATCATCATTCAAACACTGGCATCTAGATCCGACAGAATACCTTGAATCCACCGCGGTTGCACCCGTGATTATTAATCCGGTCCCACCTTGAGCTAAATTAGTATATAATTCAATCAGTTCATCCCTAACATATCCCTCTCTCGAAGCCATTCCTTCAAAAGTCGCCGATCTCACAATTCGATTTTTAATTTTTATTGTCCCAATTTTTCCGGGACTAAAAAGTTTTGTTAATTCGACTTTGATCACCCAACAACATTTTAATTTTAACAAGGGAATTAAGACTTAGACTCTCTAATAAAATTAAGGGATGTAAAAAATGATGCCCGGTTTTGTTGATCTCCAGGTAAATGGTTACAAAGGGATCGATTTTTCTAGCCCCAATCTAACGTTAGGGGATATTGATTTTGTTAGTCAGCATCTTCTTGAAACTGGAGTAATTGGATATTGTCCAACGGTTATTTCATCACCAATAAATATTTATGAACGCAATTTGCCCCTCCTTGCGAATGCTTCGGACTCGGAAGTGGGAGCACAAATCCTGGGAATTCATCTAGAAGGTCCTTTCATTAATCCTGTTTATGGTCCTCGAGGCATTCATCCTGAAGAGAACTTAATTCCACCGTCAATTGAATTGTTTGAAAAGTTTCTCTCCTGGGCCCAAGGTAAGATCGTTATTTTGACTCTCGCACCAGAACTTGAGGGGGCATTAGAGCTAATTGACCATGTTGTATCTAATAGCAAAATCGTGGTTTCCATTGGACACATGAATGCCAGAATGGAAATAATACACGATGCGATTAATGCAGGGGTTCGTGCTGCTACTCATATTGGAAATGGTTTGGCTGATATGATATCTAGGCACGATAATCCTCTATGGCCTATTCTGGCGGATGACCGAATATATGGGCTATTCATCACTGATGGAAGCCATCTACCTCCTGAAATGATCCGGGTATGTCTGCGGGCGAAAAGCGATTCCAAGTTCATCGTGACTAGTGATATCGTGCATCTCGCAGGGTTGGCACCAGGGGATTATGAATTTCATGGAATTCCTGTGGTGATATTGCCCGATGGATCCATACGGCGTAAGGG
>JABXJT010000031.1 GCA_013375455.1 Candidatus Helarchaeota archaeon | reverse complement strand
ATTTTTACTGCAAGGATTGCAACATTTCGTTTTACGCACATACGAGCGCCTTTTTCAAGGAAGTTGAACTGCAATTAGTAGGGCATGCATTGACTTGATTCGACACGATGAGAAACGCGTGAAGACCATTCATGTCGCTACAACTAACGATATTTTTCAAGATGAAAACACGTTTTTAGTTCGAGTATCTGAATCCGAAAAAATTAAACATGAAAAGGGTAAAAGAGGACGAAAAAAAGGAAGCAAGAATGGACCGAAAAAGGAGATTGATGCTGAGAAGAAACTAAAAAAGAAACCAAAAAAACGAGGACCAAAAGACCCCTTTAAAGATGCAATAACTCACGTGTATCATTATTACAAGGATGAGGGGCGGATTGGAGTTTTGGGGCACTCCAATCCCGAGATCGCCGCCAACCTCGAAGCACTCAGCAAAGTATTCAAGGGAAAATGCATGACGACAAATCTCATTGAACAAGAGTTCAGTACCCTTAAAAAACTTATCGATTTTCGTGGAAAACGCACCCTAAACACTTGGATTTCGACCATCAATTTTTACTTCACGGTACGCGCCGACCCAACCATCTTGCCCAAAGTCTTGAAAGAAACCCGGATTTGCCCCCACGTGATTCACCGACTGCCCTTGGGAGGGAGCTTAATTCCAGCTCTCTCAAAACATTTATTGTCGAAAGATTTAAAGGAGGAAATCTGCCAAGTGTAAAATCAAAGGAATTAAAAAATTCTCGACAATTCTTTATAGACAAAAAATTGTATAATATCAATTGTCAAAACGGGATTGAACACGTAGAACTATTCGGTTCGCGCAGCGGCAGTCATTACTTGGTAATCCCGGAACTGGAATCGACCTCGAGACCTTGTAGGTTAGGAAAATATTTAAAGCTATTATGTTCACGAAACTTTGGCAATTTTATGTCCATGGGATTTTCTAGTGCCTGGCATCGCCCCAATCTCAGAAGATCTTCAAAGTATGGGTGTAGTACCATTATTAAATAAATTAATGCATGTACTAACGACTTCTCCTTGTACTGAGTCATAATACAGTTTTGCCTCTTTTTACAAAAACATAACCCTTCGGTTCTAGAAGAATTTTCGAAAGTATTTTTATAGAGGCAGATTATCGTATCTCAAGAATTAATCTAGTTTTGAGGCATAATAATGCTTGATGAAATACTGCAGAGTCCTTTGCTAGATAAATTTTTGAAATTTCTCGATAAAAGAAACTTTTTTTACCCTGGTGCTAAGATTCTAGCGACAATTGGCAGGAAATTCCTCTGGAAATTTAAGAAAGATGATTTCAACATTTATGCCATTGGGCAATCACACCTAGATGCTGCATGGTTGTGGCGGCGAATATCTACCATTCGAAAAAACAACGTGACTTTTTCCAACGCTTTGCGGCACATGGCTGATTACCCCTTTTTCACTTTCTCATGTTCTTCTGCACAGTACTTCGAGTGGATGGAGAAATACTTCCCGGAGAAATTTGAAAAAATTAAGGAGCGTGTGAAGGAAGGGCGTTTAGAGCTAGTCGGGGGCATGTGGATAGAACCTGATTTGAATTGCACTTCAGGGGAATCGCTCGTTCGGCAAAGGTTGTATGGTCAAAGATATTATTTAGAAAAATTTGGGAAAATGAGTGAAATTGGTTGGCTGACTGATTGCTTCGGGTTTAATTGGACACTTCCACAAATCCTTCGTAAATCAGGAGCGAAATTTTTCTTTACAAATAAGATGTCCTGGAATAAAGTTACTAAATTTCCTTTCATGGTTTTTCATTGGCAAGCTCCAGATGGGTCCAGGGTATTAACTCTCAGTATACCTTATACTATTAATGCAATAATAAATAAACCTGGCATTGGTGAATTTAAGGACTATACAAGTTACCTAGAAACTATTGAAAAAGATCGCGTGTTTGACTATGAAAGTGATTATAAAGCGATCGTGAAGCGACGCACCGATGAATATATTCACGATCTTCCCATGATTTATGGGTTGGGGGATGGCGGAGGTGGCCCCCTTCGCCTTGAAATTATCATTATGAAAGATTTGTTGAGACGGAAGGGAATCAAAGGATTTATAACGATGCGTGAATACTTTTCAATGCTTGAAAAAACGGTATCTATGGACCGCCTTCCCATCTGGAACGATGAAATGTATTTAGAAGTTCATCGCGGATGCCAAACCTCTCACGTTTGGTTGAAAGTATTAACTCGGAAAACTGAATTCGCGATGTACAATCTAGAGGTAATGGGAAGCGTAGCTTCTCTATTTGGGTGGAGTTATCCTAAAGAAAAACTAAAGGCGATCTGGAAACTCGTGCTATTTAATCAATTTCATGATATTCTTCCAGGTTCTTCAATTCCCGAGGTATATGTGGATACTCGAAACGATTTCAAAAAGATTCATAACGGAATTAATATACATCGGGAAGCTGCCATCCATTCGTTGCTGAATCAGATTAACATACAAAAACAAGGCTTGTTAATCTTTAATACACACTCCTGGAAGCGGGACTCTGTTATTGAAATTAGTGACTCTGAGAGCTATGTCATAAAAACAAAAGATGGCACCGAAATACCATCTCAAATAAATGAAAATAAGCAAATTTTTATCGCCAAAGATATTCCCAGTTGCGGTTATACGTTTTTTTCGTTGAATCCAACTGAAACCCTCCCAAAATATAATACAGATCTTCTTGCGGAGGAGGATGAAAAACAGATAACACTTGAAAATACTTACCTAAAAGTAAAGATTGACAAAGCCACGGGTTATCTCTTAAGCGTTTATCATAAAACGTTAAAAAAAGAGATTCTGACCGCTCCTGGCAACCGAGTACAGATTTACAAGGAAAAGATGCTTTCTCAAAATCCTGCTTGGAATATTGATCCTAGTTATAATAGAAAATCCGTGAAATTAAAGGAAGAAATTCTAGTTGAACTAAAAGAATCTGGTCCAGTCCGACTAAGAGTTGAAGTCCAGCGAAAAACTGACAAGCCTCAAACATTAATCGTACAAAGTATTAGCTTATCAGCTAACACAGATCATGTAGATTTCAAATTATACATGAATTATTACATTAAATCAACAATCGTAAAATTAACTTTCCCGTTGAATGTAGATACCGAGAAAATTCACTGTGAAATCCCCTTTACTGCTATTACGCGCTCAACAAAACCTAAAAACCTCGCGCAACAAGCGCAGTGGGAAATACCAGCGCATAAATGGGTTGACGTCTCACAGCAAGATTACGGCGTTACACTAATTAATAAATCACGTTATGGTTTTGATGCTCGCTTTCACCCTAAATATAAGAATATCGTTCGGATGACAATTTTGCGAATTCCTATTTATCCTCGCGCCGGAGATCCAATTGAGAGCATCCTCCCATCGAGAAAAAAATGGCATGAGCAATCCGAATTTTCAGTGGATTATTCTCTTTATGTTCATAAGGGCGATTGGGTAACTGCACAATCCTATCTCCTCGCCAATGAATTCAATAATCCTCCTCTCGTGATCCCCGCTTCTCAAAATAAGGGCGATTTACCAGAAGAGCTTGAATTCTTGAGCGTCCAGCCTACGAACGTGCTTCTTAGTGCATTAAAATCCCCTGAAGATGATGAAGATAAAACACTGGTAATCAGAGTCTATGAAATCGCTGGCCTGGAAACTAATGCCGAAATCAAGTTCGCATCTAATCTTTCAGTTGAAAGTGCTTCTGAAACCGATTTATTAGAATTAAATCCTCAGAAAATAGGATCAGAACAAAATTTGTTGAAATTCAAAATGAAACCCTTTGAAATAAAGACCTTTTTAATAAAATACCAGATTGCTAGTAAGTAAAAGTCACTTTTCTATTATCTTAAGCGCGCCATTTGCGCAAATTTCTTCACAGAGACCACATTTAAAGGTCTTGTCCCTACATAACTCTATCTTTAAAGGGCGACAGACACCGTTGATGACCCGCAAAACCACATCGTTCGTCTTAGGTGCTATTCCATCCGCACAATGAGGTTCAATCTCAATATTTATCGGACAAGCTAATACGCACGAAGAACAGCCACTACATAATTCTTGATCAACTTTAATCTCGAATTCAGCCACCCATTTTGCACCTGTAAGTGTGAATTCATTTAACGAAACTTTATTATTTCCATTCTTAGAAAAGGATGAGAATTATTAAAGGATTTTGATAATTATTACTCATTGAATTAGGAACGGGTCAACGTGTATCAAATTGATAAATACGTAAAAAATGACCAAAAATGCCGGGAATGTAGGTTCTGTACGAAGATAATTCATTGTCCTAGTCCTGATTCATGTATTGGATGCAAATCGTGTTATCTAGGCTGTCCTCATGAAGCTATTGAACTCAAATTAATAAATGCCTCAGATCCCATTCAAATTTATATTAATGACGAAGCGTACGAAGTATTTCGCGGCATCACAATTAAAAAGGCATTAGAAATCGCAGGGTTTAGAACATCTCGTTATCCTGAAAATGGTGCAATTTTTACTCCCTGTGAAACAGGAGGATGCCAAAGTTGTGCGGTAATTGCAGATGGCAAAGTAGTTCCATCTTGCCACACCCCAATTCAAGATCGAATGAAAATTCAAACTGAACTCCCTGAAAATCATCCCCCTCGTCGCATCATTGATGGATTTGGCCCGCATTCAGTAGGTGGAGTCGGGACTCCTTGGTATTTGAAATCGGTTATTGGATTTATCGAGGTTGCCACATTTGTCGCCGGATGTAATTTTAGGTGCAGAACATGTCAAAATTATAGGGTGACCTATAAGAGTCAAACTCTTCCAATTCCTCCAGATAATGCTGCAATTCAGCTCACTTCATTTAGAAGACGGTATCATATAAATCGAATGGCAATCTCGGGCGGAGAGAGCACTTTAAATCGTCCCTGGCTAATTCAATTTTTCAAGAAACTCAAGGTCCTCAATCCGGACAAGGAAGCTCGCATCCATCTCGATACGAATGCAAGCATCCTTACCCCTGACTACATCGATGAGCTCGTTGCTGCGGGTATGACAGATATAGGTCCTGATCTCAAGGCGGTTACACTTGAGACCTTCTTGAAAATTACCTGCTTGACGGATAGGGACTTAGCGAAGAAGTACCTTGATACAGCATGGAATTGTGTTAAGTACATTGCGGATAATTACTACCCTGAGAAAGTATTTATGGGCGTGGGACTACCCTATAATGAATTCTTTTATCCTGATGAAGAAAAACGGGTTGAGGAGCTATCTGATTGGGCCGAGCATCTCTTCCAAATTGACTCCTCAATTCAAGTGTGTATTTTAGATTATCGCCCAGAATTTCGGAGCCTCAGAACTAAATTGAAGTACCCAACAGTAAAGGAAATGAAGCAAGTTAAAAAATTATTAGAATCTGTGGGTTTGAAATGCGTAATCGCCCAAACACGGATTGGACATTTGGGACCTAAAGACTAAAGGATTTAGAACGAAAAAATTTTAACTATTTGTCTTTTTTTTCTTATTCTTTCTATACTTATTTTTGCATTTAGGGCACCACTTACCACTTCTTATATTGCTAGGAGTAATTTCCCAGACGTGCCCTTCCTCGCACCGACAGGGTACTTTCGTGCGATTATTGATGTATTCGGTTGCCATACATTCACCGCCAGGATGCTGCTGCCTCACGTATTCCTTCAGTTCCTCAAGCGTCAATCTTTCATTACCTGCACACGTTGGGCACCAATGTCCACTTTTAATATGATTAGGAGTAATTTCCCAGAGGTGCCCCTCTGCACATCGGACTGGTACTTTCGTTCTACTATTAATATACTCGGTTGTTAAAACTTCGCCGCCGGGATGCTGCGCCCTCACATAATTCTTCAGTTCTTTCAATTTTCTCGAGCGAGTAGACGAATATATGTCTAATTCGGAGTAGTTAATTTTTTCTTTTATTTTTGGGGTAGTAATCTTGTTCTTATTACACTTGTTGATGATGTAATCTTGCATTTTATCAGGTTCAATTGTATAAGGGATCTCAATTAATGTAATGTCATTCCTTTTACAAAGTTCTCTCTTTAATTTATCATCAGCTTTCCTTTGTTCAAAGTCCTTCATAGATTTATGAAAATATTCATTATATTCATAGTGTTGTCGCCCTTGATATTCGAATGCTAACGCTAATTCTTCATTATATCCATCCAGCTCCATTTGATTCCCCTGATCATTAACCAACCATTCAGGTCGGGATTTAGGGAATTCTTTCTTAAAGATTGCCTCAAAGAGTTTCCGGCTAATGCGTTCATTAACCCCCTCACTACAATCTGGACACCATCTACCTTTTTTTAGATGGTTTGGGGTAATTTCCCAGACGTGTCCTTCCGCGCATCGGACAGGTATTTTCGTTCTGTCATTGGTATATTCAAGAGCTAAAATTTCGCCGCCAGGACGATGTTGCCTCACATATTCCCTCAGTTCCTCAAGCATATTTTCCCTCTTTTCAAGCGTCAATAGTGGAACCCCTCTTCGCTTGAGCCCCGCTTCTTTATCAGCACATTTTCTGCACCAGTTCCCTTGTTTTATAGTATTAGTTCTAATTTCCCAGACGTGCCCCTCCGCGCATCGAACCGGTATTTTCGCATTACTATTGACATATTCAGTCGCTAAGATTTCGCCACCGGGATGATGTTGCCTGACATAATCCCTCAGTTCCTCAAGTTTTAATTTTGGAAGTTGTTTTTCGTAGTCATTGCAATATTCAATGAACTTTTGTTTTTCAAATTCATCAATAGAAGGATTGTGCTTAATCCACTTTTTGAATTTCTTTGTAATTTTCAGACCATAATCAGCTTTTTTGTTGGTTGCTTCAAAGTATTCTTTCATTAACTTTCGGAATTGGGAATCGATTTGATTTTCAACCTGTTCTTTTAATTCTGTTTCAAAATTTTTTAAAATTGTTTCTTTAGTAAATTCATGTATCCGTTCTAAATCGTTTAACGAAACTTCTTTACTCCTAAACTTCTCTGAGAGCTTATTAAAATCTAGATTACCTTCTTTCACAATTGATTCGGTGTCCTCCTCTTTAAATTCCCGTTTACCATCCTTAAAGTTCTGTTTTTGTTGCTCAAGCTCTTCCTGTTTTCTTTTCTCTTCAAGTTTCTTGCTCTCGCGCCATTTCCTCCGTTCTTTAAGTACGTGTTCTTTTAGTTCACGCAACCTTCGTTCTTTAGCAGTCTCGCGTCTTTCATCGCATTCATCTCGACCCCAAGAAATTTCCATTTTCTTTCACTATCTTTTTTAATTTAGGACTTATAAACTCCAAATGTAAATTCCCTTCCTTATGAACGATGATCAAAAGTATAATCATATTAAGGAAGAGATATTGAAAATTGCATTTTGATACCCACTGTATTCATGTAAGATGTAACTTTATAAATTGTTTGTTTAAAATTTAACAAATTTAACAGCGCAGGAATGACCGACATTGGTCCAGATCTGAAAGCGGTTACTATAATACGTAAAATTAACCACTGAATGTGGGCGAACTCTACTGGAACATGAATCCAAATCCTTATATATCCCCTTTCCTTTAAAGAGCCTGATAAAATGAGATTGGATGGATAAATTTGGAAAACCCTAAAGATTTGATGAAAAGAAGTCTTATCACCAAGGGACTGCTTAGTTGTGTCATTGCTCTGGGATTTATCCCAGATAAAACGAAACCTCCACAAATAAAAGGGACTGGAGTCATTATAGGTTATAACAAAATTTTTTTTGTAGTTACTGCTAGACATGTTGTTGAAGCGCTTTCGAAGTATGATACCTATTATCTTCTTAGTAACACAAAAGATGGAAGAATTTTTTTTAAAGAGTATAAAAAGTTTAAGGAATTCACTAAACAAGGTTGGATTTTTCATCCAGACTCAAATGTAGATTTAGCTGTTACTATCTTCGGCTTTAATTTAGATGTTGAAGATATTAAAGTAGTTCCTTTGGAGTTATTTGCTAAAGAGAATGAGATCGAAATTGGGGCAGAAGCTTATGTCTTAGGATATCCTTATGGGATAAGCACTGCTAGGTCTGTTGTCCCAATTGCGAGACATGCGTTAATTGCTGGCAAATCTATCGATGGACATTATTATGTCGATGCCGTTATTTTTAAAGGTAATAGTGGAGGACCTGTATTTCTTCGTCCAAGTATTCAATCTCCTAGTGGTGCAATAGTATTAGGACCTGCTAGGAGCGCTCCCAAATTAGTAGGTATTGTTAGTACTGTTTTTTATGATGATAAACAACCCTTACATTTATCACAGATAGTAGGTGCTCAGAAAATTATTGAATTATTCAATAGTCCAAAATTCAAAATAGCAATGATAGAATTAAAGAAGAAATTTCCTCCCCAACAATAAAATTTCCTCCCTAGATATTATGTATAGAAGGCTCACTAAGGCGAGAAAAAACATTGAAAAGGTTTAAAATACTTTTATAGCAAGTTTAAGTGGTGGAAAAATAATGCAAACTGACACCGAAGAAGAGGCACCTGAAGCCCGGGTCTATCGCCCGCGTGTTAATATGCGACTTTGCATCGGGTGTGGCGACTGCGTGGTTGCGTGCCCGATAAATAAGAGAGCGGATGGCTCAACTGATGAATCTCGAACAATTTTAACCGTGAGAAACGGAATTTTATTTATTGAAAATACCCAATTGTGCGATGGATGCGGAGTCTGCATCGAAGCTTGTCTTCCTAAAGCAATTTCAATCGAATTTCCAGTTCAGGAGGAGGAATGAGTTCATGTATCCGGCGTTCACTCGTAATATTGATGAAGATACGCAAACAATTGAAATGAAACTTCTTACCATAAAAACCACGCTTAATCATGACCTTAAAAAGTGTCAAGGGTGTCTCACCTGCTTGGTTGTCTGTCCAAAAGATGCCATTGATAGGGGTCCTATTGGAGCAACCGCCAGAGCCGATCCTGTTAATCCAAATCTCGCATCCATCCTGATTGATCAAAATAAGTGCGCTTTTTGTGGGACCTGCGATGTAATGTGTCCCTATGGTGCGCTTTACCTTTTAATAAACGATGAGCGGAAACTACAGCTTGTTGATGAGAAGGCACTCCCAACAATATTGTATGAAGAGGTTGAATCTCCCAAACTTGATTTTAAAGCACGCAAGTATTGTGAGGGTGAAGTAAAGGTATATGAAGAGAAATGTCCTGGTGGATGCTCCACCTGTGCCTTAGTCTGTCCAATGGAAGCCATCACGATCCCCAAGGCAGAAAAAGGGTGGGAAAAACCACCGAAGACAGAGATTGATAAAGATAAATGCATCTTGTGTGGCACCTGCGTGGCGGCTTGCCCAACTCAAGATGCCATTGAGATACAACGAACATCTGTTAAATATGAAGGTGAATTTACCGAACCATTCTGGCCTGACATTGTGAAAAAACTCTGCACCCTCATTAAGTCTGGGATCTCGATCAAAAAACAAGTTGAAATCAAAGAAGAGTAATCTTCCTTTTATTACTTCCTTTATAATTGGCGAATCACTTGAGTGATCCAGCCCAAACTTTAGTTATTTTTGATTTAGATTTTACGCTCATTGATAATACTTATGCAATTTGCAATGCATTTAATCATGCTCTCGATTTTTTCCGGGTCAATCGCCCTAAGAAAGAGCAAATCATAGCGAAAATTGGCATCCCCTTGAAAGAGATGTTCTTGGATTATTTGGATGGTACCCGGGCTGAACAAGCCGTGCATGTTTTTCGCGAATTCTATGGGATGCATTATTTTGAAGGTGTAAAAATCATCCCAGGAACTATAGAACTCTTGGAGGAATTACATGAGTATCAACTGGCGTTATTAACATCAAAAAAGACGGAAATGGCCGTTAAATTACTAGAATATTATGATTTGAAGAAATATTTCGCATACATTCTAGGCGAACAGAAAGAGATCAAACCCAAACCCGCCCCCGACCCCATCAAACACATACTATTGAAATTCCCAAACATAAGGAAAGCCTACATGATTGGAGACCACGTTGTAGATTGTTTAGCTGCTAAAGAAGCTGGGATAAATTTTATTGGTGTCTTAACCGGAAATACCCCAGAGAAGGATCTCCGGCATTGTGCTGGAAAAGACGCACCAATTTTAAAGAGCATCAAAGATATTGTTCCTTCTAGACATTTAATTTAAAAAAAATCTTTAATTCGAATTGTTGGATGATCGAGGATATGGATTTTGACCGGTTAATCAACCCTAGAGTTGTTGCACTTATCGGTGCATCTAATGATCCACGAAGGCAAGCATATCGTTTTCTGGAAGGTTGGATTTCTGATAAATATCAAGGCAAAATCTATCCAATAAACCCCAAGTATAAGGAGATTTTGGGATTAAGAACTTATCCTGATATCCGTGAAATTCCAACAGAGGAAGAAATAGATTATGTTTTAATTGCAGTTCCTGCCCTTAAAGTCCCTGCAGAAATTCGGAAATGTGTTGAGAGAGGAGGCATAAAATTTGTCGTAATCTTCGCGTCTGGCTTCAGTGAAATAGGGGATAAACACCTAGAAGAAGAAATTTTACAAATGGCAAAAGGAAATTTCCGCGTTTTAGGGCCCAATTGTATTGGAGTGTATTGTACAGAATCCCGCCTGGGTTATTTTACAGACCAACCCATTATTTCCGAAGGCGATGTGTCATTCATCTCACAAAGCGGAACATTGACACGAACGTTTATTTGGATGAGCATTTCACGAGGTTATCATATTCGCGCTGCTGTCTCAATCGGAAACATGATTGACGTCTCTTTTAATGAACTATTTGAATACTTCATGAAAGACCCCAAGACACGCATTATTGCTGGCTATCTTGAATCAGTTGGGGAGGGGCAAAAATTTTTTACCCTACTTAAATCTATTACTCCACACAAGCCGGTTGCTATTTTAAAATGTGGTAGGACTCCAAAAGGGAAGGTTGCCGCCCTAAGTCATACGGGCGCCCTTACAGGGTCATATGAAATTTTCTCTTCAATGGTTAAACAAGGAGGAGGGATTTTGGTTGAAAGCATTGAAGAACTTGCAGATGTCACATCAGGGCTAGAATATTTAAGGAATGTACTACCTGCAGGTAAGAATATTGCCATTATTAATGCTGGAGGAGGAATTGCTGTACAAATAACTGATATTTGTGAATCGAATGGGTTTCAAGTAGCAAATTTAGAAAAAATGACCCAAAAAACCTTACAGGATCTCCTGCCTCGCGTGAATGTAATCATTGATAACCCGATTGATCTCGGAGCAAGCGGATTCAATCCAAAAATTCTTGGGCAGGCGATAACTATTATCTCGAATGACTCAAATATTGATTCAATTCTTCTGGTTCAAGAAATCGAGAGGTTTCATAATCTCGATAAACGTTTTCAAGTTCCCAATATAGGCGAAGCCTACGCTGAGATCATACAAAAACACCAAAATCCAAAAAAACCACTCATTGTTGTCCTCTCAAGATCATGGGAAATCGATCAACAAGTTCCCTATACTCTTTATCAGAAATATCGAAAAGATTTACTAGCGAAAAGGATTCCTAGCTTTCCCACAACCCAACGGGCTCTTAACACGCTTAAAAAGCTCGTCCAATATCGAAATTTCTTAAAAAATCATAACGCTAAATAATATATTCCGTAGATTTCAAGACGATTTAAGGACTTTTTTTGGTATGGAGCTCAAAAGTTCTTCAGCTTCGTTTATAGTCCGATTTATAACTTCTGAAACTGTTGGAAGATCGTGAATTCTTCCAACTACCATTCCACAAAGCATTGAACCTTTGTCTTTGTCCCCAACTTCTGCCGCCTGTAGCCTTCCCTGAATCTTAAATTGAGTTCTTTCCTCTTCAGTAGCTCCTGCAGCAATCATTTCTTGAAAGTTATCTGTCCACGGATTAGATAGATATCTGCAATGGGGTGAGAGGAAACCCTCTAGAACTATCGTATCTGTCTCAGTTCCTTCAAGAAAGGTCTCTTTATAATTATTCTTAAAATCCGACTCTTGAGTCGCGATAAACCGGGTGCCCATTTGGACTCCGGCACCCCCCATTATAAGTACCGCTGCTAAATTTTTCCCATCACAGATTCCTCCAGCCGCTACTACAGGAATCTTCACAGACTTTATTACTTCGGGGATTAAAACGAAGGTATGAACCGGATTGTGTGCTAAATGCCCTCCAGCCTCATAACCCGAAGCAATTACAGCATCGCAGCCCGCTTTTTCAACTCTCTGGGCATGTTTAACTGCTGCTGCGACATGGATGTGAATCATCCCGGCTTTCTTTATTTCTTTCAGATATTCTTGTAAAGGATCACCAGCAGAAGTAATCACAACTCTCAATTTTTTTGCAAAGTTTGAGTCGCTTTTCACCCTATCTACAACATAATCTATTACATCCTTGGCAACATCGGAGGTTTTTGGAACTCGGACATTGATTCCAAATATATCATTTGTTTTTTTATTGACTTCTTCAATGGCAGCAATCATCACTTCCTGATGGGTTATTCCTCTATATTTATCGTAGTGGGGTCCGCCACATTGACTGACAACCCCTAAGGCACCCTCTTTGGAAACCGCAGTAGCAAGATTCACAGTCGTGAAGGGCCCCATCCCAGCCTGAATGATTGGATGTTTGATTCCAATAAGATCACAAATTTCTGTATGTATGGTCATAATTATACCTCAAAAGTTCTTGTCCATAATTATAGATACATAGATTTTTAAAAAATGTGGGGAAAGAATTAAAGCTTAAAAACTTTAATTGCATTCTCTCTTAAGAATTTCGGTAACACTTTCTCCTTAAGCCCTAGTTCAGCAATCTGAGCTAGCGTCTCCTCGTGGTTAAGTACCGGGAAGTCCGTAGCATATAAAACCTTATTCATTCCTCTAGAGTTAAGGAATTTTACAAAAGTAGGGTTCCAGTACTTTGGAGCATGAGCGCTAGTAGCGATATAAACATTGGGATGCTTCCAAGTTATCGCTATCATCTCATCAACCCAAGGCCAGCCTATGTGTGCCGCTATAATCCTAAGCTCTGGGAAATATATTGCAATATCGTCTAGGAGTAAGGGTTTACCAACCGCTGACGGCATCTGCTCTGCAGAGTGCCCTACTTGAATCTCCACGGGGATATCCAACTCAACGCATTTTGCATACATTGGATAGTACGTCGCATCATTTATGGGAATGCCGAAACCGTATGGATGAATATGCGCAGCTTTAAAGCCAAATTCTTCCACGCCTCTCTGAATATCTCGGACTGCATCCATTCTTCTAAAGGGATGGATACCCGCCATACCAATAAGCCTATCCGGCGCCTGATCAATCACCTTTGCGAGCTCCTCCATCGGCATTGCTTGAAGCATCTCAGCTTGAAATTTTTTCACTTGGTAGGCCGGGATGCAAACTTTATCAACCCCTGCCGCATCCATTTTAGCAAGAAATTCCTCAACGGTGCTACCTTCCAGCATGTACTCTCTCTTGAAGAGCTTAAATGCAAACATGATTCCTTCCACGGATCTATAATACTTCTCCATTCCTTCATGGGTAAAAATATTACACCACGCATCTATTGCCTTTGTCATGGCTGTTTCTTTTTCTCATTGGAAATTTAAAACTATCTGCTCATTAAAAGTAGAAAACCAGGACTAAAAGAAAAGGAGAAATTAGAATTGATCTGAAGATATAACAAAGATTTCAAATAGACGACCGATAGGAGTATCAGATTTCTTTCCTATCTTCCCTTTTTGATGATCTCAAAAAACTCTTTGAGGTCATGGAAGTTCCCATATACCTGTAATTTTTCTCCTTTTAACCCTTGGGAAATTTTCAAACTTCCCTTTATGAGATCTGTAAAAACCTCTTTGGATGAAATGAAAGTCACATCAGGGCTGGGATAAGAATCCTCTATGAGCTTCCATCTTTCCTTGGTCAATATCACGGAGATGGAACTTTCACCAATTTGAAACTCGATTATCTTCCCATCATATTTGTCAATCCACGATGCAACTTCAGCCTTTAAGTTACTATCTGTATAAATTCTATCTACGAGGCCTTTTATCTCATCCATTCTCATCAATCCATTTAAGCGCAACTTCTTGCAATGCTTTATTTGAATTTCCTGCTGAAAATGTTCCATATTTTTTAATAACTGCCTTCCTAAATTTTTCTACGTATTCAGTTGGAATGATTATATGAACTCTTACCTTCGGACTGTCTTCGAAGTATTGGCAATATTTAGGAAACTTTTGAAAATATTGGGTCATATCTTCTTTCTTCACCCTGGGTTTACCCAAAAATTCTGCCAATTATTCCACCTCCTTTCTAAGCACGAATATAAATCCGGCTGGCCAATCTAAGACGATTTTTTTTCTTCCACTCCATACGGATCCTTCGTATTTCAACCAGGAATTGATTATGAGCTTGCCAAGTTTTTCTGCGTCCAACCCACATTCTTCAGCTTTTTGCTGTAGTTTCTTCTCTAACTCTGGCTGTAAATCTATTTTCATTTTTCGTCCTCCAGTTCGGCAAATGCTTTCCGCTTGTAAGGCATTCCCCACCTTTCAGTGAAGCATATGCTCTCCAAGGGGAATCTTGAAGGTCCAATATGCCTTTTACTCCTCGGAACCCCTATGCATAGCACTCCGAATGCTCTCCAGCTCCGGGGAAAGCCAAAGTAGTCACTGAGTATCTCTTCTAAGCGACCATCCGTCACACATGGCATTACTAAGAAACCTGCACCCAGACCGAGAGCTGTCGCAGTTAGCCACATGTTCTGGATTGCCATCGATAGAGCGGCGACAATACTTTCGTAGGCGGTGTTTGCGATGGGGGCATCTTGGTAGGTGTGGGAATAGCTACATATTATGCAAGTATCAGCTTGTTCTGCATATCGAAATAGCGTCCCGTCACAAGTTCTCTCGAGGACATCAGGTCGAACATCTTTGGGGATGTACCATAGCCTTTCCTGCTCTACCTCGAAGGGCACCTGCCCAAATGTCACCCTTGCGCGGTGCTGTGATAAATCAGCGATGAGTTTCTTTGACTCCTTGTCCTTTACGAGGACGAAT
This sequence comes from Candidatus Helarchaeota archaeon, assembly GCA_013375455.1. The sequence goes on along the minus strand of JABXJT010000031.1, from coordinate 38,779 downwards.
CTCCAGAGCTGTGAATTTTCGCCTGAGGGTGCATATCTTGCTGAATCGAGGATGCGTTCGATAAGTTCCTGAGGAACTGGCTCGTCTGAGAATTCCCTTATACTTCTACGAGTTTTTATTGCTTTAATTACGTCCATGATTTTATCAGGCATTGATTGGAATAATAAATCTTTCTTTCTTCTATCGAAAGTCTTTTTAATTAGCAAACCGCCTAGAGATTTTAGGTGTTGAAATGATATTAGAAGGAAAGGTTGCGATAGTAACTGCATCAGCTGGCGCCGGCATAGGTCAAGGAGTCGCCCGACGATTAGCTGATGAAGGAGCTATGGTCGTTGTTAGTGATTCTCATCCAAGACGGACGAAGGAAGTTGCTGATAATATTATTGCTTCTGGCAAGAAGGCCTTAGGCATTCCATGTGATGTGACAAACCGAGAGCAAGTTGAAGCATTGGTTAAGTCGACCCTAGATGAATTCGGGCAGGTAGATATCCTTGTTAACAACGCGGGTATAAATAAGCTCTCCAAAGTCGTTGACATGCCAGATGACGTTTGGGATTTAGTGATGAATGTGAATCTCAAGGGGACGTTCTACTGCTCTCGGGCGGTGCTCCCATCGATGATTAAGAGGAAATCTGGAAGGATAATAAACATCTCCTCCTACGTAGGATGGACCGGATCCGGAGAAGGACAGGCTCCTTACTGTGCTGCAAAAGCAGGTATTATGGCTTTTACCAAAAGCCTTGCAAGGGAAGTTGCAGAGGATCAAATAACAGTCAACGCAATCGCACCAGGATTTGTATATAACGAGTTCTTGTCCCGTATATATTCTCAAGAGCAGCTTGAGGAAAAGAAACAAGCCATTCCCATGGGACGAGCAGGAAAACCGTCCGATATAGCAAGCGCTGTATTATTTTTAGCATCAGACGAGGCGAGCTTCGTAACGGGTACGATACTTTGCGTGTCTGGTGGAATGTACATGCCTTAATCAAAAAGGCGCAACCATTTTAAAGGATTGAAATCATGGCGAGTTGCAATTCAAAGTGGGGCACCCTCTTTTTATTAGTTGGAAACTCTGGATCCGGGAAGGACTCGCTCATCAAGTGGGTGCTTGATCACTGGCCGCCCACCACACCTGCTCCAATGGTCCCAACTCGCGTCATCACGCGCCCACCGTCCCCCAAAACCGAAGCATTTGAATCAATCCCTGAGGACCAATTCCGGAAGTTATCAAAGGCTGGTGCGTTTAGTTTGCAATGGAAAAGTTATGACATTCTGTACGGTGTAAATATCGAAATTGAAGATGCCCTTACTCGTGGTCAATCCGTCCTCGTCAATGTCAGCCGCCAAATAGTTCAAGAGACCCGCAAGCGATTCCCTAACGTCCTCGTCATCTTCGTTCGAGTTCCCTTTCAAATAACAGAAGCTAGACTTCGCGCACGAGGACGAGAACAGGGCTTCGACTTGGAAGAACGCCTGGAGCGAGCGAGACAGAACCAAGACTTCCCGACTGCTGATCACGTTGTTGATAATTCAGGAGATCTCGAATTTGCAGGACAGCAATTACTGGAGTACCTTCTCAAACACTCTTAGAAAACATTTTTATCACCATAAAAGTTAATTTTTTCATCAAGTTATAAATTGCAATAGGGGATGAATACAATTCAATTGGAATTAACCACCTTAGATATAATCAACCTAGCAATTATGGCAGTGCTCCTAGTAGAGGCAATATTTTTCGTGCGAGTAATGCTAAGAAAGTACCGAGAAAGTAAAAATATTGTAAATCTATATTTTTGCGTGCTTATCATTGATCTGATTGGTGCGGGTATCTGCATCTTTCTTGAGCAAATAAGTTTTGACATTTTACTTAATGATCCACTTGGCCGAATATTTGGCACGGTTCTCTTGGTTCCAACCACGATCGCCGGCATCGTCGTAAATTCAATCGCATTCGAGTTGACTTATCCTAAAAGAAAAAAGCTCCTAATCATTCCGATAATCATCTTGATCTTAATCGTCGACTTCTTAATGGCTTATGCCATCCTTACTGGAGTGGCCGTGGAGGTGGGCGGTGTGATCGCCGATTATGGTATGTACACGTGGATGATATTGGTCGCAGAAATTCCGGTGTTTTTTGCGCCGCTGGGGACCTTCTTTTACTTTAGTTATGTAACCAGAAAGACTAGTCCACCGAAATCCAAAAGAAGTTTTTGGTTGGGCTTTGCATTATTACTATTTGCTGTTCCCTATGTATCAGAACTGATATACAGACCTCCAGAAATCGCGGTGCCGCTTCGCGGTTTGTATGTTATTTCAGCAACGCTCTTGTTCATCTGTTTCGCCATGCCAGAATGGTTTAAAAGATATCTAGGATGGAAAGAATTTCCTGAATAATGAAAGACTTTAATCAAATTTCCTTTCTTTTTTTATGGGATATGAGTGAGTTTATCCTAATTTCCCTTTATTTTTTCGTGATTATTTCACAACCACCCTCTTGAACAAGTACCGTTTTTTCAGCTTGCGCCACTGGATTCTTACTTGCTTCGATGAGGACCGCGTACCCATGAATCACGTTAAGGCTCGCTAATCGATTGAGCGTCGTTTTAGGTAAGGGTGAGTACCATCGGAACGAAAAAGGAAGCGAGCGGCGTTCTCCCCAAATTTGATTAATTGTTCGCACGACTTGCGAAGGCATATTTTTGACTTTTCTCTTTAATAATGAATGGATGTATTCCTCTGCCCCATTTACCACGTAGCCTGCAGCCGTAGCAGGCGTTGCGAATGGTTCAAGCGCAAAAATATCCCCTGCTTTAAAGCGATATGCATTGCTAGGATCTTGAACCTTGATGTTGGGAACTGTTATCCCCGCATGCAGCTGAAACTGTTTCATCTGATGCCCTGACAGGTTGGAAATTGGTTGCACTCCAAAACCACGAATAACTTTTTCGACAGTGGCTCCAACCTCTCCCACGGTAATTCCTGCCTGGATTGTTTTAATGGCAGTTTCGAGCCCCGCTTCAGCGGCTGCGATGAGTGATTGATACTCATCCGTCCCAACTTGTACCGATACGGCCATATCCGTGGTGTAACCGTCAAGCTGCACTCCAGCATCCAATTTTACAAGGCATTTCTCAGGAACGATGGTGGTATCCCCCACAGGACAGGAATAGTGTGCAGTAATTTCATCAATTCCAATATTAAGGGGGAAAGCAAGGGAGAAACCTTTATCTCGAATCATTTTATCTTCAATAAATTTTGTAATTTCAATCAATTTGGCTCCTGGCTTAACTTTTTCCCGTCCTCTTTCTAAAGCATTTGCTAAAATCTTCCCAGCCTGGTAATAATTCTCTAAAATTTCATCATCTAACATTACTCACCCTTCCTTTTCTCCACGTTTAGCAAGGATCTTTTTTATATTCTTCACATCTCCCGGGACCGTGCGGACTGCAAGCAAATAACAGATCCCTGCAGGGATAAAAAATAGGAAGGTAGAACCTAATGCATAGGTCCACGCCACATCTAAGGGTAAAATCCTTACTAATAGCAGCTGAATCCCCATACACAGTAAAAGACCACAAGTACGACCAATACCATTCATGAAATTAGCAACCCCAAACATAGTACCCCGGTGTTCAGGCATGTTTACATCTCCCACCATTGCAAAGAAATTCGGCGCATCAGCAGTGGTACATATAGCCGCAATAAATGCAGCCATAAATGTTATAAGAAAGAGCGGGTTCGAAATCAACTGCCCTCCCAAATATCCTACAATAACCCCAAAACTATCTGTATTCGGTACGCCACTAAATTGAAATGGAATGAATATCATAGCAAGCATGACCGGAATTGCCAAGATTATCCCCACCCCACTGATAAGAGGTCGTGCCTTTAAGGTTCTTTTATGATATTTGTCCCCAAGCCATCCGAATAAAATGGAAAAGACTCCACCGATTTGAAATAATCCTGCAATTAAAGTTCCGATCAGTTTTGCGGGGGTCTCTGGAACCGCTTGAGCCATTAATTTATTTATGAATACGACTGGGAGCAATACAATCCCGCCATATCCAACTTGGGCAAATAATCCTTGGAGAATAAGGAGCCTATTAGTTTTATTTTTAATTATTTTAGATAAATCTCCTCGATTGATTCGATAATCGTAAGATTTCCCAGAATTAAATAAATCCTGCAATTCCTTTTCCGTTGCGCCTCTTTCTGGCTCGATGGTAAAAAAGTAGGCCACCACAAATCCAAAAGTGATAACACTTAGAATGAGAAAAACGTAATTCCATCCGAGTTTAACATCGAAGATTACAGCCAAAGTGTAGCCTACTACACTTCCCACTCCTTGCGATAGCCCCCACAAAGACATAGCTAAACCTCGACGGGACGGGGAAATAAAATCGACAATAATAGAGAATCCAACTGACGCTATACACCCCAATCCAATCCCTGCGAGTGATACAAAGAGTAAAAATTGAAAATAATTTTGGGAAAACGTGACGAGAAATATAAAGATCGCCCATAATATTGTTCCATAAAGCAGTAATTTCTTCCTGCTATATTTATCCCCGTAATACCCCCAGAAAAAACTCGTTATCGCCGTAATTAAAGTGACAAGTGCTACTGGAAATGCGACTATGGCTTCCGCAATTTCTGGGACGCCAAGTCCTGCTGCTACACTCTTTAAAATTGCTGGAACAAGTCCGAGAGCTGCATTATCAAGCGCCGCAATTATGATAAAAACGATTATTGTATACCATTCACGCTTTTTCATCTAGACACACACCTAAACTTACAAAAACCAGATAATGATCAGCAAAATAGTTATTAAAATTGCCTCGGGTATTACTCCCCGACGTTTCTCATTCCAATCAGGCAGCCATAAAAAGAATTTCGTCCGAAATTTATCGATAAGCGGATGAATTTCATATCCTTCCATCCAAGTTGGGTCTTTTTTTAATTTCCGAACTCCTCGAATAACCCCCCAATCATAAATATCAATTAAGACAGAAGCACCCATTGCTAACCAAAATGGATTCCAGAAATAAATTAGGACAACCGCTCCAGCAGTGATAATGATGATGTGATAAATAATCCAGAACTTATCCTGCGGTTGGGCCTCCTTGAAGTGGTACGTCATTCTTGCAAAACTATCGACCAAAAAGTGCGAAAAAAAAGCCATAATAATAACAAGAATCACCCCAATAGGTGGTAATATATCTATTAACAAAAAATGAATGATAATGCCTACCAAAAAATGAGAAACTGCTTGCATTTCATTCCTCTATTTTAATTTCTTTTAGCAATCATCTCTATTTCAATTGCTTATTAACCATTCAATTTTTATAATTAAAATTTTTGATTAGAATAATTTATAAGTATTGAATCATTATCCAAAAGTGAATAATGATTCATTTACTAAAAAGGCAATTATATGAAGTATAGAGTTATTCGGCAGGCAGAGCCCGCAACATTCATTTTACAATCTGCTGGTGATAAAGAAGGTAGGTCAGGCAAATTAACTTTAAGTTTTGAAGAATTAGAAGCCATTTCGCTCGTGAATATAGAAAATTTAACTCAGCGAGTTGCCGCCGAACAGATGCATGTTTCACAACCAACGTTTAACCGCATTTTAAATAGAGCATACAAAAAAATTGCCCAATTTTTGGTAAATGGTCATAAATTAGAAATTATTGGAGGTAATTATGTGTTAGCCCAACGAAGATTTTTATGTTCTGACTGTAAAGCTGACTGGGGCATTCCTTATGGCACTCCTCGCCCAGCACAATGTCCGTATTGTGGAAGCACTAATCTCCACCGCCATCCCGACGATACCGGGGCAAGGCACCGGGGTGGTCGCGGCGGGGGTCGTGGACGGGGTGGTGGTATGGGTCGTGGCGGCGGTCAAGGACACGGTGGTGGTCATGGACGCGGTGGTGGTCAGGGTATATATGGTCCTAATAGTTTTTAATTTCTCTAAGGTGATTAAATGAGAATTGCGATCCCCACGGATTATCCAGGAGGCCTTGAGGCCAAAATTTCTAATCATTTTGGTGAATGTGATGTCTTCACGGTAGTCGAAATTGATCCAAAACAAACGGACTTTAAAAATACAAAATTTATCCTCATTGAAAATAGGAATCACCTCAACTGTGGAGCCCTTCTTTTACGATTGAGAAAGGCAGGGACTAATATGATCATCGTTAAAAAGATAGGATCAAACGCCCTTGAAATCATTGAACTAGAAAAGATTCCAATTTACGCTGCTGACGGAACAGTTCTCCAAGTTCTTGATAAATTTCGTTCAAATCAGTTAGATCAAATTTCTAAAGCAAATATTTGCCTTGGAAAAGAGCACGAACCCCCATCCTCGAACTCCTAATTATTTTTCAGTCCCATCTTCAGATAATATTTCTATTATATCTTCTAAAATTTCTTCATCTAACTCATCAATGCGCCGATTCGTCATTTCAATTACTGCCCTCCCTACCCAACCACATTTTTTACATACATGACGCGCAGGGCTCAACGGAGAGTACATTCCCGCAACGTCCATTATACTAACTATTGCTGACTTGCATTGCGGGCAAATCTTCAGGTCGAAAGTAACCCCCTTTTTAGATAACTCTTCTAGAACTTTGAGATTTTTACGCACGTTCTCATCTTGTTCCATAACCTAAATAATTATTTAATCGCTTTTATATTTTCAAAGCATAATAATCAATAGAACTAAACAAATAAGCAAACGGCAAGAGAATTGAAGGTTCCAATTATCTATTTTTCCTCATCAGGAAATACGAAATACGTCTGTCAGGTCGTCGCCAAAGGATTAAACTCCATGGATCTTGAAACAGAACTGATTCCTTTAAGAGGAATAAAAAAACATCCAAGCAGAATAAAGGACGCAGCACTTTTCGGCATTGGCGCTCCGATCTATGGTGCTAATTTTACTCCAAATATGATTCAATGGATGAAACAGCTTCCAAGGGTTAACGACGATAAGAAGTTTTTTCTTATAGATACATGTTCAGGATTATCTGGGGTGGCTCTCTTAAAAGCAAGAACTATTTTAACTCAAAAAGGTTACAAGTGCGTTGGAGGCTTAGAACTTATCTCTCCAACTAGGGATTCCGTTTTTTGGACTGGCTTTTATGATTATATTTCTTGGAATGAAGATGAAATCAAGCGCGCTTATAATTTTGGTAGATTGGTTGCTAAAAATTATTGGGCTGGAAAGGAGAAATTTATCAAGAGTTTTCGGGTCATGCCCTTTGGGAGAATATTGACAAAACTTTTTACCTATGTCGAACGGCCTTTTTTTAAGCTAGCAACGAAACTAATGGCTATCGATCACTCCAAATGCAAGAGATGTAAGCTTTGTGAATCGCTTTGCCCAATGGAGGCAATAAACGTTAAGCAGGATATTTATTTTCACCCTGAGAAATGCATGCTCTGTTTTAAATGTATGCGCAATTGCCCTGAAGGGGCACTTTATCTTAAAATCTATCCAAAAGCAAAATTTTTCAAGGGACCATTTCAAATAAAGGGATATATCGAGCCAGAAAAATTAAATTTTAGGAAAGTAGAATGAACAGATCAAAACGGGCGAAAATAGCAAGAGAAACTTTAAAGATTCTTGAAGACGGATTTTACTTTAACAAGAGGAACGAAAGAATTAATATTGAAGAAGAATTAAAATATGCAGTTAAACATAGTATCCATTATAAACCGGAGATGTTTAACGAATTATTTAGCAAACGCGATAATATTTTAAACCAAGATTCTTCTTCTTCAAAAACCGACTTCGAAGTGACAAATGAAACTACACTTGGGGCTGTAAGACGACAGATTAATGAGGGACAAGAAAATATCTTATGCCTCAATTTCGCTTCAGCTAAAAATCCGGGTGGAGGTTTCTTGAAAGGTAGTGGTGCGCAAGAAGAAAGTCTTGCACGGGCCACAGGAATGTACCCTTGCATCTCTCAGATGAATGCTTATTATTCTAGTAATAAAAAATACAAGTCTGCTCTTTATACTGATAACATGATTTATTCACCCAACGTGCCTGTTTTACGTGATGATAGAGATGAACTCCTGGATGCACCCGTCTTCACGTCAATAATTACTGCTCCGGCAGTAAATGCTAAGGTCGTCAGGAATAGAGAACCTCAAAACACACCGAGAATAAAGCCAACGATGATGAGAAGGATTGAAAAAATCCTTTCGCTTGCTATCATATATAATCATAAGATACTCATCCTTGGAGCGTGGGGTTGTGGTGTTTTCAAGAATAATCCATCCCAGGTAGCAGAATATTTCGCACGATACTTAATGGGCAAGTCAGACTTCAGTCGATTTTTTAATGAAGTGGTATTTGCCATCTTAGATAAGACAAAAGCAAAACGAAACATCGCGCCTTTTGAAGAAAAATTTCTCAACGAATCTGGATGAATTATTTACAACTTTTTAAAACCTAAATAATATATATAACCCAAAGTCTTTTGATTATCCTTCCTAATTTTACATCGAATTTTCTCTACGTTCTCTGCCTGGAGATATTCCTTAAATCTTTTCAAGAGCGCCGTGGCAATTCCTCGACTCCTAAATTCTTCTAATACTCCTATATACGAAATATATCCAACTTGATTTATTATGCCTGTAACGAGAAATCCGATGATTTCTTGCCCTAATTTTGCGAGAAAAGTTCCCTCTGATTCAGTAATTTGCATGTCACGCAAGTCCCTCCCTTTTTCAGAGTCGATCTCGTCCGGGAAAATTGTAAAAAAGAGATCTAATATCTTATTATACTCTTCAACATTCGATAAGTTGCAAACTGTTATTGTATCTGGAATATTTTGTTCGGGTAAATTCAATTTCGATGCTAAAATTTGGAATTGATAATAATCTCCTTCCATTTCTCTCTCACTATTAATTTCCTTATATAAGAACGCTTTCAATGGAAAAAGAAAAATAAGCGAGATTTTTCTTTAATTCTCTTTTTTTCCCGATTTGAATTTATAATTTTTACAAAAAAATTAATCAAGGCTATTTTTGCGCATAATACTTTCAGGGATCTCTCCGACCGGTATCATCTTGATCTGATCTATTGGATAAAGAATCTTTTTAAAGGAATTTTAGAATTTTTAAGTTAAGTGATGAAAATGCACACGGTAGAAATATCTGCTCAGTTTGAACCCGCATCATTGGCTTGGAGTTGTCAAATCTCCCCGAAGAAAAAGATAGAAATTCTAAGATCTATCTTCAATGGTCCCCTGAATAACGTAAATTTTTGGGATTTATACAAGGTAGTCAAAAAACTCAACTCTCAATAAAATTTTTCTTTAACGGGGCAAAAGACGACTTCTTCCTTCAATTCTTTTCAAATCTTAGTCGTTCTCAATCGATACTTTCTAAATTCAACGTCTAATTTTTCGATCTACTTCACTTCGACAACTATTTTAAAGACTATCAAATATCGTATGATCAAATTTGTTTTGTTAAATGAGGTTTGAAGATGTCAAGTGTATTTTATACTGCTGAAGAGATTAAATTCAAGAAAGAGATTCATGATTGGCTGCAAGAGAACATTGCCCCCCTCGTGCAACCCGCGATTGATGGGGATTATAATGCCGTCAAGAAAGCCATGATATTAATGGGTAAAAAGGGTTTATGTGGCGCAATTCACGACCCTAAATATGGCGGTACAGGTAAAGGGATGGTTTGGGAATCCATTCTCGCGGAAGAAGTGGCAGGTATCAATGGTGCCATCGAGATGACCCGACTCGTGAGCGCCTCACTCTTTGGAATGCCCTTAGCAACCTCTGGAACTGAGGAACAAAAAAAGAAATACTTACCCAAAATCACGAGTGGCGAGTGGATCGGAGCCATAGCTATGACCGAGGACACCGCCGGTTCAGACCTTTCCATGATGCAAACACAGATAGTCCGCGAAGGGGATGAATATATCATAAACGGTCATAAACGCTTCATTACCAATGGTGGAGAAGCAAATGTCGTCTCCCTTTATGGCGTGCTCCAAAATATCGAGGATCCAAATCCACGAAAAAGAATTACCGGCGTTCTGGTAGAAACTACGACCAAAGGGTTTGAAATAACTGAACGTTATGATTTAGCCGGAATGGAAGGGGCTTCGGTAGCACGAATGGAATTCAAGGACATGCGAGTTCCCGTGGAAAACTTGGTTGGAACAGAAGGTCAAGGCTTTGCTATTCTAATGTCCGAGCTGAACGTAGAGCGTGTTGGAATGGCAGCTGCCTGCGTTGGACACGCCCAAGCTGCATTTGATATTGCCCTTAAATATTCCACTGAGCGCGTACAATTCAAAAGACCGATTTCAAGTCTTGAGGGGGTTAGTTTTCGCTTAGCTGATGCTGCAATAAAACTTCAAGCTGCGCGTCTGTTGACGCTTGAGGCCGCGAAAATGATCGATGCCCATAAGGAAAAGGAAGCCACCATTGCCGCTTCTTCAGCCTTCGCGTTCGGGACCGAGATGGAACTTGAAGTTACTAATACTTGCGTGATGACCCTCGCGGGTGAAGCCATCACCAAGCGCACTGACGTAGTGCCGTGTGCATGGCGCATGGCCCCGGTTATGTGGGTTGTAGGCGGCACGACTGACATCCAAAAATTCATTATCCAAAGAGAACTGTACGGCCCCTTCATTAAAAAGAAGAAAAAAGTAGCCCCAAAACCAAAAGCGGGCTAACCTCTTTTTACATCCTTTTTTTCAGGAAATAATTAAAAGCCTTCGAGCCCTGGTTCCTCTCCTTTGGACCCGTAACGCATGACCGTGTAAATTTCTTTGAATCCCATTCTTTCATACAAATTTTTGGCACGTTCTGTCTTGCTTCTGACATTTATCAATATCTGATCAACATTCATCTCGTTGAGATATTTAACCGCTTCTTGGATGAGCAATTTGCCGATCCCCTGCCCCCGTAACCTCTCATCTACTATTACAGATCTAACATATCCGGTAGATGACCCTACAGGATCTATGGCAATATCCGCAAAAACCATGCCTGCTAACTGCTTATCAGACGACTCTGCCACGAGCATTCCATTCTTGCGCAAGGCATCATAGAGGCGCATTTTAACTCCCCACTTCCACCGCTTCTCATTAAAGGGAACTCCCGTGGCCTTACACAACTGTTCCATTAACTCTTTCGCATTCTCCTGATCATCCTTGGTAAATCTTCTTACTTGGAACATACTATATCATCTCGCTCCATTTTATTTCATCTACATAAAACAAATTTAATCTACTATTTTATTAATCTAATTTTAGTTAGGAATATCTTTATAATGTTATTCTATTTAAAAAATTATCCAACCCTAATACCCTCCCTTAAAAAAAGTAAATATAAAATATGGATATTAAAATGAATGTTTGTTGGGAAGGGAATAGAGTTCTCGAACATTTTGACGCAGAAAGTACATGAAGGAAGTGAGGAAATGCCAAAAATCTATAAAATTGTATTTCTCGGGCTTGATTTCGCAGGGAAAACGAGCATTCTAAAAATCTTGGAAGGTTCCTACAGTGGCTTAGATCAAATTAAACCAACAAAAGGAACTAACCGAACCCAATGGGAAATTTTAGGTTTTAATATTATAACTTGGGATTTAGGTGGTCAGAAACAATACCGTGATGAGTATCTCGCGAACTATGAACAAGTCCTCGATGAAACTAATCTTCTTATCTTCGTATTAGACATGCAGGATGGCGATCGCTTTAATGAAGCAGGTGCTTATTTTGATGATATCCTGAATGCCCTTGATACCCTCAATATTAAGTGTCCTCTCATTCTTTGCCTCCACAAATCAGATCCAGACATTGTTTCCAGTGCTCCCATCATAACTAACCTTAATTGGGTTACTAACCTCTTCTCAGATTACTCCCAACAGCATGATGTTGAAATTAAAGTGTTTATAACAAGCATCTTTGATCGTAAATCCCTCATTGAAATGTTTTCCCACGGTATCGGGAAATTAGTACCTATCGGCATACTAAGTCAAATCCTCGATGAATTTCGCCAAGAGACAAAAGATGTAGGTGTCATAGGCTCAATCCTGTTTGACGAGAAATTTTTTATGGTAGGGAATGCCTTTCAAGACATAAACAGCAAAGACCTATGTTATAAGACAATTAACGCTTTTATTACTTTAAACCGCGATTTTAAATGGGTTTACACCGAAGATCAACAGGTAGATTTTAGTCTAAAAATATCTAATAGCGATTTATATGAATTTAATCTAAATAAAATAACAGAAACGAGAAATCCATATTATTTATTAACTATGGGGAAGGAATCTTTTAATTATAAAGAAGTATCTTCAATCTTCCTTCGAAAATACGTATCGAAGATTGAAAAAGGCCTCGATGACTTAATTAAGTCAATCGAATAAGTTTAATTTGAAGTAATGCTAGTTCAAGGCATTAAGAAATAAATAAAAATTAAATTAAAAATCCTCAAAAATTACCATCTAAAAGTGAACCATAATGTCAGAAATCTATAAGATCGTGTTTCTTGGGTTAGATTTTGCAGGGAAAACGAGCATTCTCAAGGTTTTAGAAGGATCCTATAGTGGATTGGACCAGATTAAACCCACATTAGGAACAAAGCGCTCTCAATGGGATATTTTAGGATTAAAAGTCATGAATTGGGATCTGGGCGGGCAGAAGCAATATCGTGAAGAATATCTCAAAAATTATGAGCAAGTTCTCCAAGATACCAATTTACTCATTTATGTGATAGATGTTCAAGACAATACTCGCTTCGATGAAGCTGGTGCCTATTTCGATGAGATGCTGCAAGCACTAGATAAATTAAATATAAAATGCCCCGTGCTCCTCTGCCTCCATAAGGTAGATCCTGATCTTATTGAAAAACCCGATATCACTAAAAACCTTGATTCAGTATCCAACTTGTTTTCAGAGTATTCCCAGAAGCATGATGTTGAAATTAAAGTTTTCATCACGAGCATATTTGACCGTAAATCACTAGTTGAAATGTTTTCGCACGGTATCGGGCGCTTGTTGCCAATAGGTGTAATTTCCCAGGTCCTCGATGAATTTCAACAGGAAACCAAAAAAGTAGGCGTTGTGGGCGTGATCTTATTCGATGATAACATATTCGTTGTAGGCAATGCGTTTCCAGATGTTGCTACTAAAAACACGTGTTTCAAAACGATTAACGCATTTACGACTTTATTACGCGATTTCAAAGGTGTTTATGACGAGGATCGCCAGATAAATTTCGATCTTCCTACCGATGCACCAGGCGCTGATGCTTACAAGTTTTCATTTAAAAAAATACCCGAGCTAAGCAATCCTTATTATCTCTTAATAATGGGTTCTCCTTCAGTAAAGGCAGGAAAAGGTTTTTCAATTTTTAAGAAGAAATTCGTTGATAAAATCAAGCAAGCATTACAAGATTTAATAAAAACAATTGACTAAAATTTAATGTGAGGATAATACTCAATTCAATGATCAACCTCTAATTCAGCCATGAGTAGTGATGAACTAAATGGGCCCTCTTAATGGTATCATTCTTTCAATTGTTGACGAAAAAGGTCCCCATCCTCAGTTTTGGTATCCTAATTTTGCGTCATTTGCCGAAATATACAATTCAGCCGTTAAATCTTTCTCCATTATGATTGGTGAGAAAACGTATCGTGAAAAATCTCCTCGAGAACTCACCTGCTTTGGAATTTTGCCGTTTCCAGATGTGAAGTCGATAGGATTCATCCATTTCTTCGGCACGGAAGATATACGAACCCCTAAGAAGATGGAAGGCGATCTTCCATCTACAATTACTTTGTTATTCCCTGAATCTTATCGAGACGAAGTATGCAAAAAAAGCCCCAAACTTCACCAGTTTCTTGAACGAGAATCCAAAGACCTTTGGTCCTCTCTACAAAATGATAATTCTAGTTCAGATATCTTATCAGAATTTTATCATAAAATAGAGAAATACTTTGATAATTTATAATAACATTTATTTAGAATTGTATTTTTCTTATTCATTTGTCATCTAATTTTAAAAGTACTAAAAAGTCGTGGTAACGTGACGCAATTTGACGTAATTATTGTGGGTGCGGGTCCCGGAGGCTCACTCGCTGGGAAGACCGCCGCCGAATTAGGTTTAAAAACTTTAATTTTAGAACGCGGAAGCTATCCAGGTGCAAAAAATGCGAGCGGATGTGCCTTATCGCCGAAATTGTGGCGGGATTTTAGAGATATTATGAAGGGTTTAAATGTCCCATCAATGAGAACAGTTCGAATCCATACTTCACATCTCGTTGACGAAGATCTTCATGAAGAATTTGCTTTCAGTCAAACTCCAAGCAAAAGACTAAATACCTATAAAGAAGCGAAAGAATTCTTTACCGTGAATTTATACAGATCTGAATTCGATCCGTGGCTTGCCAAAATAGCAGTAGCCGCAGGTGCTGAGTTGCAGAACTCCACAACAGTAGCTGATTTATCCCGAAATGAGAAAGGAAAAGTTGATGGTGTGATCACCGATACAGGAGAACGTATAAAGGGCAGGATTATCATTGGTGCTGACGGGGCTTGGAGTATTGTTGCCAGGAGAGCAGGAATTCGGGCCAAATGGCAGAAGGATGAGGTTACGCTGGTCATAAGTTATGATTTCAAGTGTGAATCCAAGCAAATTGTCGATGATGTAATTGGTGATAACGGAATTCATACATGGCTTGGTGGCGGGTTCCCGGGTGCCTATCAGTTTTTCAAGGCGGATGGCTTTCATTTGGGTCTAGGTGATTGGCTTTCCAGTTGGGACAAAAATCCTCGCGCCCATTTGAATACAGCATTGAAAGTTGATGGTATAAGAAAGCTGATTAGACTGACTAAAGCCAAGATCCGAGAGTTTCATGCCCATCTTTTACCTTGGCTGAAATATCCGGGAAAGACTTATACTGATAATGTATTATTAATTGGTGATGCCGCAGGATTTCCATGTCCCCTCGAAGCTGAAGGCATCTGGTATGCAATGTATTCTGGTCGCATCGCTGCCCAAATTGCAAAGAAGGCACTCGATGCCGGAGATACATCAAAAGCCTTCCTTAAAGAATATGAAGAAGCTTGGAAAGATTCTGAAATCGGGGTGGAATTTGAAGCAGGTCCTGAACTGCAAGAATTCTGGGCGAATCTACCCTTTGCTCCAAAGAATATGGCATGGTTCTCCAAGTTATTAAACGATCAATTCGCCATTTTTACTACGGGAGAAGCTCACATCACGTACCTTCGGCGGTTCAATGAATTATTGGTCGAACAAGCTGATGTCATCACTCCTTTTCTCACTAGATACATATTACCCATTTTCGGCAAGGTTTTGAAACAGCCCTTGGGAGATCTCAAAAAGGTCCAACAATTGATGAAACAAATGACCAAATCTAAAAAGAAGAGGTAAAAATCATGGAAGAAAAAATTGATTTAAAGGAATTGAATATTCGTGAGGGAGAACCTGGCGATTTCATCACCCAAAATCCTGATAACTGCACTGGATGTGGTAGTTGCGTCCTAATTTGTCCTGCAAATTTATGGAAACTGGATAAAGGGATATCGGTACTTGCTAAAGACTATAAAGAGCGGTGCATGGAATGCGTTGCATGCGAAAGTATTTGTGATTATAATGCCATTATCTACACTTTTCCCAAAGGTGGCACTGGAATTAAATACATGCACGGATAAGCTGTGAACCCCATAAAAAAACCCCCATATTCGCTTAAATTCTTTATCATAAATCACCTCATTGATTTCAAGAACATTGGTGGTTTTAAAATAGTAACCTTATTTCGGATCTAGAACAGCCAAGCCAATTTGTTCTCGCCCAAGGATCCAACCATTACGCGCATTGTAAAAAAGCCAATATTTCTGGCCTACTTTTCTAACGTCGAGCTGATAAACAAGTGCTCTTTTCCATCCTTTAGTTGGATAAATAATTGGACGTTTAAAAATATCCTTCCATTCGATTCCGTCAGTTGAATGTAATAGTAAGATACTTGATCTGCTCCTCCGAAATCGATCTCTGTAGATGCCATTGTTGAAACCAATCCAATCCAACCCTACTTTTAAAACTTTGATTGCTCCAGCCCCCAAGTTACGGTATATATGTTTTTTAGACGGAGAAATGATAGGGTCGGTCTTTTTTTTATAAGGTCCTCTAATAGTTTTGGCTTCAGCGAGTCCGATGTATTTCGGCTCAGGAACCATGACATCCCAGAGAAAGACGGACCCACTAGAGTAATATAACCGATATTTATCATCAATTTTCATTAAACAGGGATTACCTACTCGCTGAGATCCTTCACGTTCCCAAGTTAAAGTGGGATTTAAAATCATTTTAGGCTCTGTCCAATTAATTAAATCCTTGGATTTACGAAAAACAATAACACCTCGCAATATAGTAAATAATTTTTCATAAAATAAATAATAATCGTCTTCTTCCTTGTATAGAAAAGGCCGTAGCCCTGATTCTATCCTTTTTTTTATTGATATCCACTTCAATCCATCGCGAGAAATGTAATGATTTATTCCAAAAAGTATGACATGTGCAAAAAGATGCCATCTTCCATCCGGGGACTCATTTGGCGGAATAAAAGTAGGATCTGCAATGACCCATTCGGGCGGTTCCGATTTTATTACAGGATTGGATGCATAGTCCACCCAATTATCCCATTTTTTAAATTTTTTTATCCCCATAGCACAATTCCACTTTCAAATAGAAATTAATATATTCGGACTTAATTATCATGTAATTTTTTTACCATAAGTAGTCGGGCACAACCGCAACCCTATAAACTTTCTTTCAACCTTATTTTTATAAAATTAATACATATTCGTTACAAATTTTAACTATGGTAGATAGTTTATTTCTTGATAAAGGGAAATCGGTACTTGCTAAAGACTATAAAGAGCGGTGCATAGAATGCGTTGCATGCGAAAGTATTTGTGATTATAATGCCATTATCTACACTTTTCCCAAAGGTGGCACTGGAATTAAATACATGCACGGATAAGACTTTTTGGGTGAATTGAATTTTAATTTTCTCTTAAAATTTTAAAGATCCACTTTTTTATTTTCTCTTCTTCAAATTTAGTAAATTCACCAGTCCAATTTTCTAGGTCTTTTTTATAATTTCTTTCTAATATTTTTATGAATTCGATTAATTTCCGATGCATGAGCGGGGAATCCGCCGTAACAATTAATGCACCAAAAACGAACTCACCGCGTTCTATTACAAAACTTCTATCTCCGCTTGTAACTGAATTTATATCTTCACATGCTTTTAATATATCTTTTAATCCTTCAGTTATTGCATAAATAAACCCACCTATTAGTGATTCCTGAGACACGGAACCATCCAAGAATATTTTCTCCTCAAAATCGTAATTGAAGATCAACAGGCCATTATCTTTTAAAATGTAGAGTTTTTTTATAGAGAAATAAGTACCAATCGACTCCATTAAATTAGGATACTTTAGAATGACAAATATAAATATAAAGGAAAGAATTGATAATGCTACAAAATTCACAATGAGAGAAAGCTCAATGGGGATATTCAAAAAGGAATATAGAAGACTATAGGCGCCTATATTGTAGCCTCTCTCTCCTACGAGAACAAAAGATAGAATTGTAAAAATTAACAAATTATTATAGATGGATTTTTTAGTTACCGATCTTAGGATATACAAATTTCGGAAAAATATTACAACAGCTACGGGTAAATATGCAAGAAATATTGCAAGATATAGAATTGGATAAAGCTGATATACATAAAATCCAAACGCATCTGGCGCAGTCGTGTAATACCAATATACGGATGAACTAGCGCAGATTGCCGCGATTGCCATTAAATAGTATCTTAAAAGTGATATGTGTTTTTGCGGATAGCCAATATATTCGCTTAAAGTTATGTGAATTTCGGATACTAGGGTAAAAGCTATAAAAATCGCAATGATTTTGGCAACATACGCAACATTATCCAATTCCGGGTAGTACTCCCCGAACCCAAAGATCACCACCACCCTAATGCAATCCAACATAATTGCGCCTGCAAAAAGACCAAAGTACCAAACGATTAAACCATTTACTCTCGTCTGATTTTTTACCCAAAGCGTGGAAAAGGATACAATACATAATATCATTATAGCCATGATGAATATTGCCAAAATTATCATTAAAGAGTCATTTACTATCAATTTGCTTCTATCCTATTCTCCACTTCAGGACTTGTAGTAAAATTGCTCCTATTCCAAATTTAAATTCTCTTATTAAAAAATACATTACAAAGTTTTTTACTCTAATCTCTATTATTCCTCTAGAAAAGAATTAATAACTAAATCACCGTATCCACAAAATCTATTAAAACTCTTTTTAACTTTAATACTCTTGTGATTTAATGGATATTTTATTGATAAATTTAAATAATTTTATTGATGAACACGGACAGGAAAGCAAATTTCGTGTGAAACAAGTCGGGAGTCCACCATTAGGATTATTATATGTAGCGCAGCTCCTACTTGAGAACGGTTATAATGTAAAAGTGTATGATCAGAACGTCACAGTGGCAGAAAATTTTGAAGTATTGAAGTTAATTAAGAAATTAAACCCAAAAATTGTAGGCTTTTCAGTTTTAATTGATAATCTTTGGACTGTAAAAGATATTCAGGAGAAATTGAAAAAATGGAACCCAAATATTATCACTGTAGCAGGAAATTATTTTGCTACTTTTTTCCCTGAGAAATTGATGAGAGAAATCGATTTCGACTTCTGTATTCGTGGTGAAGGAGAATTCACTTTTCTGAATCTTGTTGAACATCTTGATAAAAAAAAGGTTAATTTTCATAATTATAAAAGGGCTTACTTTTCGCGAAAATAATGTTATAAAATCAACCCCCCTTCCTGAAAAATTATCTAATTTGGACGAGCTTCCTATTCCAAATCGTAAATTAATAGAGTTTAATCCTGGACTTGCAGGCAAATCAACTTCCATCTTATCAAGTCGAGGGTGTCCATTCCAGTGCCGATTTTGCACATTTTCAATAGTGATGGGGAGAAAGTGGCGCCCTCGTTCCGTAAAGAATGTAGTAGAGGAAATAGAATTACTCAAGGACCAAAAATATAAAGACATAGCTTTCATTGATGATAATTTTACTTTAAATAAAAAAAGAACATTTCGATTATGTGCTGAAATAAAAAGAAATCAATTAGATAATTTAAGATATGTAGGAGATTGCAGAGTTGAGAATGCCACATTTGATATGCTTAGAGCACTTGTGACAGCCCATTTCATCCAAATGGTCTTCGGAATCGAAAGCGGTACTCAACGAATTCTGGATTATTACAACAAGGGTATAACTCTCGCCCAAATTAAACAAGCAGTTAAGAATGCAAATAAAACACGATTAGAAATCATTTATGGGTCTTTTGTATTAGGAGCACCTTCTGAAACGCTTTCAGAAGTTAGAGATACCATTAAGTTTGCCAATAAACTAAGTATCACGATCCCAATCTTTCAGATATTATACGCGAATCCAATCTCCCCGATTTATCGAGAATTAGTAGAAAAAGGGCAATACATCCCTCAAAAAGATGACTGGAAAAAAGTCTTTAAAATCCCCGATATTTCTCCTACATCTATCCCAACCAAGGTATTGATGAGACTGTTAGAAGAGGGAGTTAATCAGATTGTTAGTAAAAGACGTGTTATTCACCATCTTTTTAAAGCCTTAAAATACAAATATTATGTTGATACCATAGTCGCTTCAATAATTAAAAGAAAACTTAAAAGAGTTGAAAGCATTGGTCAGCACCAATTTCCTTAGGCGCCTATTCAAACTCTGTGCGCTAATAACATTTCTTCCTTTATTTTTCCTGGCGCTACTATTTTCCAATTTCCTCCAAAATATTATGAAAAAACCACTAGAAGAACTCGGGGCGGAAGATGTCAATCGCATATTAGCAGAAAAAGGCTTATTTGCTATTTTTGATTTTATGAAATACAAGAAATAGATTCATAAATATATCAAGCTTGACAATTCCATCCAATTAAAGAACTGCTATCAAAGTTGCGTGAAAGAAACACTTCTGTGACAAAAAGCAGAATCGAATGATTAATTACCCAAATTAACGAACTTTCTCAAAATATAAATCCAAATTCTCAAAAGACAATAACTCAGTATTAAATTATAAATCTAAATATCAATCGAAAATATCATCACATTAATTTTTTAAATAGTAAGGCGGTAGAAAACAATTATATGACCAAAGCTTTTAGATTTAAAATCGTGTTAGTTGGAGATGAAGCCGTAGGGAAGACAAGCCTAATCTTGCGATACATCAATGATTCATTTAAAGAGAACTATATACCTACTTTGGGCGTAAACTTTATGACAAAGGACGTTAATATTGGACAACCAGTGCGCTTGATAACTTGGGACATCGGGGGGCAAGCCACGTGGAAGGCGAAATTGCCTCTATACCTAAAAGGAGCCGACGGAGCGATAATCGTCTTTGATCTGACCCGAAGGAAGACGTTCATCTCGATCGAAAATTGGATTTCTAAATTACAAGAAGTAACGGGGTCGAAAACTCCGTTCCTGGTGGTCGGCAATAAGAGTGATCTAAACGATCTCCGCAAGATTAAGGAGAAAGATGCGAAAAAGTTCTTGAAACACCAGGAATATAACATCTATTTTGAATCCTCAGCAAAGACAGGAGAAAATGTAGATACTTTTTTTGAGAAAATCGCGAAGGTAATAATAGATCATAAAACTAAATAATTGATTTTTATATTCATCAAGCGGCAATGCCTCCATAATCCTGCTCAAAAAATATAAGCAAAGCGATTTTCTTCACAATTGTTGAAAAACTATGCTTTCAATAACTTTTAAAACAACTTAGTACTACTGTCTATCACATTCTACAACGTTTTTAATGGTGATAATTATGCCGAAATTTGAAACTCAAGTTCTGAGTAAGGAAATCTTAAAGAAGTTAAAGCTAAAAAACCGCTATGGTTTCTTAAACAATAACCTTCAACAGATCCTAACAGAGAAAGAATTCAACTTTTTACGTCAAATTCAGAGGTTCTGTGTAAAATTTGAGAAAGAACATAATGTCACGCACGGCATGGATGAAGATGTATATGAGTGGATGCCCTATTTTGGAGAACAAGGTTATGTCAATCGAGCCCATAATTTTGAAGTAATCGGAGCTGACTACGGAGACAATTGGGGCGCCGTTGCGGAAATGATGCGCGTACTGGCTGTTGACATATTCGATCCCCAATTTAACATGGCAATGGGTGCCACACAATTGGTGATCAATCCCATTGATGCTCATCATGAAAACATGGAAGCTCGATTAGAAGCGCTCAAGGATCTCGCTACTGGAAAAGCTTGTGGCTGTATATTAATAACTGAACCCGAGCGCGGTTCTGACGCAACGCGCATGCAAACAGAAAGCGTTGAAAACGAGGATGGAAGCTTCACTTTAAATGGAAGTAAAATCTTTAACACCAATGCTCCAAAAGCTAAGTGGGCTGTAATTTATGCAACCGCCGAAAAGAATGATGCGAATAAAATGGGACAATTTCTTGTCAACACCTCATGGGATGGCTGGAATTGTGAGCGCGTAGGAATTCCTTGGGTCCCAAAAATATGGATTGGTAAAGAAGAATTAAAGGATTTACGGGTTCCAAAGGAATATGTTTTGGGTGGAATCGGCAAGGGACGAGAACATTTATTTGAAGGCTTAGTGCCGGAACGAGTTGGAATAGCAATATATAATTGTGCTCAATGTTGGGGTGCTCTTTCCCACGGGGTTATTTATGCAAATATGCGAAAGCAATTCGACCAATTGATTCTTAAATTTCAAGGTGTTGGACATTTACTGGCAGATTTATGGGCCCGAACCACGAATATGACCCTTGCTGTCTTGTGTTTTGCACGTGAATATGACCGCAAAATCGAAAAATATGAAGGTAAAATTCCAGACGCTATAAATCAAGTCTTGGTTGCTTCTGCCTCTCAGATGAAATATCAAGCAGCGAATCTTGTGGAAAAAGTATGCTATGAAGTCGCGAATGTAATGGGTGGGGCTGGTGTTTGTGATAATACATTGATGCACGATTATCTCGGTATTTCACGCATTCAAGAAGTCGTTGGTGGAACACGCCAAATTCAGCAATATATCTTAAGTATGGCGATGCGACAGCTCTTCAAAATGCTTTAAACTAAAGCATTAAAATCTCTTTTTTTTAAAGTTATAAATTAGATTTAATTAATTTTAAAACTCATTCCTATTCGTGGAGTTGAAAATGGTAGCTCAAAAGGGAACTAGTAAGATAGCTTTTATCTTAGGATTTATCTCTATTGGAGTTGCGATTTTCAACTGTGGTCTGCTAACATGGTTTGCGATAACCTATCGAATAATAGTAGAATCTGTACTATTCTATTTCTTCCTCGGAATTGGCGCATCTATTGGAAGCGTCCTACTATTATGGCGATTTTTAGCAAGCTCTTTAAAATGGCACGGTATAATAGGAGCTTTAATTGCAGTAGGACTCCCTTTTTCTGGTGTATTTGTTTTATTTTTTAGAGCGAATGTCGACTTCTCTGCTGCGAGACTTACCTCTTTAGATTTAGTTCTATTAACAGACTTGGTTTTTTATTTAGTTGGCATGGCAATATCGTTATTTGCAGCATTACTATTCTATTTTGGCATAAAATTCACTAAAAATCGTTATTCCAACGCAAGTATTAAAAAATCCTTGCTCGGAACCTTTCTAACTTTAATTATTACAGTCCCAATAATAATGATTCCCTTTATAACGACACACTATCCAATCTATCCTGCTGCCCCTCACGGGGATTTAGAACCTGGAATCATTCACAGCACGGATTTATTCACTTCCGGCACGGAAGGCTATTACTGTTATCGCATTCCCTCCTTGTTAATTCTGCCGAATGACACGATTCTAGCATTTGCCGAGGGCAGAAAATATAGTCCATTTGATATGGGTAACATTGACGTCGTTTTAAAGCGCAGCGAGGATGGAGGAAAAACTTGGACCTCTTTGGAAGTGTTAATTGATGCAGGATGCCTAAAAGCTGGCGATCCAACCCCTGTTTATGATAACAACACGGGCTTGGTATGGCTCTCATATTGCATTGAGCAATGGCAAGTTTTTCTCATTAATAGTTCAGATGGGGGGAAAACTTGGTCAGATCCCTGGAATATCACTCCTGACGTGAAGCCAACATCTTGGCCAGACTATTTCGTGATGGGGCCAGGACATGGCATCCAATTAACTAAAGCCCCCAATGCTGGAAGGTTATTACTACCCGCTTATGCTGAAATTTCAGGCAGTTCCATCACGCATTCTTTCATGATATACAGTGACGATAATGGGCTTACTTGGCACAGAGGGAACTATACTACTATTGGCAGCGAATGTGAAGTCGTGGAAACCGCTAATGGTAGCATTTACATAACAATTCGCTCCCAACACGTTGAAAGTTATAAAAGACTGTACTCTTGGAGTCATGATGGCGGTCTGAATTGGGGTCCCGTGGGTATAGAGAATGCCTTGCAAGAGCCTAAATGCCAAGCTTCAATTGCGCGCTTAACAGAGGCTGGTAATTCTAGTATAAATCGTATTATTTTCTCCAATCCCTCACACCCATCAGACAGGCAGAATATGACCATCCATCTTAGCTATAATGAATGTGAAACGTGGGATGTTGCCAAAGTTTTATATAGAGGCAACGCTGGATATTCCGATTTAGGAGTTCTATCCAACAAGACTGTATGCATTTTATTTGAAATTGGCGATGATCGCCACGTTCGCCCCCCGTATCACGATTACCACGATTATTTGATATTTGTACAATTTAATATGAGCTGGTTGGAGTTATAGGGTTCAGATTGTTGAAATTCTTTTTTTAATTTATTAATTTAAAATGAATTTAAATTCGTGAGATTCGCCATAGCGTGAATAATTCGCTCAATTGTGAGAAAGTTTTCCCTTTAATTAAATCAATGGGATTCATGGAAATGCCTTTCAACAATTTTATTTTGCGCAATGCCGTAATGAAACTCACTTCTCCATTAGCATAACGGCAAATATCTTCTAAATGCCCTTGAATGATGATATCTGGCTCCTTTTTAGTAGGTCCAATTTTAACTTCGACATTATCCCCTTTGAGAATAATCGTGAGCGTGCCTTTATCAATCATATGCAGTAAAATCCGTTTATGGATCCCCTTTATCCACGCACGTTTCTGGGGACTTCCCTCTAAATTTGCAATGAATAAAGCTTCAACCAATTGAGCCATGCCTTCTAATGTCAACTGTTTGATTGATAGATCGTCTTTCTCGCTAAATCGACCTCCATAGACACGGAGCAGGATTGCGGCGATAGGAGCACTCCATTCGACTAGTTTATGTAACTGCGTGGCTCGAACCGTTTTTGAAAGTGCGACCTTCGTAACGTCTAATCTTCCTAAAATCAAATTAATGACTAAATCTACAGATTCAAAGTAAACCAAGGGATTTTTCTTTGAGACTTTATCTGAGATTTCAATGTTATCCCCCAAAAAGGATACCGTAAACGCAGTTCTGTCCTTAATCCGGACCCCGATTTTATGTCCATCCATTATTTTGAAGAAATACTTTATTTCTGGTCGGTCCCGCAAGACGGTGATGGATTTCCGAAAATAGAAGAGAAAGTCATTCACACCCATCTTGATTTCAGTAACCGGCCGTCCTGCATGGTCCTCAATTAGGTCACGAATCAGATTTTCCATGAGGTACATTCTAGCATAATGGAAAGTTAGTTCAGTAAATTTAGAGAATACAACTTGAATGCTAAGCGGTTTTTTAACGGGTTTATAGGCAGTTTCTCGTAAAGATTTATTCAAATTGGTATTAACTTCTCCAATGATCGAATCTAATGTTTTGATATATTGCTGAACTTTAGGTTTTAATTCTTTTTGAGGAGCTGCTGCTGGTTTTTCTACTGCTTTCTGTTTTTCCTTCAGTAATTCCTGGCGATAAAATGAAAATTTCTCTTTTCCTGCCTCAATTTGTATTAAATCTGTCAGAAAAGGCTGATTAAAAACAATACTCGCAAATAAAGCGTCATTTGCATCCAAAAGATCTGGAGTTAATGGTTTTTCCCCTGATTTTGTTTCGGGTTTAACGAGTACAACCGAAAGGACTTCACCATATACCGCAAATAATATTTTTTTCTGCTCGTTTATAGGGATCCGATAAAATCCTTCCTCATATGTATCGAATTGGTTTACGATCTTGATGAGCGCGTTGTCGATCAATTCCCGGGCACTATCATCAAGGGGTTCAAGTTCTCTTCGGAAAACAAATTTTCGCCCCCCTTTAATGAAAATATATACTCCTAAAATCATACCGTGCCCAAACCATTCATTTTTCTTAAGTTAAATTGCGTATCTCCCTCTCGATGTTTTCTGGTAGCTCCCTCAAAATCCTTTTAATCAATATTGCTTTTTTGACTCCATAAACTCTTTCAATGTGAAATGATTTCGCAATATCTCGGATTTTCGTGGCAGTTAATGACTTTAATATTTGTTCCAGTTGTTTCAATTTTTCTTGTTTGCTCGTGGATAATGTTCCAACTAATTTTTGCGGTTCTGGAACTTCAACTTGTTTTGAAGCCACGATCCCTTCCCATTCTTCCAATTTTTTTGGTTTTTCCTCGAAAACTATGCATTCAATACCGTTTTGGGCACAAAATAATTGTACACCTTTATCAAAACCAGGTGCAATCAACATTGCATGAACTGAATCTAACTTCCTATCCTTTCTCATATCTTCATAAAAATGTTGAATTTGATTTACATAATCTTTTACATATTCATCCGTTACTTTTAGAATTGTAAATTGACCCACTGAAATCTGGCGTTTATCATACCCGATCCCATCCCATGTAAAATCTCTTAACTTGACTGCTTTTTTAATATTTTTGCCCTCATAAGCACGAGATTGGAGCAATGTTTTGAATTTTTCGAATGCAAGTTTCTTATACCCTTTTTCAATTCTTAAAAGGTATACGGCATCTAAATTATAATTTTTAATATAATAGCTTGATAGTCTAGTAACGAGCTCAGATGGTGTATAATTGTCGATGTCCCGTATCAACATCGCGCATAAGCCAGGGGTTGGCTGCATAATGTCAAAAAGATACTGAAATGGAGTTAATAAGAATTTGAAAATTTTCTCAGCAACCTCAAAGAACTCATTTTCTGAAAATTCATTTAGATATAATATGTACTCTCGAATTGTTCTCTCAACTTCAGGCACTATGAGTGGGATTTCTTCAAATTTCTCTTTTTCGCAGGTAAAGATGATATAAATTTTGGGGGATTCCCGTCCAACGGTTTTATCAGTTATAGCTCGTAGATATGTACCGATAAAGGCTTGCTTCGTCCTATCATCACTAACTGTCATAAACCTCTCTAATTCATCAAAGAGAAGGACGATAATATATTTATTTTTAGCAGTGAGTCTAATAATTTCCTCTAAAATATACAAGGCTTCAGCTTGCGATAATTCATCATATTCCTCAGCTTCGCCCATTAAAATCATTTTCCCTTTTATAAAACCCTCCTCTGCCTTTCCCACTAGACTAAACAATCCATCACGGAGTCGCTTTTGAGGTAATGCTTTTATCGTTTCAATATCATTAGAGAGACATTCTCTCAATTTTAATGCAATACTATTAATTATTTCTTTATAAACGCGTTGGATAGCAATGTGCGGTTGTTCTCCCCCGTATTTCGTGAGTTCCACAAACGCGATGCAGGCGTTCTTCACATGTTTTTCGATAATCATTGCGCTCTGTCTCAGACACATGCTTTTTCCGCTTCCAAAAGTCCCGACGATGGGCCGCACGATCGAGAAATTGAGCAAAAATACATTATTTATATCGTTCTTGAACATTTCACTGATGCGTATATTTTTGTACGTCTTCTCTATAACGTGTTTTCCATCAATGAGGCGATCTACTAATATATTTTCGAATTCCCCGATGGGCTCCCCCCGCTTTAATAAATGTAAATCTCGGATTTTGGTCGTAAAATAATCTATCATCTTTATCCCTCTCTCAAACGGAGCCAAGTCTTTGTTCTAGATCGCTGTAAGCTAATTAAACGTGGCTTTTTTTTCTTTACTTCTGAAAATAATTCATCAAATTGATTGGATGATAGATTATATTTCTTCATTATATTTTCCTTATATTGTTCATACCAAATTAATCCAGTTGGGTCTTTCTCAGCAGTCCGATATTCTTGTCTCAGAATTCCTTCAAAATCCTGGGCATCAACTTTTGCAAGCGTGTAGGTATATTTACGATTCTTTTGAAGGATTCCACATTTCGATAAAATGTTTAGATAATTTCGGAGTTCACTAATCGGTATCTGAATATCCAACTCCTGCATTTTTTCGTGAATGCGTTCCGTGATTGGAATATCGATGTTTGCTAATGCCGATAGAAGCGTTTCTTTAAAATTTTTCCCATTGAACTCGAGATTAAAAATGGTTTGAGAAAGCACCTCATCATAATTATCTAATGCCTTACTTCCTAATTCCGTGAGTTTATAGTTTTCGTCTAAAAATCCCAATTTCACGCATCTATCCGCGTATTGCTTTCTCTTGCGTCTGATGAGAACTTTTTTATTTTTCCTAAAGAAAAATGCGGGGTTTGTTCCCAATATCTTTAATAAATCGGATGGCGAATCAGATTCTCTTGCATGTGTCAAGATAGCTTTGATTTTTTCATAACTCACGTTCAAACACTTGATCTAATTTGATTTTTCAAAGAAAAAAATACATATTTATTAATCCTCCATTTATAATTAAACGTTATTATCATGAGGGAAAAACCCGGTGCCCATCTTCATCTGTAAAAATTGTGGTAATCTAACCGAATCCGAGAAGGTAGAAGGATTATTCTGTTCTACCTGTGGCGCCGCGTTAGATGGAACGAAACCAAAAGAGGAAGAAAAACCATCTCAACCAAAAGAATTACCACCATCCCAACCTACTCCTAAAAAAATAACTGCTGATCAAGCCAAAACAGACCAAAAAACGTCTCAACCACCTGCTCCTGATCAAAAACCTGCAAGTCCAGAACAAAACCCCCCTGAATCCCCTACTCCTGAAGAAACCACCCCAGAACAAGCTCCGATTGATTTGCCAGAAAGCAGGGAACCTGTTCGCCCCGTACCCCGTCCTGCGGTTGCCGGACCCCCCTCGACGCAATCGCATGTATTCATGGGTCCGTCACACGAAATCATGGAAGTATATGAAAATAAAAATTTAGTCGCTTGTCCTCAATGTGGCTACGGTTGTGATCCTGCTTGGGATAAATGTCCAATCTGTGAGGCTAAAATTTCTGAGGCTTCCGAACTCCAAAAAATCTCTGAATCTGACTTTTCGATTGATGAGGAGAAATTGAAAGAAAAACTAGTTCCTTGCCCAAAATGCAATTATTTCTGCGATCCTAACTGGACCAATTGTCCCATCTGCCAAACCGAATTAAAAAAGTCAGATTAGATCTTTCGCTCGGAGGAATCCAATGAATCTTGAGGATATCAGAAACCTTGCCGTAATTGGATTGGGCTATGTGGGGTTCGTGACATCACTTTGCCTTGCCTCGAAAGGATATTCCGTAATTGGCGTGGATCTAGTTCCCGAGATTGTCGCAGGTGCTAATGAAGGAAAAACTCCATTTCATGAACCGGGGCTCAATGATCTTCTAGAAAAATCCCTCGAAACAAACCATTTTTCAGCCACGACCGAATACAAGGAAGCTGTTCTCGAGAGTGATCTCATTTTCATCACCGTGGGGACGCCTACTGATGCTCACGGTGCGATTGATCTCACTTCCATTAAAGATGCAACTCGAGGCATTGGGGCCAATTTAGATAAAAAATTCCGAATTATTACCATTAGGAGTACCATAATTCCTGGAACAACTGATGGCGTGATTCTCCCCATCCTAGAACAAGAATCTGGATTAAAAGCAGGGAGTGATTTCGGATTATGCATGGTTCCCGAATTTTTAAAAGAGGGGAGCTCAGTAAATGATTTCCTTCGCCCAGATATGACGGTCATTGGGCATCTTGATGATGCGTCTGGCGATCTCCTCGAACAATTTTTCAGACCCTATGGAGGGACAATTTTCAAGACGAATTTACGCACGGCAGAAATGATAAAATATGCTAACAATGCATTTCTTGCCACCAAAATTTCTTTCATCAATGAAATTGCGAACATCTGCCGTCTCACTGAAGGGGTTGATGTCAAAGACGTGGCACGCGGAATTGGACTGGATAAGCGAGTCAGTCCTCATTTTCTTCGCGCAGGAAGCGGGTTTGGAGGCTCCTGCCTGCCGAAAGATCTAAACGGATTAATTTCCTTTGCCAAAGAATACAATTATAATCCTATTTTATTAGAGGCAACCTTGAAGTCAAACGAATTTCAAGCCCAATACATGATTGATATGGCAATTTCAGCCCTTGGTTCGCTTGAAAATAAAAAAGTAGCAATACTAGGTCTCGCGTTCAAACCTAATACTTCTGATATGCGCGAAGCTGCTTCTGTTCGGATCATAAATCGGCTCCAAAAATATAAAAATACTCAAATTACTGTTTACGATCCGGTAGCTCTCAAAGAGGCTCAAGCTATATTTAGTTCGAGCGTTATCTACAGTTCTTCAGCTGAAGAATGCTTGAAAGATGCAGATATTTGCTTTATTGTGACCGAATGGGATGAATTCAAGCATCTAACTCCTTCAACTTTTAAGGAATCGATGAAAACTCCAATCATTGTTGATGGGCGGAAAATTTATGACCCAAAATCTTTCCCAAAAGACGTGACCATTTTACAGATCGGGTATAAAACTTAAAGCTTGGATAAAATAAGTTCTAAAATATTAACAAGTTTTTCCAATACATCTTGTATATTAGGGCTGATATTGATCTCCGCATTGAATTCGACCGAAAGGGGTTGAATCACTAATATTTCGATTTTCAAATCAGGTAGATAATGTGCAATAAGATCAATTAAGAGGGTGAATGATCTTTTATGCGAAGTTAGTGTAAAAGTGGTAATTTGCTCACGTTTAATTAAATTTACAGCACCTGGGTCCGCACCAAAATCTGCTGCATCTATGATCAATAAATGCGAGGGATTCCACTCTTGAATTTTATGAAAAAATGAAGTTGGTGCGGTGTCCGCCTCAATGAATAATACTGCATCTTTTTGGACTTTCTGTTTTAATTTTTGAACAACAGCTACGCCTACAAAATCATCCGAGCGTAACGAATTCCCAACTCCGACCACCGCAACACGTGCGGGCTTTCTTAAAAAGGTAGAGAGAATTTCTTCTAGTTTCGTAAGTTCCAAATCAATCAACGATTAAACTTAAAAAAGAGAGAAATTACTTCAAAATTATTGAATTTTTTGTAAAACTGGGTCTACTTTCACGCGGTGGAGCTTGAATCCAAGCTCATCGGGCTGCATGCCAATGGCAAGACCGAGTAATTCCGGGTAGTACATGACCGGAATCTTGAATTGTGCACTATACGGTTCCTTCTTGAGTTGGAGCTGTCCCATCTCATACTGAATGTAGCAGAGCGGACAGAGCATTGTCATGCAATCAGCATTCATCCGTTCGACCTGGGCAACCTTATCATGCACCATCCAAAGTTGGTTCTCCTTATCGATCCCCTCAATGCCCGTGCCGCAGCAGAGCATTTTTCGAAGGTAAGGGATGCTTTCAGCGCCGAGTGCATTAACTAATTCATCAAGGGACTTCGGCTGGAATGGATCATCAATTTTTAAGATTGCACTGGGGCGAATGACGTGACAACCATAATGAACCGCAACTCTAATACCTTTCAATTCCTTTTGGACACTCGCCTTAATTTTTTCAAGACCAACATCATTATACAGCACTTCTAAAACATGTTTGACCTTCTGCGTCCCTTTATATTCTTTTCCAATTTTAGATAAGGCGGCATTCACCTTTGTTTTATGCCCATCATTGTGTTGTAATTCGGTATTAACGGTCCGTAATGTTTCAAAACACCCATTACAGAGCGCGACAATGTCCAAACCCTTTTCTTCTGCCAAGCAGAGGTTGATGGCTGCCATGGCCATCCAGGCATCTTGGCTTAACTCTTGAATTCCTATTGGTTCTGGACAACAACCGAATTCTTTAATATCAACCAAATTCACGTCCAATTTCGGGAGTACTTTCCGGGCTGCCAATTCCAAATGAGGAAGACGATTAGGGATGTTACATCCCAAGAATAACGCATAATCAACCATTATCCTGACTCCTTCTTCGGTTTATAACCGGTCAATTCGATAAAACCGCTTGCCTCGGCCACTTTCTTGATGTTTTCAACAATGGGTCGCGGGACTTCAGGAAGCCCTAATTGCTGCCGTCTTCGCTGGATGGCACCGCTCCCAGGGTTTATCAACCCGAATTCCATCAAGGCACTCACTTCAGCATTCAGATGTTCAGGGAACTTTCCGCGCTTCGTGGCAAGATTACGCAAGGTAACCAATATTTCACTGACCTTGACACCTTGGGGACAGGCCTCAAGACACGCGTGGCACATCGTGCATAGCCATAGCACCGGATCGTCTAAGGTGTTTTCCTTGAATCCCAGCAGCACATTTTCCATTATTCGCCTTGGATTGTAAATTTTCGTATATCTAAGTGCGGGACATCCACCAGAGCACGTTCCGCATTGATAACAGTAATTAACGCTAAAACCTTCCCCTAATTTCGAGATCTCTTTCCTAAATTCACTGCTGATTTTCAACGCCATTTTAGAATACCTCTAAAAATATAACGTGTTTAGATAACTTCTCACGTTGTGTTAATTGTTCTTGATTAAGGAAATAGAAATTTTACATAATAATATTTCGATGAAACAGCAATACAAAACCTGATATTTAAATTTCGTTCCCAATCAAACCAGGGAACCATTTGAACCAATTAGATACGAGATTGAATTACATATTCAAGAATTTTAATCCCAAAGCACTGGTCCAAAGGATCTATCATAGATTTTAATAATATTTTTGAACTAAAGTTTTTAATTCCAAAATAATCCAATCCTCTTAACACTGTTATCGTTTAACGCCAAATAACATAACACTGTTATCTTTTTTGTTGTATTCTCCCTCAACCCTTAAAAAACCTCATCAATTTTATTCATGCTAATAAGAAATTTTAAAAACTTGACTAATTATCGTTTAATACCTTCTTTGTTTGTTTTCGCAATGACATAGAGAAAAGGAACAAAAATCTATAATAAATAGGAAAAAGGCAACGAATTACTAAAAATAAGTAAAAAGTAAGCGAAAATAAACAATATTTATTAAAAAAAGAAAGTAAAAAAATAAAATGAAATGAATAGGTGAAAAAAAATTGGGAATTAAAGTTGCATTTATGCAATTAGCCTCTTGCTGGGGCTGTCACCAGTCAATTCTCGATACTCACCTCGAACTACTCGATATTCTACCGCTGCTTGACATAGTTTATTGGCAAGCTGTCGTGGATACTAAAAACAGTCAACTTGAAGCAATGCCCGATGGATCTATTACCGTAGGGTTCGTAGAAGGTCATATACGAACCGAACATGATACGCATCAATTAAAACTCATACGAAAGAAATCTCAAGTTCTCATTATGATCGGCAACTGCGCCACTCACGGTGGCATTGCGGGATTAGCCAATCTCTACCCTATCGATGAGTGTACCAAACGTAAATTCGTGACTGCTGATACCGTCGTTGATAACGTCGCTGTACCAGCTGAGAATTTACCCGCTTTCGAACCAAAAGTAATTCCAAATAAGGATATCGTGAAGGTAGATGCGATGATCTACGGTTGTCCTCCCACATCAGAGAACCTGAAATCTGCCGTTTTATCGTTGGTTCCAGTCTTACTGGATAAAAAATACTTGGATACTGTAGTTTGTGATGTATGCGAGATGCGCGGTGACGCTTGTTTATTGAAGAAAGGAGTACCCTGTTTTGGTGGTATTACAGGCGCACCTCCTGGTCTGAAATGGACTGCTGATAAAGGACCCGTTATGGGTGAATATGGGCCTACCAATAAGCCAGCACCTGAAGCAAATGATCTCTTGAATTTGGCTGCAAGTATTACGGAAGTGAGTCCTGCCGTTGCAAAAATCATACTCGAATTTGCTATCTTGTACTTCCGCTTACCACAATTGGGAAACGTCTATTTAACGGCTGACGTGTTGCAGGCAGCTGCCCAAGGCAAATCATTGCCCACTAAAATGATTGGTAATGTGCCTGCAGTGGATTTAGATGCTTTAACCCCCGATGTTGTTGGTAATCTATCTGGATTATTTACAGGACTTCCTGAAGTAACGAAGAATATTATTGGCGCTGCTGCAGTGATGCTGACAAAATCTGATGCCTTCAAACCTGGGCTACAGAATGTATGTGCGCATTGCGATAGAAACGACGGCAATATCAAATTAGTCGGTTTAAAACGGGATTATGAAGGCATAAAAGATCCGAAAACCTGCTTACTGAATCAAGGATACCTTTGCATGGGTTTCCTGACAAATGCAGGTTGTGGTGCTCAATGTCCGAACGCGAACGCTTGTTGTATTGGTTGCTATGGTGTAATGGAAGAAATCATTGAGGATCCTGCCAAATTTGAAGGTAGGATTCAAGCAATTATCGGTGCTATGCCTCTCGATGAACTCATACGTAAAATGCCAGATCCAGTCGGTGTATTTTTCAAAGCGACGGTCCCTCGAACAAAAATGTCTCCTAAAATAAAGAAGTAGGTGAAGAAAATGGGTATAGATGTTAGTGTTGATGTAGAATTTAGAAGAAAAGTGATGGATAAACACATGAGCGCTCGACTCATGTACTGCTATCAGTGTAATCATTGCGCCTACGAATGTCCCGTTGCCGCTGTGGTTGGTGAGGATGTCTATAATCCAAGAAAGTTGATCTTGCATTCTTTCTTAGGAATGAAGGGCAACATCATTGGGAAAAAGGAGAATCCTGCCTTATGGGCATGTCAAATCTGTGATAACTGCGTAGAAGTATGTCCTAATGATATTGAATTAGTGGATATATTCTATCTGTTGAGAAACATGAGTGTCAGAGCTGGTGAGGCACCTGAAGCCTACATTATGCAAGCGAAAACCATAATGGAGAATGGGAAAGCGATCCCAAGCCAACCTGCTATTCAGCGACGCCGAGAACAAATGGGACTTAAAGATTTACCCGAACCCTCCGTAAGTGATATACAAACAATCTTTAAAGAATATAAATTGGATGAGGTACTATAGTAGGTGGAAAAAATGGCCGAAATGAAATTATTTTTAGGTTGCACAATTCCGAACCGCTTACCACACCTCGAAGCATCTGCAAGACTAGTCCTTGATAAACTAGGGATTCAAGTTTCAGATGCCCCCTTCGGTTGCTGTCCGGAACCGGTCGGCTTTCATTCAGTTGACAGTGATGTATGGCTAGCAATGGGTGCAGCGAACTTAGCCATTGCAGAGGCTGAAGGGAAGGATATCGTTTCGCTTTGCAACGGTTGCTATCAATCGCTGGCTGTGGCAAATCATGAATTACAGAATGATGCGGAAAAAGCAAAGGTCAACGCAGTCTTGGCAAAGATTGGAAAAGAAGTCAAGGGCACGAGTAAAGTAAATCACTTTGTTCATGTACTCCATGACAATCTCTCTGCTATTCAAGGAGCCGTTACTAAACAATTGAGTGGTTTGAAAGTCGCAATTCATGCGGGATGTCATTACGCACGTCCTTCTGAATTACTTAAATCTGACGACACGAAGAAACCAGCCAAACAACGTGCTATAATTGGTGCTACAGGTGCTACCGTTGTAGATTATGAGGAGGAGGATCTTTGTTGTGGCAATGGGGCCTCCTATCTAAGCAAAGAGACAGCTGATACTATTACGCAAAAGAAAATTGACAGTGCTAAAGCCGCTGGGGCAAATTGTATTGTAGTTAATTGTCCTGCCTGCTTCCAGAAAATCGATGTCATGAGAGGACTACCGGTTCTTTATATAACGGAGTTACTGGCATTAGCAATGGGCGAATCCTTCGATAGCATCAATTTAAAGTACCACGCAACCAAGAAAGCTGATGGATTTGAATTAAAAGGAATCTAATTTGAGGAATGAAAGACTATATTAAGAAATTTGATATGAAAAAATTAATGAAAGGTGAAATGAATGGTAAAAACGTTAAGAATTGATCCTGTCACACGGCTCGAAGGTCATGGCGAAATAACCATTAAATTAGGTGACAATAACACTGTTGAAGACGTTCAATTCAATGTTTCATCCACGCGCTTCTTTGAGAAATTCCTCGAAGGGCGAATTGCGGAACATGCACCACGAATAGTACCACGAATTTGCGGAATTTGTCCTATTCCCCATCATCTTGCTTCTGTTAAGGCAGTTGAGGCTTGCTGGGGTATCAATCCCCCTCGACCGGCATGGAAACTTCGGGAACTTATGATTAATGGAAAACAATTTTCAAGCCATGTCTTACACATTGCCGCCCTCCAATTACCAGATCTTCTGTTTGGACCACTTGCCCCGCCTGAAAAACGCAATGTCATTGCCGTGATCAAAGCGCTTCCTGATATCGGGAAAGCTGTGATCGAAGCAATGAAATTCGGGCAGGATATCTGTGCCGCTACCGGCGGTAAGTCAGTCCACCCCGTGACTGGTATTCCCGGCGGTCAGACGAAACCCCTAGCTGAAGAAGACCGTCAAAAGTTTCTGAAGCAGATTCCAAGAATGCTTGAGATTGGCACAACCGTAGTTGAACTGGGAGATAAACTCGTAAATGACTACTTAGACGTCATCACCAAGGTTGGAACGATACCCACTTACTATTGCGGGCTAGTCACAAAAGATAAGAAGGAACTGACTATCTGGGATGGACTTTGGCGTATTATGGATAAAGAAGGCAAGATTGTAGCTGAAGTGGATCCACAAGAATATAACACCGTTGCTGCAGAGTACGTTGCGCCCCATTCAATGGCAACGCATATGTATTACAAGAATGCAGGCTATCCTGAAGGTGTCTGGAGAGCCAATACATTAGCTCGAATTAATGTTGCGGAAGATATGCAAACTCCCATGGCGAAAGACCTCTTGAAGAAATTCCGAGAAGTCTGCGGTCGACCATCGCACTTCGTATTCAGTTACATCTGGGCACGCATCATCGAAACAGTTCAGGCTCTTGAAAAGATCAAAACTCTTTTGGAAGATCCAGAAATTGTTTCAACCGATATTAAATTGGCTGATGTTCAACCCAAAGAAGGACGTGGCGTCGGCATGGTGGAGGCTCCGCGAGGAAGTCTAATTCATAACTATTGGACCGATGACAAAGGAATAATCACCAAGGCTAATCTCATCGTTGCTACCAATAACAATATTGGCGGGATCGAACTGACCCTCAAAGCTGTGGCAAAACAAATCTTCGAGCAAAACGCCTTGAAGGATATCACCTTACCAGAACCAATGTTAAAGTAAAAAACTAATTTGGAGAATTGAAAATGGTTGATTTATCAGGTATCCCTGAAGATGTTGTGCAGGAACGGGTTCTTAACCTCCTGGAAAAGAAGGTTATGGGTGTAGCCTCCTCCATGTGGTGGTTAGGAACTTTGACTGCTGACTATCGTGTGCCGCCCATCTCGTCGTTATCGACAAGGACGGCAAGAAAATCGTCGATCGTGAAATTCAAATTGGTGCCGGATGAAGCGCTCATTTAAAAACTAAAATGGCGCGGACAGACCCCTGCCCGGGTCGACCAATTTCTTTCTTCTTTTTCTCTTGGCTTCCAATTCATGAGATAACTCCTATAATTCTGATATGATGCCAAGATAAAGTTTTTAAAAACATTTAAATTAACTTTCATAACAATATTATAATCAATACATAGTAATCGAGAAGTGACGAAAATGGTGAAAATCGACAAGTATGAGTTCCCTGAGGAATTGTATTACAATGATAAATATTTATGGGCTAGAGTCGAAGGAAACGCGGTAATAGTGGGCCTCGCATCTTTTGCTGCCATTGAATCTGGGGAAGTCTCTTACCTAGATCTCATAATGCGAGAAGACGACGAAGTAGAAGCTGGAAAACCATTTGGTTCTATTGAATCGGGTAAAGGCGCAACCACTTTATATGCTCCCGTCTCAGGAACGATAACCGAGGTAAATGAAGATACGGAAGCGGACCCCAGCGGCATAAATAATGATTGCTATGGGGCTGGCTGGATTGTTAAAATTGAAGCATCAAACTTAGATGCAGATGTAGGAAAACTAATGAAGCCCGATAGCTCAGCATTCAATGATTGGCTACAAAGCGAAATCAAAGCGGCGGAAGAGAAACGGAAAGAACTTGAAGGATAAGCATTTCCATCTATTTTCTATTTTTTATTTTATAATTCTTCATTTTTGTATGGTTTTTGTTTAATTCAATCATTAAACATTCACCTTTGAACCTTTTAATTAGTTATAAAAACTTATAAATTTCTATAAAAATCTATAAATTTCTATGCCAATTCTCCATCTACGCTGAGAAGAGTAGACCAGCCCTAAGGTTATCAGGCTGTGCGCCCGTCGCCGGGTTCAGTGCATCCATCATCATTCTGCATGTCGTCAAGAGGAATCTCTTGCGTGGCATTGGATCAGGAGCCCTGAAGGGAGTTACCCCGCGCTACTCAAAGAACGCAAGAATTCTTACTCCTTTCCGAGGAGGGACTGCCCGGTTTCAAACGGGGCTTGAGGACGTCCCCGACTTGTGCGAACACCCGCTAGGAAAGGGGGGGAAGTATTTCCTGAAACTAATGTGCTCGTTGAGTAATATTCACCACCCTAAGAGAGATTAGTGTGGTTAAGTAGGTAAACAATCCCCTCCTATTTAAACTCTTGGGATTTATTTGCGCATTTCTTCATTTTGCGCATTTTATTTGAGCAATTTTTATAACTTTTTATAAAATTTAATAAATTTTGGTTATACAGTTCGAACGATATTTTTTTTGAGGAATTTAGAGTTGTTAATTCAAACTCCATAAAAGCCGATCAAAAACAGTAACACTTAAAAATAACAGCGTTATGTAACATTGTTAATTGGCACCGTTATAAGTATCATTAATAAATAAAAAAAAATGGAGATGATGGGAACGAATATTCATCCTCTTCAATGTCATGATTGTAAAAACCACAGATGGCTTTGGTATTGTACTAAAGGGCATGCTATTTCTAATTTTGGTGAAGTGGAGTGCTTTGATCGATCTGGAGCCGAAGTGGGCGTTGAGTTGAGAGCGGAACTGACGTCGAATGTTAGTGATTTCAACATTTAATAAAAGGTCGAATTTAGCAACTACAAAATAACTGTCAAGTGACGTTATTTCCCGTCGAATACTCGAATTAGAACACCAGACTTCTCCTCTTCCTATATTAATAATTATTTTTATAGGATTTGAACTTATTAAATTCCGGGAGAAACGGATTTACGTTTTTATATCTTCTAATTAGACTTTCAAAAATGGGATAAAAAAAACATAATCCGCAAAAGTAATCTTTTCCGACAAAAATCACCACATGGAAACATTTAAATCCCGCTGAGAGGC
>JABXJT010000030.1 GCA_013375455.1 Candidatus Helarchaeota archaeon | reverse complement strand
TGAGATTAAAAGAAAATATGGAAAAAAGATTACTCTAATGGGTAACGTCGATACGATAGATTTACTTTCCAAAGGAATCCCTAAGGACATCGAATTACACGTGCGTAAATTAATTCAGCATTGCGCACCTGGAGGTGGATTTATTTTAGCTGATAGTCATTCAATTAATCCTCAAATCACTCACATAAATTATAAGACACTGATAACCTCTACTAAAAAATACGGGATTTACCCTATGAAAAAGGCAAAGGGCGAGTTAGAATAGGGACTAATAATGCGGGGCCGAGGCAGACGCAGTAGGTTTTTGGTGTTTTTATTTTAGGTGGCGTTCCAAGAACGCGAGGTATTTGCGACCCAAGTTGCCATTGGCGGGAGCCCCGCACATATAGGCACCCAGAATCCACAGGGGGATACCGAATACGTCAGGAGAGGTGTAGGAATAAAGATTGAACCCGTTGATCAAGGTGATCTCGATCATTGGTCCAATAGTGGCAGTTACGAGGCACATTAACAACCCGCCGCCGGTGTTATCAAATACCCACCACACCAGGAGAGCAGTCGGGACTGTAAAGAAGAAAATTCCGACAGTGGGAACCCCTAAACTGTGCAGGTAAGGCCCCATCCACCATTGCACGACAAAAATTCCTATATTTCCCAGTGTAAACCCCCAACTCGGGTTGAGCCCTCCGCGTGGTTTCTGCCGCCGCCTCCGATCAAATAGCGGGTACGTGACCACCAGGATAGCGCCAGCGGTTCCATATAAGAGCGGAATCCACCAACAGATTTCGATACCCAGACTTGCCCACTCCCACGTAGGCCAATGATAATGCAGAGCACCGTTCATTGGATAAGCAATGTCGATTGCCTGTCCCAACGCAGCACCAGACAGGAATCCCATCCCTGCCAAGCAGAGCAATATTCGAAGCGACAAAGCGCCCTTCTCCAGAGCTTCAGTAGTTGATTTGGTATCGTCACGACCCTCACTATTCAAATAAATCCACCAAAAGAATTTCTAACCATATTCTATAAATAAGTTTCCGAGTAATCTAATCCCTTTTTACTCTTCCACAACAAAAACCTCTTTAATATAATTTGATTATAATCCAGTATGTACAACGTAGTTATTACAGGCAGCACAAAAGGGTTTGGGTTTAGTTTAGCTAGGAAGTTCTTAGAATTGGGAGATTCAGTGGTAATAAGTTCCCGAGATGATGCGCGGGTGAAAAAAGCCCTTGCAAAACTAAAGGATCTTTTCCCAGATGGCAAAGTCTATGGAATGACTTGTGATGTTAGAGCCAAGGAAAATGTGGAAGCACTCGGCCAATTCGCCATGGAGAAACTTGGGTCAATTGATATTTGGGTGAATAACGCAGGAATATCAGCTAAAAATACCCCCCTAGTGGACCTTTCAGAAGCCGATATTCGGAGTGTGATTGATACTAATGTAATGGGGGCAATTTTTGGCTGTCAAGTGGCACTAAAGATCATGCTCAAACAAAAGTCAGGAAGAATTTTCAATTTGGAGGGGATGGGATCGTCTGAAAAGCATATAATAGCAGACCAGGTACCTTACATTATAAGCAAAGCGGTGATGCCGAAATTGACTAAAAGTTTGAAGCTCGAACTTAAAGATACAGGGGTGGCAGTGCATAGCATAAATCCTGGGATGATGGTTACCAATTTAGTTGTGAAGAACATCGGTAATGAACCGAAAATTTTCAACATTCTCGCGGAAACCCCAAAAACAGTTGCAGATTACCTCGTTCCAAAGATGCGAGATGTAAAAGGTAAGGGGAAAAAACTAAAATTTATTAAAGGGTGGAAAGTTGCTTTAAAATTTATGACTGCCTGGCGTTACAGGGACCGCTTCATGGATAAGGATGGAAACCTCTTGATTGAATTAGAATAAAATATTCCTCGAATGTCATAAAACTAAACTTTTACGACATTGAACTTATTATAAAAAAAGAGAAATGGGAGTTTAAAGTTCGCTACCAACGGCTAAGCCGAGGATCCCGCCTACTA
Source organism: Candidatus Helarchaeota archaeon (assembly GCA_013375455.1). The sequence continues at coordinate 51,951 of JABXJT010000030.1, read as the reverse complement.
CCATAAGAAGTGAGTCTAGGAAACCAGCTAAAGGGACCGTTAATTGAGCCCCAACCGGATTACCGGGCACTATAATAAATTGTCCAGCTAAGATAAATACACCCACGCTTATGGCAAGTATTCCCCCAATTGTCTTATCGACCAGCAGTAAAATAGCGCCTACTATAGCAAGAGCCATTAAGGCAATATTTACAATCATGCCAATAATTAATGCGTTGCTTGAAGATACCAGAAAAGCAAGATATTGAACTACAATGGCGATGATTACCATGGCACCTCCAATAAGCGCGATTATGCCACCAGCAATCCGTCCGCCTTTCGTCATCCATAATTCCTCCTTTGTTTTGTTATGTATTATTTTATTAGATGTAGTTTATTTATGTGTTATGATAAAAAAGAAAAAAAGTAACTGATGTAGATAACGCAGTTAACTAATTGATTTTAAAAAAAAAGCGAATATTTCACGCACATTTTGAACTTAAGCACCATCGTTAGAAAGTTCCAAGCTCTCTCCGTTCTTGAGCAAGTAAAAAAGATGCTCTAAGCCCTCTTCTTCGAGCAATTCTTTGAATTTGTTAGGTATTCTTAAGGGGTGAAACTCTGGATAAAACCCGAAGTGAATGGGGATGGCATATTTTTGAGGCTTCAGGATTTTAACCATTTCAACGGCTTCAGGCGCATCTATGTGGGGATTGAGATTGCGGAAATATCTAAAATGAGGCATCATTGGTAAGAATATTACATCGATGTGAGGGAAATGTTTGGGGATTTCATTTATTTCCTCGAAAAATCCGGTATCTCCAGGAAAGTAGAGGGTATGCGGCCCCTCTATCACATATCCCTGACATTTACGTGGGTGATTTGATGGAACTGCCGTGATTGTCACGCCATTCAATTCTTCTTTCTCCCATGGGTCTAATTCATGAATATCAGTGAAATGTTTGTACGCAGACTTCACATACCTGCGGTTTTTATATCCCGCAGGAATGAAAAAGGGTATATCTTGCGACAATTTGCGGAGTGTTGGAACGTGGTAATGGTCAATATGGGAATGAGATAAGAGAATAGCATCAATCTGTTCTTCACGAAGCTGTTCAAGGGTCATTCCCGCTTTCCATCGCCGCCTGAAAAAGAATAGATAACGGGGATATTTACCAAGAATTGGATCAGTAAGAATTTTGACCCCGTTCATCTCAATGAGAAGCGTCGCATGACCAATGAAGGTGATTTTAGTTGAATGCATTCATATCAAATTTCTCAAATTCAAATAGGAATTTAGTGGTAAGGATTACTCCTTTTTAAATTTCTTGATTCCTTTACCAAAACAATTAATAAAGGAATATAAAAAGGAGTATTGCGAATTAAGAAAAGGTAGTAAAAATGGCAAAAGCTAATGAAGCTGATAAGGAAAAAGCTGATAAGAAAAAAGCTGGTAAATTTCTCATCGGAGTACTTGCGTGTATGGTCACCGTGGAAATGATTATACTTTTCCTTACTTTGGGCTTATCATTAGAAAAAGTAGTTAGTTATAACATAACTACCTTGTGGCAAGCTATTTTTATAATACCACTGCATTTACCTACATTCATCACGAGCGGAATGTGGTCCATAATGGCAGCTCTCACAATAGGGGCGTTCATTGGGGGACTTGTAATGAAACAAATCAAAAAGGGGATATTGGTAAGTATTATTAGTTTTGGACTATTACTTTTCCTCCAATTGGCAGTGGGATTCCTTTTTAATTTTGATGCTTTAATAGCTTGGTATTCTCTTATATCTTCGCTTGGCGGCAATGTAATAGTGGATTTTCTAGTGAGTGCTTTTATTTTGATAGCAGCGGGTGCCATCGGTGGAGCTCTTACAAGGGAGTAAAGCCAATGTCTAATCTGTCTTTTCTTAATTTAAACAGTATTCAACGGAATAAGCTTTATTAATAGTTCGATTAGTTAATACAAATTATTGAAAAAACGGGTGAAAATAAAATGGTTTCCGCAACAATTCAAGGTTTGGCTTCCGGAATAATTGTAGCACTTGCTATTATGGTAGGTTTATCGTCTGGTACAGAAGCAATATTAGTTGTACTTAGCGGTATAGTTGTTGTCGCGTTTGTAGAGGGATTTTCAGACGCTTTCAGTGAGTATTTATCTCGAAGAACCGATAGTACGCATAAAACTAGACAAGTCTGGAAAGAAGCCTCAATAGTATTTGCCACCAAGACTGCCATTATAATGCAATTTATCATTCCTTTTATGTTCCTAACACTTATTGAAGCCACCCAATTTGCGGTTTTTTGGGGATTGTTTGTCTTGAGCATTTTAAGTGGATATATCGCCAAACAACAAGTAAATAGAAGAGTTGTTCGTACAATGGTAATTTACGTTGTAGCTGCAATAATTATAATTACGATAACCTATTTTATTGGAGATTTGGTAGCGTATATATTTTCACTGCTCTGATTAATATAAATTTAAAAGCTAATAAAAAAAACAGCTAAGATTCGACCAAGTTGTAGACGTAATCAATGATTTTTTTCGTGGGCGAGCCAGGACCAAAGATTTCTTTCACGCCCTGTTTTTTCAGTTCCGTGATTTCTTCGTGGAGGACGATCGTGCCACCGGCGAGTATGAATCTATCTCCAAGCCCTGCTTCTTTGGCAAGTTCAATGACTCTGGGAATTAATGTCATATGTGCACCACTGAGGATTGAGAGCCCTATAAAATCAACATCCTCTTGTAGAGCGGCGTTAATGATTTGTTCTGGGGTTTGGTGAAGCCCCGTGTAGATTACTTCAACACCTGCATCGCGTAATGCCATACTGACGACTTTTGCGCCTCGATCATGCCCGTCTAGCCCGGGTTTTGCCATCAGAAAGCGGATCTTTTTCTTCACCATACGCAAGTCCTCCTGAGCTGAGAACCAATTAATCCGATAGAGTCAAATGTTTTTAAGGTTTTCAGTGTTTAGTAACGTATACTTAGAATTATCTGCATAATAAAAGTATGGGAACGCCAATGTTGGATGATAAATTGATAGCGGCAGAAAAAGAAGCCAAGGAAGGCAAGGAACGCCAAGATACGTTTCGAAACTTATCTAACATCGAAGTGAAGAGGCTTTACACCCCTGCAGACGTGAAAATCAATTATGAAGGAGATTTAGGAGAGCCTGGGCAACATCCCTTTACCAGGGGAGTTTATGATACGATGTATCGAGGGCGCTTGTGGACCATGCGTCAATTTGCGGGATTTGGCACGGCAGAAGATACCAATAAACGATTCAAATATTTATTAGAACACGGTGAAACGGGTTTAAGTACCGCCTTTGATTTCCCCACGTTATATGGGCGTGATTCAGATGATCCGCTGTCGGAAGGGGAAGTGGGGAAATGCGGCGTGGCAATTTCTTCCCTGTTGGACATGGAGATCTTATTTGATGGGATACCCCTGAATAAAGTCTCCACGAGCATGACGATCAATGGTCCAGCCGCTATTGTCTGGGCATTTTACCTAGCTAATGCAAAAAAGCAAGGCATTCCCTTTACGGAATTAAGAGGCACGATTCAGAACGACATCCTTAAGGAATATATCGCCCAGAAATCATGGATTTTCCCGCCAGAACCCTCCATGCGCTTGATTATTGATACATTTGAATATGGGACTAAACACGTTCCAAAGTGGAATACCGTGAGCATTTCAGGGTATCATATTCGGGAGGCAGGATCCACGGCCGTTCAAGAGCTAGCCTTCACCCTTGCGGATGGCTTGGCTTATGTCGATGCGTCATTAGAACGGGGATTGACTATAGATGAATTTGCACCGAGGCTATCATTTTTCTTTAATTCTCATAACGATTTCTTTGAAGAAATTGCAAAATTTCGGGCAGCAAGGCGAATCTGGGCAAAAGAAATGAAGAAGCGTGGTGCTGAAGATCCTCGTTCGATGAAAATGCGATTCCATACTCAGACAGCGGGTTGTACTCTCACGGCTCAGCAACCTGAGAATAATATAATCCGAACCACCCTTCAAGCCCTATCTGCAGTACTTGGTGGGACACAATCACTGCATACAAATTCAAAAGATGAAGCGTTATGCCTCCCCACGCAAGATGCCGTGACAACTGCACTCCGTACTCAGCAAATCATTGCCCACGAAAGCGGCGTGACGGATACCATAGATCCCCTCGCCGGATCCTATTATATCGAGTGGCTCACGACCAAGATGGAGGAAGAAACTTACAAGTATTTCAAGCAGGTCGAGGAAATCGGCGGAGTCATTAAGGGCATCCGACAAGGGTTCTTCCAGCTTGAGATTGCAAAGGCGGCTTATCGGTATCAGCGAGAAATTGAATCAAAAAAACGGTTAGTGGCAGGAATTAATGCATTTAAAACCCCAGAAGATGATGAAATCAACATTCCAGTCTTAAAAATTGACCCTGAAGTGGAACGCTCGCAGCACGAAGGCTTGAAAAGGTTACGGGAAAAGCGTGATAATGCTAAAGTTCAGGAAACCCTGCAAAAATTAGAGGATGCCGCGAGAAAAGACGATGAAAACTTGATGCCCTATATCATTGATGCCGCCCTCGCTTACGCCACGTTAGGTGAAATCCGCCAAGCGATAGAAAACGTATTTGGCACGTATGAGCAGATTGAGCCCTTCTAAATCTTCATTCCTCCGGGAACAGCCCTCTAACGCGTCATTAGGTGCTGCATTTGGCAAAATCGGAAAGTAAGTTAAAGACCGGCTTTTTGGCTGCACGGTTATTTGGGTATGTAGAAATTTTAATTTTATTCGGCCTTCAGTTTTTTTGGATTATCTACAGCGGCGATCTACTTTATTATGAAAGCCTGTGGGATTTGGTAGCATTTCTTGGGCCCATTGCAGTGGTCATTGTTGTGGGAATTATCTGCCAAATGAAAAATTTAAGAGCAGCAATTCGTAAAATTGAATGGATAATCCACTTATTAATTTGTGCGATAATTCTTACTATAATTTTACTAATTCAACTGAGGGATGAATTTAGTCCATTTTTTCCATTCACTTGGTTATTTCATTTATGGATCGTGTTTTTTGGCTTGGTACTAACCGTAAACGTCGTATCCAACATGGATAAACCCTCGCTCTTAACCTACCTTAAGGAGAAAAGTCAGTTACTTTTATTTATTGGAGTTTTGACAGTCGTGTGGATCCTCACGTTGGGCATCATATCGATACTCCATTATGCAGTCCATTATTGGATCGCGGCAGCACTTTTTCATGCAATAATGATTCCGATATCGATCAGTCGTCAATATACTAATACGGAAGTGCTTTCGAATGGACCTCCCAGTCCCTATTCCTATACGGTATACAGAAATTCTAGGGAACTGTTTTCAAAGAAATCGATGAAAATTGATCTAAAGAAATTTTATGACGTTCTGAAAGGCGTGTTTCTCGGCCTCCTATTCGTAATTGCGTGGTATGTCTGGGGGCATTTTCACGGGATCTTTGGTTCTATAGAGGATAATTATCATTTAGTGGTTGGCATTTTTATCTCACCACTGTTCTATGTTGGAATGGGATTAGGCATCGGGTTGCAGGTTCTTGAGGTAAATAAAGTGGGTAGGATTACGCTTGTTGGAGATGCAATTGGATTTTTGACTGTGGGGCTGTCTTTGATAGGATTTTATGGTCTAGCCCCAGTCGCAATGGGTTACGCTATAGCAATGCTCTTGCTTCATGAAAGTAGCCAAAACCCTATCACCTATGCAGGTGCGATAATATTTATTCAATTTCTTTGGTACGTGGGTTTAGCGCTTTTTGTGGCATATCCCTCGCTTCTGACCTTGGAGCCAGGAATTAAAGAGTTGATTAATATCATTCTATTTGGTGCCATAGGAGGAGCTCTCGGCTTATCCTTTGGATGCGTTGCCATTGAAAAACTTCTTGGACTTAAAAAGGGAAAGGACAAACAAGATATGGAGGATTCTACTGATGGATAATGCCGGGAAGCAGCCGGATTTGCCGGTGCGAAAGAAAGGAATAATCATTTTAATCATCGTGCTTGGAGGGCTCTTCATCCCCTTCTTGGTGCTCAGCTTCACGGTTAAGGCCCCCCCATTAACCTTCCCCACCAAAACTCGCACCCCAATCGATGATTTTTGCGGAGTTTGCTTCGTGAATGACTTTTTTGATGAACCAAATGGAACAGTAGAACAAATTGGAGTGAATTGGACGCGGCGCGAGTTTTCTTGGGGTGGTATTGAAACTGCAAATGATGTATGGGATTGGAGTTATTGGGATGGTTTCTTGAATGATACAGAAAAATATGGTATTCAGGTATTAGCTGTTTTAGCATACGATAATGACGCTGTCGAAACTGTTAATTCGAGCTATGATCGATACATTCACCCTAACGACATTCCGTATTTCTTGGACTACGTTAACCAAACCATGAGGCGATACAAGGACCGAGTAGCAGCGTGGGAAATTTGGAATGAACCTAACTTAGCCCGTTTTTGGGATGGACCAAAAGACCATTTCTACGAATTGTTTGACCAAACTCAACAGTTCATTCATCAACTTGAGGGGGAATTAAGCCAAAATCTAACCCTTCTTAATTCAGCCATGGCAAGTGCTGTAGCGGGATTCGTGCCACTTGAAACCGAAGCGATGTTCCAACGGGGAATCATGACATATATTGACGTGTATTCCTTTCATTATTACACCTACGATCCTGACTCCTTGTATCAAAATATAATGCAACAGATGGCCCTCGGACAGAAATATGGCTTCGAAGGCGAATATTGGATTACGGAGATAGGCAACCCCACCAATGGACAGTATCCTTGGCGAGTTTCTCAAGAAAAGTTGGCTGAAAACATCATCAAATCATACGTCATTTCCTCCTCGTACGATGTAAAGCGGGTGATCTGGTATCGAGGGCAAGATTACCAGAATCCTGACCCTGAAAACTCGGAACATTGGTTTGGTTTGTTATACACCAATGGAACTTGGAAACCGGCGGCGTACGCGTACAGCCTGTTCAGCCATCATTGTTCCCATAGCATTCTCTACGAAGACCTAATAATAAAAGAAGGCGGGATTTCGGCGGGCGATCTCATGGCGGCCTTATACCGACGAGCCAATGGCAACTCGACCCTCATCATGTGGTATGATCCAACCATCTATGCAAGCGGAAGTATTGAGGTCACGTTAGATCTCGGAGCGGTGGGCGATATTAAAATCCACGATATTTACACGGGCACTAATCAAACTTTAAGCGATACTAGCATAATGGTCGGGAATACGCCGGTTTTTATCACATTTCAAGCTGCAGGTATCTCTAATCCAATTACCCTGCACGTAAAAGAATCAATTACTGCGATAACGCTCTATGTAATTCTATTAGGCGTGCTTATAGGATCTATCGGTCTGGCAGTAGTAATCCGTAAAAAATAACTTATTAAATCCAATTACAATTTAAAATTGAAAATAAAAATGAAATTTAATGGATCCTCCATAGAAAAAACAGGCCTTTTGGCGGCACGGTTATTTGGGTACGTGGAGGTGTTTATTCTATTCGGAATCCAATTTTTTTGGATTGTCTATAGTGGGAATCTAATTTCTAATGAGAGTTTGGGGGATTTTTTTGTAATTCTAGGGCCCATTTTAATGACGGTTCTCGTGGGATTTATATGTCAGGTTGAATATTTAAGAGTAGCAATTCGTAAAATTGAGTATGTGATTCATTTACTCATTTGTGGAATTATTTTAACTATAATTTTGCTATTACAAACGAGAAATGAGTTTAATCCTATCATTCCATTTACTTGGTTATTTCATTTATGGGTCATATTTTTTGGGCTCGTTCTTATCTCAAATATAGCATCGAACATGGATAAAAGGCCTCTATTAACTTACTTAAAAGAGAGAAATCAATTTATCCTACTTCTAGGATTGGGAGGGGTGATCGGTGCAGTAACGCTGGGAATAGTAGCAATACTTCAATACCCGGTCTATTATTGGATCACGGCCGTGATTTTTCACGCGATCATGATTCTAATATCAGTCAGCAGGCAATATACAAATTCAGAAGAATTATCAAATGGTCCTCAAAATCCCAGTTCCTATACAGTATTTAAGAATTTGAAAGAAATGTTTTCAATTAGTTCGTTTAAAATGCTCTGGGGAAATTTATTAATAATTATCCACAACTTTTTCAGAGCCTTATTTTACCTTGTTTCGTTTGTAATTTCATGGATTTTATGGGGTTTTCATAATCAAATCGTAGGAGCTATCGAAGAAAATTATATTTTGGTTTCTGGCATTTTTCTTTCACCAATTTTCTATGCGGGAATTGTATTGGGCATCGGGCTTATGATTATTGAAGTTAAGAAAAAGGTAAAGATCTCTTTATTAGGGGATATTATCTGTGTTCTTATTTTAGGGCTATCCTTCTTGGAAATTTATTTTATGTCCCCATTTGTCTTGGGATATATCTTGGTGATGATGTTTCTTCTCGGAAGTAAGCAGAACCCTATTAATCATGCAATTGCAATCACGTTCGTACAAATCGCCTGGTTCGGCAGCTTAGTCCTTTTCGCTTTCAGTACCATATTAATTGGACTTGGAGTTGGAGGATTTATTAACTTGGTACTCTTTGGAATTGCTGGGGGCATTCTTGGCTTGGCTCTTATCTTTTTTGCGCTTGATTCTATTTTCAAACATGAAAATGGGGAGATTACAGAAAACACGAAAAATATGGAGGAGTTCAATGAAGAGTAAAACTAAAACCAAAGAGGGGATCAAAGTCCGAAAGCACGGGATCCTACTCCTAGTCATCATAATTGGAGGGCTTTTAGTTCCCTTCGTGATAGTCACCCTCACCATCAAGGGACCTCCATTAAATTTCCCCACAAAGCAGCGAATTCCAATAGATGACATATGTGGCATTTGTCACATTGGTTCTTCAAACACCAGTTCAGACGAATGGGTGACCATGAAACAACTGGGGGCGAATTGGACCCGCGTGGATTTCCATTGGAGTGGTATTGAACCCGCGGACGATTCTTGGTATTGGGACAAGTGGGACGGTTTCTTAAATGCCACCGAAGATCACAACGTAAAGGTTTTAGCCCTTTTATTATATGATAACGTTAATGTTGAAACAGTCAATCCGCAGAGTGATAAATATATCCATCCGAACGACATTCCCTACTTTTTGGATTATGTGAATCAAACAGTCAGGCGGTATAAGGACCGGGTCGAAGCTTGGGAGATCTGGAACGAGCCCAACATCCATTTCTGGGATGGTCCCATAGAGCATTTTTATGATTTATTCAACCAGACCCAAGAACTGATACATCAAATTGAAGTGGAATTTAGCCAAAATTTGACAGTTCTTAGTGCGTCCATGGCAGGCACCTTCAGCGGATTCGTGCCACCCGAATTTGAGGCAATGTTTGAGGCGGGAATTATGGACTACATAGACGTCGTATCAATGCATTTCTATCATTACGATGCTGATTCCCTATATCGCGGTATTATGCAACATATGGTAACCGCCCAAAAATATGGATTTGCCGGAGACTATTGGATTACGGAGATCGGCAACCCGACAGGTGGGGAGTATGCCTGGCGTGTATCCCAGGAAAAGTTGGCGGAAAACGTGATAAAATCGCATGTTATTGCTTCCAACTTACACGTGAAGGAGATAATGTGGTACCATGACGAAGATCCTTTGGTACCGGACCCCTTGGATTCAGAACATTTTTTTGGTTTAGTTCATGGGAATGGAACGTGGAAACCCGGGGCTCATGCATACAGCCTATTCAGCAATCATTGTTCGAATAGCATCCTCTACCAAGATCTCGTAATGAATAAGGGCGGTATAGCGGCGAATGATCTCGTGGCTACCTTATACCGGCGAGCCAATGGCAACTCGACCCTCATCATGTGGTATGACCCGACCACTTATGCAAGCGGAAATATTGAGGTCACGTTAGATCTCGGAGCGGTGGGCGATATAAAAATCCACGACATTTACACGGGTACTAATCAAACTTTAAGCGATACAAGCATCATGGTCGGGAATGCGCCGATTTTTATCACATTTCAAGCCGCAACTATCTCTAACCCAGTTACGCTTCATGTAGAAGAATCAGGAATCGCCCTTACCCTCTATATAGTCATATTTATAACCCTTATCAGCTCACTTGGGCTTGCCGTAATAGTAATCAAACGAAGATAAATATCATTCTGACTTTGGGTGGATACGATTTTCGTTGGACTCGTTTAATGCATTAGCGGCGGTGGCAACCACTCCTATGAGTGCCATCGCAGCTTTTGGGCAGCCTTCTTTATCAAGAATTGCTGCCAAGTTGATCAAGTCCACCACGGCTTTAAGGAGGTCAGGTTGCCCAAATAATTGTTTCAGCGAGTATTTTAGTTCTTCAACTGCCTCCTCATCTAAATATATGGGTTCAAACCATTCATAAGCCATTTCCAATGCTTGTCTAACAATGGGGTGAACTTCTCGCTCTTTTTCCTGACTCATTTTTCCAACCTTTTAAGCCGCTCGTTTATTATAAAGTTTACGAAGTTATTCGAAATTTTTAGTTGAGAACCTTGCGAAAGTATGGCGGATTGATTCCTATTTAACCTTTAATAAATCTGCTATGAAGGATTCCGCCTCAGCCAGCGTTATTGGAAAGGAATCTTGCTGGATGATATTGCGGTCTCTTAAATTATAGAACATTTGTCCAAGGAGGGGCATCCGCATCTTGTGATTCAAGAGGAGATCGTGATTAGTTAGGATATCTTGGACATCACTCTCAGAAACTATCTGTCCTTGGTCAATGAGAATGCATTTATCCACTAAATGAGGGAGCACGTCGACATCATGGGTGGCAATGATTATCGTTAATCCAGCTTTTCGATATTTTAGAATGATTTCAAGGATGTCAGAATAGCTTTCTGGGTCGAGGTTGGAGAAGGGTTCATCTAATAGAAGAATTTTAGGATCCATTGATAAAATAGTGGCGAGAGCTGCTTTTTTCTTTTCTCCGAAACTTAAATAATGAGGGGCTTTATTTTTGAATCGTTCTAATCCGACAATTTGGAGAGATTTTTCGACTCTCCTATCGATTTCCTCTTTTTCGTAGCCTAAGTTATATGGACCAAAGGCAATATCTTCCCATAAAGTGGGACTGAATAATTGGTCGTTTGGATCCTGGAAAACCATTCCGATTTTTTTCCGTATGTCTTTTTTCGTTTTTTTACCTAATTTCTGATTGAAAATGCTGATTGTTCCTTCCTCGGGTTTTAAAAAGCCCATTAGGATGAGGAAGAGCGTGGATTTCCCGGCACCGTTCGGGCCGATTAACCCGAGACATTCTCCAGGTTTCACTTCAAAACTCACGTTTTTTATGGCTAAAGTCTTGTCCGGGTACCGATAGGTCACATTTTCAACTTCTATGATGTTTTTTCCCATGTTTTGCATTTCTAAATTCACCACATAGCTAAAATAGATAGAAAAATGGAATAATTTGCAAGTCAATAAGAAAAATGACAGTTAATGTAGAGAGTATGAGAATTGCATATAGTGATGTGAAAAAATAATTAGTTTTATACTCTTTAGTGACAAGATCGCCCTCATAACCGCGGGCTAGCATTGCCCGATACACGCGTTCACTTTTATCAATTGAGCGAACTAATAGCGTGCCAAACATGTGCCCCAATATTTTAAACCGAAGGCGGAAGCCTAATTTTATAAAACTTCGACTGTCTTTCGCACGTAACATCCGAAGGAGTTCATCAATGAAGAGAAAGATATAACGATATGTTAAAGAAAATAGGATCAAAAATATCTTAGGAATCCCTATATGTTTCAGCGCATGGATTATATTTGCGAAGGGTGTCGTGAAAATGAGCGTCATAATCGCCATTAAGGAAAGCCAAATCCGCAATACAAACCTACTTGCCATTAAAATCCCCTCTAAAGTAATCGTAATATCAACAGACCCTATTCGCCAGAGAACTAAAATCTGGCCCGGCGTAATGAAGAGGATGGGAATTGCGATGATGATGGCAAAGATGGTTATGAAGAATAGAGTCCGGAAAAAGTAATGCTTGAGTGAAACGCGCGATATAACCATTATCCCAAAGAGGGGAATTATTAAGAGAAAATAGGATATGATGTAAGTGAACATCAAATTAATGATAATGATGGCGAGAATGGTAATTAGCTTGATTAGTGGATTTACCTGATGAATTGGGGAATTCAAATTGGAAAATTTTTCAAAATAGATGAGTTCGCGGAATCTATTTAATATGCTGCTAAAATCGGACACCTACTCTTTTAAGTCTTTTTAAATAAAAAATAAAGGGGAGTTATTATTGAAATTAATAAAAATTATTTTTGTTTGATCGTCAACATCAACTTCCCGAGGCCATAGGCAGCTGCGAAGACGACTAAGGTCCCCATAATTCCCGCAAAAAGGGATGTTATCCATTCATTGACAACTCCAGGGATTGTATAATCGGGAAAGATGCCAACCCAAGTTGCCTCAGGCGGGGAAAACCCAAAAATTTCAAAGACTGATTCAAGTCCGTCGGGACCAGCAATGAAAGTTGGAACGTAGAGGAAGATTGCAAGGAGTATGATTATTGCCATTAACCATCTCCATATGACAATCTCTTTCTTTTCTACCACCATAACTTAAGCTCCTCAGTTTTTGGGATTAAATCGGGACGATTTTTTTGAAGATATATTATTATTGCCAATGTAATTGCAGCTTCACCAAGAGCAATGAAAACATGCCAAAAGATCATTGCGGGAACTGCAATTTCGACGCCATAAGGGAACAGACTCGACACGCCGATTTCGATGCCGGCGACAATAGATGCGAGCAGAACGGAGAGGTACGCTCCTATAAAAGTGCTGATATAGAGTCCCATATCATCATCTTTAACTTTTCGAATGGCGTAATAGATGAAATAACCAACCATTGTAATGATGCCCATATTTACCACGTTTGCGCTCATTGTCGCCAAACCTCCATCGCCGAAAATGAGTGCTTGGATGGCCAAAACTGTGGAGATTGAGAGTAGAGCTTGAGCTGGCGAGAGAATAATAGCAATTAATACGAACCCTAATAGATGACCACTTGTCCCGCCTATGATGGGGAAATTCAGCATTTGTAACGCGAATACCATAGCGGTCATAATTGCTAATAAGGGAAGTTTGAATTCCTCCTCCTCTAGTATTTTTCTTGATTTTAATACTGCGGCGACCCATGCAAGGATTACAATGCCCCAGAAGGTTAGTAACATCCAAAGATCGATGACCCCATCCGGAATGTGCATTTTAAATCCACCAATAAAGTATTTTTCTAATTTAATTAATTTCATAAAAATTACGCATAAAAGTATTACGCCAACGAAAAAAAATAGTACTCAAACGAATATTTCGATAATCCATTTTAAGGTTACGAAACAAAAAGCAAATGAAATGATTTATTTATAACAGCATTTTTTTAAAGAGAGAAATCTCTTTCAATTCTATTCAAAGTGTAAAGGTGAAATGAAAATGGCAGATAAAAAATATCGCGCGTACATCCTCCTAAGATTGTCAAACGTGGGAAAAGAATGGGATGTAGTTGATCGGATCAAGGAACTGTTTGAAAGGAGCTTAGTGTCGTATGGGGTGCCTGTTTATGGGGCCTGGGATATAATGGTAGAAGTGTCTTACACGCAATTAGATCAATTAGATTCGATTGTGACGCAGATTCGTGAAGATAATATTCTAGGAGATGCAATTGAAGAAACTACGACAATGGTAGGCGCAAGGGCAACGTTCCCTTGGGATTAATTGGTGCAACATATCAAATACCTTTCTTTTTACAGTTCGTTCTAATATTTATATTTTAAAGGGTGAAGAAGTTAGCATTCAATTTAAATTGAGTGAAGGATTATATGGTATCCCATAGCTTGAGAAATAGCATATAAAGGTGTTGAAGGGAATGAAAGAAAAAACGGCAACGTATTTGACAACGCCTGAAGAGGTCAATCTCTGCGTCTTATTATATTCGGGCGGCTTGGACACGTCTTGCATGTTGAAGTGGATTCAAGAGGAGTATTCTTGTGAGATGATCACGCTGACGCTCGATGTAGGGCAGCAAAAGGATTTCAAGAAAATTGAAGATAAGGCCCTAAATTTGGGCGTGAAAAAACATTATACTATCGATGCAAAGGAAGAATTTGCGAAAGATTTCGTCTTTCCCGCCTTAAAGGCAAACGCGTTGTATCAAAAAATCTATCCACTGTGTGCCTCACTATCTCGCCCACTGATAGCGATGAAAGGCGTGGAAATAGCGAAGAAACATGAGGCAGATGCAATAGCCCATGGATGTACGGGCAAGGGGAATGACCAAGTGCGCTTCGTGAATACTATTCTCTCAATGGACCCATCCATGAAAATAATTGCGCCAGTGGTTGAGTGGAATATGACCAGAGATGCAGAAATCGAATATGCAAAGAAACATAACATTCCCGTTCCTGTAGATATTGACTCGCCGTATAGTATTGATGAAAATCTTTGGGGCAGATCGATAGAAAGTGGCTTAATTGAGCATCCAGAGAATGAGTGTCCGGATGATGCATTTGCTTGGACGGTCGCCCCCGAAAAAGCACCCAACGCGTCAGAATATATTACAATTACATTTGAGCGAGGTGAACCTACGTCAATTAATGAGGAGAAGATGAACGCAGCTCAGTTAATTATGAAACTGAATACGATGGGGGGTAAGCACGGCGTTGGTCGCTTAGATCACATGGAGGATAGGATCGTAGGTTTGAAGAGTCGAGAAGTGTATGAAACCCCAGGAGCGACAATTCTGATTAAGGCTCACTTGGATTTAGAGAAGTTTGTATGTACTCGCCATGAAAATTTATTTAAGGAAATAATGGATACCCAATTTGCATATTTGGTCTATGCAGGCTTATGGTTGGAGCCCCTCCGTGAAGATATTCAGGCATTTTTGGAAAAGGTAAATGAAAAAGTCACCGGGAAAGTCCGCGTCAAGCTATATAAAGGTAGCGCGACCGTCGTTGGGAGAAATTCCGATAATGCGATCTATGATTATAACTTAGCAACGTATTCGGAAGCATCGACTTTTAATCAGAGGGCATCTTTTGGGTTTATTGAACTGTGGGGATTGCAGTCTAAAATTGCTCATTTACTCAAGAAAAAGCAAAAATGAATCTAAATTAAACACGAGTAGATTAATTCCCTATCTTTTTTGATTTGTTGGTAAATTAATAAAGAATATAAAGTAGTTTTTTCTTGATCACATAGAATCTTCCTAATTAAGATGGGGGGAATGGATATAGAGCGAATTCTTAAAGATTTAAAGCATTTAAAAGAATTTGATGATGATCAACGTTTAGAAGTATTAAGAAATATTAACAATTTTACAAACATTAAAACGGATATGATCGTTGAGGCCATCATTGATTCCCTAAAATATCCTAATGTTCTCGTTCAATTAGAAGCTGTAAAAATACTAGGTGAAATAGGTGATCCTCGGGCAGCCGAACCTTTAGTTGAAGTTCTAAACAACTTGGTAAGATTTTCAAGAAAGGCAGAAAAAGAAGAGAAAAAACGAAAACAGAGAGAAGTAAAGACCATATCAAAGAAGCTATTAGACCTTGAGAAAGAATTCAAAAATATTGAGAAATTAAAAGGATCTGAAAGGATAAATAGAGAAAAATCATTGAGATTATTAAAAAGAACTTATCAAAGACAACTGAGCTCACTCAAATATGCTCTTCGTGAAAAGAAGTTTGACATAAGCTATGATTATAAAAGATTAAGAAGTTACACCGAAACAGCTCTGAGTCAAATTAAAGACAAAAGGGCTATTGAAGCCCTAATTTCCTGTTTAAAGAAAGAAAAACGATGGCAGCGTGCTTTTATCCAGAGGGCACTTTCCAAGCTGATGGTTATTCTAGATACCGATACCCTGTTACAGTATCTGGATGATGGTGATCCTGACGTGCAAAAAGTGGTATTAGAAGTACTTGGAGAAGTGGAAGATGGGAGAATTGCGGGATCCTTACTAAAATTTCTAGATGTTGTTGATTATGATGTACGAATAGCACTAATAGAATTACTTGGAGAAATTGGAGATTTGAGAACAGCAAGAGCTCTAATTCCAAAATTGGAAGATGGATATCCGGAAGTGAGATATACTGCTATTGAAGCGCTTGGGAGATTGGGAGAAAAAATAGCGGTTGGGCCCTTGATTTCGTGTCTGAAAGATGAAGATGCCGAGGTTCGAGAGGTGGCCGCGACAGTATTAGGAGAACTCGGGGATCCTCATGCTGTAAAAGATCTGCTTAAAATCTTAGACGATGAAGATTCAAATGTGCGTGCAGCGGTAGTAGAAGCATTAGGAGCGTTAGGGGGTGTTAAAGCGATTAATTCATTAATAACGGCTGTTAAGGATGATGAACCGGCGGTAGAAAATAGCAATGTGGAAGCATTAGAACCATTAATTAAGCAATTAAAAGATAGGGATTCAGTCTCACGAGTTGCAGCAATTGAAGCTTTAGCTGAGCTAGGTGATGCGGTTGTTGTGGAAAAACTAATAAAACTTCTAAAAGATAAAGAGGAAGAAGTGAGATGGGCAGCGGCGGCTGCTTTAGGAGAGTTGGGGGACAATAGGGCAGTAGGACCATTAATTAAATGCTTAGAGGATGACACGCCCGAAGTTAGGGCTATAGCTGCTGAAGTCCTTGGAAATTTCCAGGATCCACTGGTCATTGAACCTTTACGCGCATGTTTGGGCGATGAAGATCCGTTAGTCCAGGAGGCAGCAACTGAAGCGCTTCGAAAATTGGAAGGTGAGGAATAAATAGGATCATTAATTTATAAAAGAGCAACACTCGTTTTTTTGTTATCGGAATGGGGTTAAAGTTCCCTATTACAGCAAGGTTTTCTTCAGAGAATCAAAAAACTGAATTTTTGTTTTAGCCATAACAGCAATTTTAAGGATAATGATTCATGAATAAAGTGTTATTAAGAATTGAAATATGATGTAAAAGAAGACATAGAAACATGTGGTTCGCTGAATGAGTCGAAAAATAGTTGGCGGAAGGCTTGAGGACGACCTAGACGAAATTGTCGAAAAGTTCCTCTCAGGAAAGGACATTATATATGACGCAGAGCTGATTCAATTTGACATATACGGCAATATCGCACATAATCTCATGTTAAATAAAATTGGGGTAATTTCAGACAAGGAAATTAAGGAAATCTTAATGGCACTTAAAAAAATCCATGAAGATTGGAAAAGTGGCAAATTTACCCTATTACAAGAATTAGAAGACGTGCATATGAATATCGAACACGCTGTTACTGAGCAAATTGGTCCTGAAATTGGAGGAAAGATGCATTTAGCTAGATCCAGAAATGATCAAATCTTGGTTGATTTGCGTCTTTACATGAGAGATGAGATCATTTCAATACAAAAATTAATTCTTGGTTTGGTATCAGTTCTGATTGAAAAGGCTGAAGCGAACATTGAAACACTATATATTGGATATACCCATCAGCAACAGGCTCAGCCGATCACCTTCGCACACTGGTGCATGGCACACGTGGATACAGTATTTAGGGATTTAGAGAGATTAGCACAAACCTATCAGAGAGTAAATGTTAATCCCCTTGGAGCAGGGGCGATTGCAGGGACGAGTTGGCCAATTGATAGACAATATACGACCGAATTATTGGGATTTGACGGACTGCAAGAAAACACGCTCGATGTGATCTCATCAAGAGGCGAATTTGAAGCCGAATTAGTTAGTAATTTTACTTTTATAATGACCCATTTAGGGAGAATTGTAGAGGATATTATTATTGGAACGACCTCTGAGTTTGGTTTTATCACATTGAGTGATAGTTATGCAACTGGTAGCAGCATCATGCCCCAAAAAAAGAATCCTGATGCTGCGGAGCTTATTAGAGCAAAAGTAGGCGTCGTAAATGGGAATTTCCTAAAAATTTTAAGTATTCTCAAAGGGCTACCATCCGGTTATAGTAGAGATCATCAAGAGTTGAAAGATGCGCTATTTTCCTCCATTGAAACTGTAAAACTCTCAATTAAGGTTCTTACCGGGCTTTTATCAACAATGCAATTGAATATAGAGAAAATAGAGAACCAAGTTCAAGATAATTTCATCATTGCGACGGAACTAGTTGATTTACTAATAAAGGAGTATAAAATTCCTTTCAGGACCGCATATACCATAATTGGGAATCTTGTAAAAGATTTTTTCAAGCAAAATAATAAAAAACCTAGCGAAATTACACCAGAAATATTAATGAACTACGTAAAAACTAGTTCAAATCAAGAAATTCTTATCTCTTCAGAAAATATTAAGAAAGCCATAGACCCATTAGAAACCATCAAAAGAAGAAGCCACGTGGGCGGACCGGCACCTCAAGAAGAGCAAAGAATGATCCAAGACAGAAAGAAGAATTTAGAAGGTGTGAAAGGAAAAATCTTACAAAATGAAAGGAAGGTTGAAGAGACCATTAACAATTTAATGAAAATTGTCGAGAAAAAGGTTTCAGGTTAGATGAAGATCGGAGGTATGAAAGTTGAAAGCAACCTGTCCGGAATGTTATTTTGAATTCACTGTGGACGATGACGTAATGCTTGGAGAGGTCATCGAATGCAGTGATTGTGGAACGGAACTTGAAGTGATAGAAATTAAAAATAAAGAAATCGTCCTCCAAAAAGCGGAAGCTGAAGAAGAAGATTGGGGCGAATAATTAGAAGTTTGAAGGCGAGATATCTCATGGAATTCTCGATGGTTTGTAATAAGCTGAGTTGGGAAGAAAAGAGCATTGTTGAAACCGCAAAAAGTAAAAATGTCAAGGTAGATATCATTCTAAATACTACATACTTTGTGGATCTCGAGAAGGATAATGTAGCGAATGATTTAGTGCTCCAGAGATCTTTAAGCTATGTTCGCGGCCACTATATTACAGCAATCTTGGAAAATTTCGGTCATACCGTCATAAACTCATATGAGTGTTCTGAAATTTGTGGAAACAAGCTTTTAACTACCATTAAACTGTTAAAAGCTAACATTCCCACTCCCACAACCTATTGCGCCTTCACGAAGGATAGTGCCCTGAAAGCTCTAGAAGAGTTAGAGTATCCAGCCGTGATCAAGCCGGTCATAGGCTCGTGGGGACGCTTGATAGCACTTTTGAAGGATCAAGATTTTGCAAAAGCAATCTTGGAAGAACGCGAAATTATGGGGAACATTTTTCAGAAGGTGTATTATTTACAAAAGTATGTCCAAAAGCCAGCTAGAAATAGAGAGCAATATGTGAGAAGAGATAAAGTTCCCAGAGATATCAGGATTTTTTTTATTGGGGATGAAATTGTCGCGGCAATGAATCGTCACGAGATGCAAGGCGATTGGAGAAGCACTGCAACTAGAGGAGCAAGGGCGGTGGCTTGTGAAGTAACTTCGGAAATGGAAGAATTAGCCTTTAAAGCGGCAAAAGTAGTCGATGGTGAAATCTTGGGAATAGATCTCATCGAAGGCGAGGAATTGATGGTCCAAGAGATAAATCACGTTAGCGGGTTTCACGCCTTAGCGCATTCCACCGGAAAAGATATCGGTGGAAGGATCGTGGATTATCTCATTGAAAAAATGAAAAAATAAGGTTCGCCCAAAGCACGTGAGAAAGTGAATTTTAATGTTAATTATATGTAAACTTGGTGGACAGCTCTTAGCTCAAGTTGTATCATTGAGGGATATGTTTGATGATCTTGCGCAAGTGAGTCAAACCCATCGCGTGGTTGTGTGCCACGGAGGTGGTCCGCAGATAGATGATACGCTCACTAAAATGGGAAAGGAACCCGTCATAGTCCAGTCAGCGTCAGGGGTTAAAAGTAGATTAACAGATAGAGAAACCCTTGTCGTGGCTGAAATGGTGATGTCGGGGAAGATTAATAAAGAAATTGTTTCAGAATTATTGAAACGCGGAGTAGACGCAGTAGGCATATCGGGGATAGATGGAAATACCATTCAATCGAAAAAAAAGGATAAATTGGTGATATTAGATCCAGAAACAGGGAAAAAAAGGATCGTTAGAGGAGATAACAGCGGAAAGATTGAGAAAGTCAATCCGAAACTCCTTCGCCTTCTGTTAGACAATGGTTATACACCCGTCATTGCGCCCATTACGGCAAGTGAAGAAATGGATCCTCTGAATACTGATGGGGATAGGACCGCTGTCCATGTTGCGAGTGCGTTAAAAGCCGATAAATTAATACTCTTTACTGATGTAGAGGGCGTCTTAAAAGATGGAAAGCTCGTTCCAAAAATTGGGAGAGAAGAAATAAAGGAATATTTTGAGATGGTAAAAGGAGGCATGAAGAAGAAAGTTTTTGCCGCAAGAGAAGCATTGGAACTCGGTATTCAAGAAGTGATTGTGAGTTCTGGCCTTATTCAAAATCCAATTTCAGATGCAGTAGAGGGAAAAGTGGGTACTTCGCTCTCCTATAAATATTTCTGAGTTTGTGGGATCAATAATGGATGAAGTAGAATTACTCAAAAAGTGTGTTGAAATTCCAAGCATTTCTGGGGAAGAAGGTGAACTTAGCAAGTTTTTATTGAATCGAATGAAGAAATTAGGTTTTGCTGCTCGAATTGATTCAATTGGGAATGTTATTGGTCAAATTGGCCAAGAAGAGCAGCCTGTCTTGTTGTTATGTTCTCACATAGATACTGTTGTTGGAACGATTCCCGTCAAGCTTGAAGATGGGAAGTTGTATGGTAGAGGGGCAGTTGATGCCAAGGGTTCGCTCATTGCCATGGTATGCGCCGCAGCACGATTTGCAAAGAAAAAAATCCCAGGTAAAATAATTGTTGCGGGAATTGTTGAAGAAGAAACAACCTTGAGGGGCATAAGAACTCTCTTGGATTCATTATATAACGTCAATTTTGCAAATTTTGGAGAACCTAGTGGAGTCAATCGGATTTGCGTGGCAAGTAAAGGAAGAATCCACTTACATCTTTTCTTTAAAACTGAGAGTGGAAATTCCCACGTGTCTACCTCTGAAAAAAATGTTAATGCAATTCACGTCGCGATTGATTTTTGGAACCAATTCAAAAACAGAATGTTTCAGACACCCTTTCTGGGAAAAACCCCCTATTTTAGCGTTGAACCGAATATTACTGTGATTAAAGCCGGTGAAGCCACGAATATTCTACCGGATTCATGTGATGTTGATATCGATATTCGCTTTCCTCCAGGGATCAAATATGATGAGATAATGGCTGAAATTGATGCTATCACAGGAAAGTTGGAACAAGAAACCGGCGTTACAATTAACTTTGAAGTTTTAAGTCAGATCGAAGGCTATCGCGTTGATAAAGATACAAAAGTTGCTCAAGCTTTAAAAAAAGCTATAGAAGAGGTCACGGGTTCTGAAGCAAAATTCCTACGGAAGGCTGGTACAAATTTTATGACCATCATTGGCAATAGATTACAAATTCCGGTAGTAAGTTATGGGCCGGGAGATCCTTCCTTAGAACACACCCCAAATGAGCATATTGACATAGCAGAGTATAAAAAATCGATAGATGTATTAGAAAAATTTATTTCGAATGTCTTATCTTATTAATTTTAGTTAAATTGGGCTAGTTTAAGTGAAAAATTCCAATTCTGTGGGCTGTTTTTTATTATGGTTACGGTAATGAATGATCATAGCTAGCGTGAATAGAGGGAGGTAAAAAGTGAATAGGAAAATGATGAAGGATATTTCTGATCCTAGAAAGCGAGTGGCAATAAACAGCCCTATTAAAATGAGCAGCCACGTGGCTATAAAGAGTTTAATTTTCAATATCTTTTTGTTTTTTAATTTCTTTCTCTTTTTAAAGAGGGCGAGATGTTTTTCTGCATATAATCTTTCAGTTTGGAAACACCTATAGGATTTTTCCTTAGCACCCATTTCCTGATGAGCAATCCCCATCCAGATCCAAGCAGTTCGAATGAGTTCTAGTGCTTCATCCTGATATTTTCCGAGATCTTTTAAAAAAGGTTTCTCAATCTGGATGTTTTTAAGGTAACGGAGAGCTTTATCGTAAAAATGTAAGGCTCTTCTAAAGTTTTCTTTTCTGTAAAAATGGTGCCCTCTTTCAATCCAGTACTTCGCACCCTCTAATCTCGTTACAATGTTGCTATTAGGAGTTCTTGAGTATTTCTCTCTGAGACATTGATCTAAGATGACGCCTTCCCCAACCATTGCCCCAGAAAAATCTTCTACACTACAAGTCACGTTTCTTCTACATCGACTAGGAATTGGGTCCTAAAAAAGAAAAAGTAAATGTTACATATGTTTTCGAAAATTAATTTTTTGCTTTTTAATCTCCTTCAATTTAATATAGATATTTTGGGTACTTACCAATCACTTTCTCGGCTTGTTTTAGTTCATCTTGGCTAATACCAAAGTCGCATGTGGGACAACGTCCATGCACTTTTACCCATTCCAAAAATTCCTCTCGATGGAAGCGAGCTTGACAATATGGACATCGGATTTGTTTCACATCATCATCCAAGAGTGGGTGTTTACAAATTTCACAGATATTAAAAGAAACTCCACAGGAAGGGCAGTACCTTTCATCTTTTTGCAGTTTGGCATTACACTTCGGACAAGTAACCTCAAATACAACATCTCTTGGATTCTTCAGATATCTATAAACAGCCTCAAGCAGATCTGAGTGCTTATAGTTGCCGTAAATTTTGAAATGCTCTTGGAGGAATCCGATCCCTAGTTTTTTCACTCCAAAATCGAACTTTTTAATGGTTCTAGCTAAATATCGCACGATTATTTTGGTTTTTTTATTGATTACTTCTTTAACCTCTGGTAATGGGATTATGAGGGCCAAGGGTCTCCGGAAATGGCTCCAAAAGTATTCTCTAGAATCAAAAAACATTCTATCCGATACGAAAATTAACCGTTTATTGGTTATGATCCACCGTCCCTTTCGCCACGTTAGTGTGATCCTTCCCAATTTTCCAGTAAAATCAAATTTTACTTCTTCAGGGGGGATTATGTTGAATATATTAAGAACACTCATCGTTTCTCCCTAAGAGTATATAAAAAATACAACCTTTTAAACTCAATTAATCGACATCAACAGTAACTTTACATTTGTTACAGCACTTTGCCCCGCGGAATAGGAAATTCCCGCATTCCGGGCAGTAATAGCGTTTTCATCGAGTGCAACCCACTTCCCAGTGTTATATTCTGAAATCCATTGATATTTTAGAAGGATTTACTCACATACTATTTTTGGATCAGTTTTAATCATATTTGCAGAAATTGCTTTCAATAGAGTATGATGATTTAATTTATAATGACAATTCGGACATTGCCCATGAATCTTAATCCATTCTAGAAATTCTCGTCGATGGAAATAGTTCTGACAGATAGGACATTGAATTTCTTCTGTCTTCTTAGAAATTTTATATTTGCAAAGGTAACATTCATTGAAAAGAGGTTTATTACAATGAGGGCAGAAATTTAGATCTTCAGAGGGTTTGGGGGTTGGTGCAAGATATTTTTTTATAATAGAGTCTGTTAAGAATTCATAGAGTAAATCAATCAATTATCTTCGATTAATACGTTCATATATAAAGGATACCTGAGAATTTTGAAAATATGTGTAGTTTCTATTGGTGAATCCAATTCTTAATTCTTTTATTTCTCTAAAATTAAATGAAGGTGGAGATGTGTTATACTTAATAATAATATTTTTTTTCTTTTTAATAATTTCATTAAATTCTTCGAAAAGGAATACATAAACGGGTCTTCTTCCGAAATGGTTGGAATAAGTAGTCCCACCAATGCTAGCATTGCCCCATATAAAAATTAAGCGTCTATTGGTAACTATCCATTTGCCAACTAACCAATTAAGAAAAAACCGCCCTAAAGTCCCATTAAATTTGAATACTATCTCTTCAGGTTCTATTATAGTTAATAAATGAATATAATCAGTATAATCAGACATTTTCCTTGATGAAACTAAAAACTTAACCTTTTAAAGATTTAGAATATGTTTCATATTTAGCTGGCTTAATCTACATCCACAGTTACTTTACAATTGTTACAGCGTTTTGCGCCGCGAAACAGGGGGTTCCCGCATTCCGGGCAGTGATAACGTTCTTCCTCGAGTTCAACCCATTTCTCGGTGCCAAGATCCCTCCGTGTAGGAATGGCACGAAGGATGACCTTTTTTCCAACTGCTACCGGAAATTTCTGGATGAGTTTGCAGGGAAACTCATCACAATGATGGCATCCTTCATATCCCTTCTTTTGGACGCATTTCCTGATATAACAATATTGACACATTCCGAACACGATGCCATCTGAAAGGCAGCCGGTGCATTGAATGTCTTTAATAGTTCTTGTAAAAGGGGCGTAAACTTTAATTATTCGTTCTTTAAACTTTAAGTTATTGTCCCGATGGGCGATATAAACAGCACAAACCCCACAGTATAATCCACAGGGTCCTAAAAGTTCCTTCTTAATTTTGACCATTAAAAAAACCTATTCACGTAGATTATTTTAATAATTTAAGGAGGAGCGCTTTTTGGACATGTAAGCGGTTTTCAGCTTGGTCATATACCACGGAATGAGGACCATCCACGACGGCATCTGTTGCCACAACATTCCGGCGAATAGGGAGGCAATGCATAAAAATTGAATCTTTTTTAGTTAAATCCATCTTTGCCTCATCAATAGTCCACGTGCCACGATAGGGGACTCGAAGTTTTTTCTCTTCTGGAGATTTACCGTAGTGTTTGAGAGAACCCCAAGATTTCACATAGACAATATCCGCATCGCCATAGCCATCTTCGGGAGAATTCATGATCTCGAAAGTCCCACCACTTTCTTTCGCATTTTTCTTTGCAGTCGTTAGAATTTTCTTATCCAATTCAAATCCCTTCGGGTGCAAAAGAATTACATCCAATCCGAAGCGGGTCATGGTGAGAACGGTAGAATTCGGGACGCTTACGGGTAGAGGCTTCGGATGGTAGGCCCAACTCAGTACAAATTTTTTCCCAGACAACTCTTTTTTCTTTTCGCGGATGGTAAAAACATCTGTAAGAGCTTGGCAGGGATGATACAGGTCATCTTCCAAGTTGATGAGTGGAATATCAGCCCATTTCGCTAGTTCCCGGACGAGTTCATTGGAGGCGCCATATTTCCACTTTGTGATATTCGGAAAGATACGAATCCCGATTCCAGATGCATAGCGGGAAAGGACTTTCGCAGTATCTTTGGGGGATTCGGATTGCTGACCTAACCACATTTTCTCCGCTTCAAAAAAGAGGGGGACTCCACCAAGTTCAATCATGGCAATAGCGAAGGAGTTGCGTGTTCGAGTTGATGGATTGAAGAAGATCATTACAAGGGTTTTCCCCTTAAGTTTGTCAGAAATAGTTCTGTTCTTTTTTAATTCTTCAGCCTTTTGTAAGATGGTCTCTAAATCTTCTAAAGCCCAATCCTGAGTCGTAATTAAGTCCAGCTTCAACCACCTAATTCAATGAACCTCTTGCAGAAGACATTTAGAGGAAAAATAAAAGAAAGTATTATAAAATAAAAAGATTTTTGATAATAATATAATAGTTAAACATCAGAAAACTTTAAAATCGTAGTTATTGGTGATTCAGCGTCGGAAAGGCGAGCCTCATCAATTTTGAAAATAAAACAGAAGAGGAGTGAGCATGGATAGCCTGAATAGTGATCCACGGATGTGGGCGAATTTCATATTATGGATATGCAATACAGTTTTGGTGCTGTTTATTGCGATGCTTTCTTTCAAACTGGCGGAATTTAAGGAGGATAAGGGTGATGAATCAGAAGCGAAGAATTTACGCATATGGGGCTATTTTTTCGTGATATTAGCATTAAGTCAGATAGGCAATTTAATTTGGAGATTTGCAGTTTCGGATGCTTTGCTCATAGAAATACTATTAAGAACGGCTCACACGCTTTTCTACGTTGCACTTTTCATCCGAGTGTTAAATATTGAAAAATCATTGATCGAGCTGAACTGGTACAAAAGATATTATTTTTCCGCCATTGTTTTAATATCAATTATCATTAATATAGTCACCCCAACATGGGTCATAACAGAAATAAATCCTCTTCAGGTGATTCTTTTTGCCTTTGTTACCTTGGGTTTTTCGGTGTTTCCAATTATTTACTTCTACGTTGCAAGCAAATCGAGTGGTACCGTAAGAACTAACGCTTTAAAGGTATCTGCAGGTGCGGTCTTTTTGGCTCTAGGTTATTTATTTAACCCGCAAACTTTAGCAGGATACAGGGATATACCTGGTCTTAGTTTTTACATTGATTGGCTTTACATTACTGCACCAATTTCCATCATAATCGGTGCGCTTTTAATATATGATAGTTACAGAAAAATTTAACGAAATTTTTTACTGCAAAAATATATAAAATAATACCCTTTTTTTATTTCAAGAATAAAATGATAGAGGATTGAGTTTGAAAAGAAAGAAGACAGGCGTAGTTGGGGCTGGTTGGTTCGGAAGAGCACATGCACGAGTCTACAATTCGATTTCGGATTTACAAGCCATCGTGGATACAAATGAAGAACAAGCTAAAGCAATTGCTGATACATATAACATTAATTATTATTTGGATTTTACCGAAATGCTCAAAAATGAGGATTTAGATGCCGTTAGCATTGCCCTGCCACCTCGCATGATTCCGTTGGTAGCTAATGATATCGCGAAAAAAGGAATTGATGTCCTTTTAGAAAAACCGCTTGGCACGAATATTGACGAGATAAAGGAGCTCTTGAAATATTCCGCAGACGTGCGTTTAACTTGTGGATTCATTGAACGATTTAATCCAGTTGTTGAACGATTGGCACGGCGACTTCCTGATGTTGGCACGCCAATAATGGTCAGTTCCAAGCGGATTGGAAGATATCCAAAACGTTTTTGGGATATTGGAGTTCTATTAGATTTGGGAATTCATGAAATTGACATACACCGCCACCTTTTTGGAGATGCAATTAATATCACGAGCAAATTGAGCTTCTTTAAAAAAGAGCGATATGAAGACGCAGCCTTCATTCTACTGGAATTTTCCAACAACGTCAATGGCCTCATAGAGGTAAATTGGCTCACGCCCACGAAGTACCGGAAGTTAATGGTTTATGGAAGTGAAGGAGTTATAGAAGTAGATTATAGCACGCAGGAATTGAAATATATTAAGAGTTCAGAGGAACCCGCGCTTTATCGTATGGAGGAAAGCATCCAACCCTATGCGTTTGAAGAGCCGCTCCTTCGTGAACTCAAGGCTTTTTTATATGATAAAACCAATCCCCTCCCACTGGAAGATGGAATAAAGAGCTTAGAAATAGCTTTGCAATGCTTGAAGCAAGATTAAGGGATGTCTATGGAAGGAGAAGACATTAACATTTATCCAATGGCTCTAGCGAAAATGATCCATCATACTAGTTCAAATATTCATAAAGAAGTGGCTGGTTTTTTAATCGGTAAAGTGACAGAGGAAAAAGCAGTGGAGATTACGGATATTGCAATTGCACGCCAAAAGGGCACCTCGGTTCACGTTACTTTAAATGATGAAGATCAAGCATTAATCGCTGAACGATTAGAACAAGAAGAATTAGACGAGGTAATTATTGGTTGGTACCATTCTCATCCCAGGATGGGTGCTCACTTTTTCTCAGCAACTGATGTGGCCACGCAAAAGCGTTACCAATTCTTCTTAAAACAGGCAGTAGGAATAGTTCTCGATCCCCATAATTATGTCATGTCCGGAGAACCTTCGGATATGGACGTTCACGCTTGGAGAATTGGGGATGAAGGGGTGGCAAGGGATGTTCCTTTTAAAGTAATGAAGGAGAGCAATAAATCAATTTTGAACATTCTCGAACATTTGAAACGTCAAAAGGTCATTCAAAGGGCCGTTTCCCAAATTATTTACAACCTTAATCCAAAGTTGGAACAATCCATTTCTGAGATGCTAGAGATGGGTGTTGGAACGGCAGGGGGAGGCGTACTAAATTTCAGAAAAGTAGTGTTATTTGGTATCTTTATTCAAGCATTAGTGATAATGGGCATCTTTTTCATTGTCTGGGCGATAATAATTTTTACGCTCTGAATGGATTTAGTCTTCCCTGTCCCCTTTTTCAATTAGCTTTATGTAATCCGCGTGTACCTTGATGGGAATAGGGTAGGTTGATTCCAATAGTTCTAGCGTGACCTCTTCTTTTGTGGTATCAATGCGGGTCACTTTGGCTTTCTCCCCCTTGAAAGGGCCGCCAATAATTTCAATGAGATCGCCTACCGCAAGCCCTTCCGTAGGCACGCGCGGGATAAGAAAGTGTTCTATTTGATTGAGTGCAATAGTACCAATTGGTTTTCCTCTAATATGAGGAATGCCCATGCAAGCCTGTCCCACCTCTTCTGCCGCGCCTGCTTCTACAAAAACATACCCTTTGAGCTGTTCTGGGACTAAAATGGATTTAAGTGTCTTCAGTTTCATTGTTTCCATGCGTTTCGTGAGTAGGTGAGCGACCCCTTTCTCCTGTCCAATAGTGGTGCGAATGGCGAATATCGATGTACCTTGTGAAGGTCTCTGGTAGTAGGTCATCTTAAAACGCTCCTAGATGCCAAAAATAGCGCTAAAAATAATCTTGATGATGAACCCTACAAGTCCTATAATAGCCACGCCTAAAAGACAGACACGGGTGATTAGCCGGACTTCAGTAAATGTTGGTTTACGCGACAATCGCATAACGCGCTTGGAATTTCTGATAAATCCTCGAAACCTGTCAATCCAGCCGATCTTAATCACCTAAATCTAGAGTATTTTAATCTGTTACATTAAAAAATTAGGGAGGTTTTAAAAATTTTTGCTTTTTAAAACGTAAAAGGAGGGAGAAAATGCGATTAAAAGGGATCGGATTCAAAACTGATTGCCTTTTCGAGAAGCTCTTGGTGGGTTTGAGAGACATTCAGGTTTGAATTGATACCGCTAATAATCGCTGTAACCCGGATGTTATTTTTGAGTTCAGGATCAAAAACCGTGCCCCATTTGACTTCCACATCACTATTTAATTCTTGGAGAACTGTGCGTATGATGGCCTCAGTTTCTTGAAGGGAGAGGGAATTACTGGAACTGATGTTTAACAGGACTTTCCTGGCATTCCGATAGTCAAGGTCGAGGAGGGGGTTGTTGAGGGCGTTGATCGCGGCATCCACTGCCTTATTGGCCTGACCAATACCTATTAGGGCTTCACCACTATTTTTCAACGTGTTCCGGAGATCCGCAAAGTCCAAGTTGATGAATCCTGGCTTGGTGATCACTTCTGTCAAGTTCTTTGCGCCTTGAATGAGAATTTCATCGATGATGTGAAATGCTTCGGCAAGGGATAAATCAGGAGCAATATCTAACAATTTTTCATTTGGGAGAACAATGATCGTGTCGGATGCTTTCGCCAACCGGTCAAGGCCATAGCGGGCGTTTTCCTTCTTTTTGAGCCCCTCAACTTCGAAGGGGAGAGTGCAGATTGAAATGGTTAAGGCGCCATTTTCCCGTGCAATATCTGCCATTATCGGAGCGGCTCCCGTGCCAGTACCTCCTCCCAGACCGCACGTTATGAAAACTATATCTGCTTCCAATGCCTTTTTTATTTGGTCGATGCTCTCCTGGGCTGCAGCCTCACCAATTTTTGGATCGTTTCCTGCACCTAAGCCATGAGTTAAATTCCGCCCGATTAATAACTTGTCATCCGCCATCGTGTATAGTAAATCCTGTGCATCCGTATTCACCGCTAAAGTCGTGGCACCCTCAATACCTACCTCCATTAACCGCGTAACCGCATTATTACCGGCGCCTCCAATGCCAATGACCAAAATTCTTGCTCGACTCTGTTTTAACATCTCTTCAAGTTCATAATCCACGTCATTTGTCCGAAATCCTGGTTGCCGGGGTTTTTCTGATTGCTGGGTTTCTGTTTTCCCGCGCTCTTCTTTCACAAGCGTCTCAATAAACGATTGCATTCAAATTCACCTAAGGTTCTTAATAGTGAAGGGAACCGATTAGATTTAATGCTCGAGAATATCGGGATAATATCCCAAGGTTAAGTTAGTTTGGTTTCATTTTACGTGAAACGAGGTTGTAACCCTCAACCACTATCCCGTCCACTTTGATAGCTTTCGGGACTTCGTTTGTCGCAGAGATCAGGTTAGCACTCTGCTTTAATTCCGTGATTTTCACGGAATACGGGACTAACCCTAGCCCCTCGATCCCGTCCGGATTGATGCCTTTCGGGAATGCTTTCCGGAGGATGTTATAGGCTCCATTCACGTCGGCGTTAATTGTCTTACCTTTTTTCGATTTAAATAATCCACGCTTGATTCGGCGTCCCATGTAGTGATCGTGGTGTTCAATCGCTTCGCCATCCAAGAAACTGCACTTGCTCGTATGGCTTTCATCGACCTTTATTACCTGAATGTCATCGAGCTCCGCCTTGTATTGGATCTGTTGGACTAGCTGATGAAAAGGCACGTTCAGGAAATTCTGATTGTTTTTCCTTCCCATGTTGCAATTCTCCTTCCAACGGTCATTATAACCAATGACAATCGTTCCGAACCCATTGGTCAAACAATAATTAATGATGAAACGGGATAACTTATGGAAAAGATCAGAAATTTTATTGTTTCTCTTTCGAGTTAGGCGCCGTAAACGCTTGGTCTGGAATTTTATTCCTTGTTGATCTTTAATGGATTGATATTTTGAACGCATTTTATTATAAAACTGATTAATGGATTTAATAGCACCACCTTTGACGACCCAAGGGCGTAGACCCGCATTATTAACCACGCAAACAACATTATTTAACCCCAAATCGATAGAGATAATTCGCTTTTCATCAACTGGATTTATCTTTTTTTCCTTCTCATGAACTATTTCAAGAACATAATATGTACCGCGGGGAAGAAGCCGAACCTGTTGAAAGTGAGAGATGCGATCTTTATTAATTTTGATAGGATCTAAATTAGCTTTTCCGGGAAAATGTAAGAATCTACCTTTAATTCGACACTGTTGATTCGTAAATATAACGATACTTTCCCCATCTTTCCGTTTATACCTTGGAGGCTCTGGTTTTTTCCTATATTTTTCTGGAATTTTCCTCCAATCCTTAATGGCCCTGAAAAAGCCCGTCCAATTTTTATCAAGCAATCTCATGACCTGTTGGGCCGTTTGAGCAGGAAGTTCCTTATAATTTTTTGAATCTTTCACATTATGATATAATTCTACATATCGTACCCATTTACCTTCTGTATCTAAGGTGGTTTTGATAACATGATTTGCCTGATTGTATAAATTTTTGGCACGATGACATAATCCGTATAATTGAAGAGATTTTTTAAGCTGAATTCTTTCACTAAGAAAAATTTTTCCACTCTTATTCTTTTCTTGAGGGCGCGTTCCTCTCGAATTCTCATTTTTCAAACCCTTTACTTCACCCTCGGCACTTACCATTTTCATCAAAACCTTGTTTACAAAACCCTTTATAAACTCCACAAATTCGGTATGATCTCTACGACAGCCCGGCGTTTAGAAGCCTCCAAATGTGTTTTGTGGGGAAATCAATAAAAAAATTTAATAAAAAAAAGAAAGTAGAGAAGATCAACTTATTAAGTTCTTTAAATTCGAATTTAAAACATTGTTTTTGGAAAATTCGAAATTTAAAATTTACCAAGAAAAATCCTAAATATATTTATCTAGAAAAAGTCTTACTTTTCTCTAGGGATAAGATCTGATCTCATTTTCTGAGATGATTATTGTAGTTTAAAAGAGATTTTCTATTGAGTAAAATTGACAGAAGCAGAGACTCGAACCCACAAGCAACGTTTAGAACTAAAGCCCGTACCTCCGCATATTTATGTCAATTTTCTTTTAAAAAAATTATCAATGATTTATCGGGTATGATTGTCTCCTCCTGAACTGAGATTTTGACATTCAGAATAATTTTATTGGTCTTTGTGGAGTCTGGAATAGCCAGAGCTTTACAAGTATTAGACTTTAGAAAGTATGATTATAATTCCCACAACTTTGACAAAAAAATTATTTTACAAAAGGTTTTAAATGAATATTTCTTGATTCACCATGGAAAGTATATGCCATGGAATAAAAGATTCGCAAGGGGGATGGGTTGGTGCCTCACCGGAGCAGGTATTGTTTTAATTATTCTTAGTATCATTAAATTGAATGATCCAAATGCAATAAATTCTGCCGCCCTTGCGATTCCCCTCACACTTTCAGTTGGTTTCCTCTTTCTAGGTATCTGGAGTTTTATTATCGGCTATTATTCCGGTCCTAAAGCTAATGAGGAAGGGTATTAAATTGAGGAAGGTGGAAAATTAATGTGGTATATTTACCTTGGAATCGCAATTGTCACGGTATTCCTTGCTTTGATTATTGATTTGGAGGTATCACCAGTTTTTTTCTACTGCCCGACTTGTGGAAAGATTGCTCAGTGGGCAACAATGGCCAGTAAACAGTCATTTAACTTAGAATGCTCTTCTTGTAAGACACAGATGGAGCGGAGATATATCCCCAGTGAATTATACAAATCCCGACGTAAAATTTGGGTCATCCCCACCAGTATCGTCATCCCCTCATCAGCTACTTTGATATATCTTGCTCTCACCATGAGACCCCCCTATTGGGGGAGTGTAGTATACTTTTCTATAGGTCATATTTTTGTGATGATTGTGAGCATCATCTACTTTGACTCAAGAATTAAAAACCGAGTTAAAATTGGCCTCAATAAGGATTTAACATCGACATTTTTGTGGTCGTCCTCGCGGCACTTTCAGGAAAATCAAGGTCGAAATTGAGCTAAAAATCGGGGAATGGAAAAAAGTAATTTAAGAATAATTCTATTTTGTGAAGGTAGAATAGAAATGCCAATTATCATCGTTTCGAACCAAGATTTAGCGGGGAAAACCATTAAAAAGCAATTGTTAGAACTGGGGGACTTTGAAGAAACAGACCAAGAATTTGAGGGTAATATGGTATATGAAGAGGCGAAAACCAAAGTCCCACTCATAACAACAAATCGCCGATTGATTGAAGCTGACCATATAAATCAGTTCTTCAAGACAGATTTATTGATTTTTGGTAGCAAGCACAAATCTGAATCTGAAAGACCCTCGCTCCTGGTACATGCTCCAGGAAATTGGGCGGCTGATAATTCATATGGTGGAAATCCGTTTGAACTGGCATGGGCCTCAGCGAAAATTATGAAACAGGTATTAAGGGAGTTAGTCACGAGGCGAGAAGCAGCGCAGCTGGACTATGAAGTCACGTGTGAAGTGACGCATCATGGCCCAACAAATTTGGCATCACCATGCGTGTTTATTGAATTGGGTAGCAATAAAACTTATTGGCAGGATCCCCGAGGTGCCCGAATCGTCGCGGAAACAATCATGAAAGTCATAACCGAACCATCTCGAGGGGAAAATTTACACTATGGGATTGGCTTTGGAGGGCCCCATTATGCGAGTAATTTCAATAAGGTGCAATTAACCACGGACTTCGCAGTTTCACATATTGCACCGAAATATGTTTTGGATGATCTAACAGAGGACTTGGTCATTCAAGCCATAGAAAAAACGGTTGAAGACGTCAAATACGCTCTGTTGGATTGGAAAGGAATGGTGAAACCGCAGCGTGAAAAAGTCATTGAGTTTTTGGGGAATACCAACTTGGAAATCCTGAGGATAAAAAAGGTCATGGGAGCTTCCAGAAAATAATAGACAAGTTAGAAAGGGAGAAAGTCAAATCGCGATGCTTCTCAAGATCTGATTAATGGTTTCCTCATAATCATAGTAGATGGATATGTAAGTGTTGTGAAAACATCAGGGTCTAACATTATCCTAATAATACGAACTTTAAATTCATTAAAAAGAAAACATTTATAAAACTCAAAATTGAGTTATGTAACACTGTACATATTTGTACATTTTAGATATAGGCTTGTAGCTTTAGAAATGTTACAACCTGAGATAAAAAGGAATTGTCCTGAGGATTTAAAATTCGGAGGTACGAAGAAAGTAGGTAAAAATTTCAGTCCCGTTCTCTGTTTTTTAACCCCAACCCCCTCCTCCCTACATTTCCTTTTTGATATGGGGCTGAATTTACAAACTGCTTTCTTCGAATATAATCATCTA
Organism: Candidatus Helarchaeota archaeon; assembly: GCA_013375455.1. The sequence continues at coordinate 17,634 of JABXJT010000030.1, read as the reverse complement.
TTCATTGAAGAAAAAAATGGATTACTTTAGGCTTGTACAACTATTCTTTTCAATATCCCCCTGCTTTCCTCATGGTTTTTAAAACACTTATAAATTAATTGTACTTATCAACTTTAATTGTAATGATAGGAAAAATTAAAAAAAAAGGCGGAAATATAAATTAATCAGCAATTAAAGATTAATTACGTTCACAAATTTAGAAGAACCGGTGAAGAACCGGAGTAATTTGAGGTAATGAATCTAAAATTTAGGAGATAATTAAGTTGGCGATTGATTGGGCACAAGTGCTCGAGAAGCCGGATAAGGCTTTCAAGGTTCCTGGGACCCTTCTGCTACAGCAGCGGAATAAAATTGAAAAGCTTCAAAAATCGTTAGATGAATTGAAAGCTGGGAGAGAAGAGGCTGATCAAAATGTTGCCTCGTTGAATTTAAGAATTGAAACCGTATTAGGGGACTTGGAAGCTAAAAAGAATAAGATTTCAGAACAAGAGGAGCAAATTGACAAGCTTAAAGAGGTTTTGGCAGGTCTTGAGGACAATCTAGCCAGCCATTCAGGAGAAAAAGAGCAACTTTCTAATCGCGTCACAGAACTAGAAGGTGCTCTCAGCGCGAAGGATGCGGGATTATCTGAACAAGCCAATAAGATTTCAGAATTAGAAGGAAAGCTTGGAGTGTTAGAAGAAGCAGGGACGAAAGCGCAAGAATTACAAGGGAAATTAGGCGAGATGTCAGATCTCCAAGGGAAACTCTCTGAAAGCGAAGCACAAATAGGAACCTTACAAGCGAAAATTGCTGAGTTGGAAGGAACACTAGGAAACTTTGACGGAGCGACTCAAAAAAAGTTCGAACTCATTGAACAGGAGAAAAATTCTTTCGAAGAACAATACAAGATCAAGGAAGCAGAATTAACGGAAAAGGAAGAAATAATAAAAGCAATGGAAGGAAAAATTGGTGAATTGCAACAAAATTTATCATCGTTCGCGCCTCCCGAGCCTGCAAAAATGGAAGGAGGAGGAGCGGCATCAAGGTCAGGCGTTCAATCACAAATTCCTTGGAAATCAGGTACTGGCGTTCATGTCTGTCCAGATTGTGGAAGCAACCGAACTGGAGATATGCAAGATAAAACAAAAGTGCTATATGTCGCAGCAGGAACTCCCATCTATGCTAAAAAGAAGCGATGCCTAAATTGTGGCGCTGAATGGGCTATAGATTAACAGAAATTTTTCTTTTTTTTTTTCTTATCCAATTAGTCTCTCTTTTTTTGATTTAACCACGATGACTCGCAGCTCCACATCCTTCGAGATAATACCATCTAAATTATTTTTCCGGCTTGCGGTAGGGGCCTATTAGCTTCTGGGCATTTTCAATGGACTTCTCCTTGGAGGCGAGAAAGTCTATCGTCATTTCAATGCTGCTATTCAAGATTGCTTGAAGGTTGGGCTCATATTCAGGTAATATTTCAATCCCATGTTCAAGAAGACTCTGTTTCGCGCTTTTAATATCTATGAGGGGAGCTTTTTTGACTTTCCCTGCTTTTTTCTTGGAGATTACGCGAAAACCACCCGATTCACTAATCTTTTTAAAGGACTTTAATGTATTAAGGGTCCATTCATCCAATTCTCTAATATGTATGGTGTATTTTAGTACATCATTCAGATCCTGCTCGAAATTTTTAAGGTCTTCTACATTTATTTTGACTTCAGACAGCACGTTTGTCATATCGTTCATGATTCGTCGAAGGTCTGACATTTTCTTAATACGATTTTCAAGTGCATCAATTAATGCGTCATCCACTCAGATCATCTCGAAGTTCTATTAATAATTATATATCCTTCTTCTCTTTTAAGAACCTTTGCTTTTTTTGCAGTTCAGAAATATTGGCTTAGAGGCTCAAGGGAGTATAAGAGATAAACAAGGAAACATTTATTTTAAAATTTTATTTTTATTAATTGATACTATGCCTGACATAGAAGTAATGTACCTGACAAAGGAATTCAACGGAATTCGTGCTGTGGATGACCTATCTTTTACTGTCGAGGAAGGGGAAATTTTTGGAATGCTCGGACCAAATGGTGCGGGTAAGACGACCACAATTTTTATTCTTTGCACGTTATTAAGACCGACAAGTGGTATGGCACGTGTTATCGGATTGGATGTTACTGAACAGGCAATGAGAGTACGGAAAAATATTGGAATTGTCTTCCAAGATGTAGTTATAGATGACCGCCTGACTGCTATGGAAAATCTCAGAATGCAAGCTAACTTATACTCGATGCCCAAGACTACATGGAAGCCAAAAGCAGAAGAACTTCTCGAATTAGTAGAACTGCATGACCGCAAGGATGACCCCGTCATGACATTCTCAGGCGGCATGAAGCGTAGGTTAGAGATAGCACGTGGGCTTCTGAATCAACCTAAAGTTCTTTTTCTGGATGAGCCTACGTTGGGATTAGATCCTCAATCGAAACGGTGGATTTGGGATTATTTAAAGCAGTTAAATCGTGAAAAGGGAGTTACAATTCTTCTCACGAGTCATTATATGGACGAAGTAGACGAGCTTTCGAACAGGATATTAATAATGGACCGAGGGAAGAAAGTAATTCTAGATACCTCAGCAAATCTTAAAAAAATGTTAGGAAAAGATGTATTACGGATAAAAGGGGATCCAGATCAAGAAATAATAACAAAATTAAAAGCATTGCCCTTTGTAAAGGATGTGAAAGCGTCTTCAGAAGGGATAGAGATAGGTGTAAATATTCCTGGAGGCGATGCGGCTCCAGAAATAATGAAGATTTTGTATGGGAATAACTATTCGTTTAAATCATTAACCATCCAAACTCCAACTTTAGAGGACGTGTTTATCTATCATACCGGAAAATCTCTACGGGATGAAGGTCCGGATACGTCGAGAACGATGAAAAGAAAATTTGGTCATAGGAGAATGAGACGTAGGAGATAAAGAGGGCAAGAAATGAGTTATTTTAAAGAAATGTTAGCAGTGTTTCAGAGGGGTTTAGTCGTATTATGGCGGAATAAGATACTACTCTTTGGAAACTTGATCATGCCATTCGCCATAATTATTATTTTAGGACCTGCAGCCCATGCACAATCCGTTGGGGACCTGAGCTTCAAGGATCTAGCCACGGGAATTATGTGCATGATGATTTTCTTCTCGGGAATGTTTATTCCCAACAACCTCATCTGGGACCGAGAATCTGGCTTTTTAAATATCATGTTCGTGTCACCCTGCCACCGATCTTCCATTATTTTGGGATATTCCTTAGTAGGAGCGGTTCGCTCAACGTTACAAGTTGTAATTATTTATATCGGCGCAGTCCTTGTAGGGAATTCTTTAGGGTATAATATCCCCTTTGGCTTCGATATCTTAATTTTGTTGATTTTACTGACAATTCTGATGACAATCTTTGTGGGAGGATTCATGACCATTATTGCATCGTTCTCAAAAAATTCTGAAACCTTCTTTTTATTAGCGGGAATGATTGGGATGCCGCTAATTTTTCTGTCCAACGTCTTTTTTAAACCAGAAAATCTACCATTTGGGTTAGGCGCACTTGGAGTCGTAAACCCCATCAATTACCTTGTCAATTTGGTCCGATATATAATTCTAGATGAAATCCCACCTGAGGGTCCCCTTTTGGGATTATTAATACTTATAACAACAGCTATCCTGTTTACTTTGTTAGGAACTTATAGCTTTGTCCGATCCGCAAAAAAATAGGGAGAGGTAATGTTTCCCATCAGATTAGGCTGCTCAGGGTGGTCATATGAAGACTGGAAAACTGTGTTCTATAAAACTGGGATAACCTCAAAAGGAATGTTACCTTTTTATTCTAAAATTTTTAATACTGTGGAGATTAACTCAACTTTTTATAGGTTACCCTCTGTTCCACAGGTGGCACAAAGTTGGGTCAAAAGAACCCCCGATGATTTTGTATTTGCGGTAAAATTTCCAAAACAATTTACACACGTCAAAAAAACGCGCCTCCAAGTTTGTGAAGAGGATTTAGAACCTTTTTTTTCCATTGTTGTTGAACCTCTAGCACGAGGCAATAAACTTGGGCCCATTCTCATCCAATTTCCATTCAGTTTCACAGAGGATTATGAGCTCCTTGAGACCTTTTTCACCTGTCTTCCCACCAAATTCCCCTACACGGTAGAATTTCGGCATCCTTCATGGTTAGAGGCCCAGAAAAAAACGATGGACCTATTATCTAAATATAATATCGCATATTGTGCTGTTTCCGAAAAGATTTTACCTCCTATCACCCCAATTACATCTAATTTTGCATATATCCGTTGGCATGGATTAAATAAACCAAAAGATCAAAAGTATTTAATTTATGATTACAGTTATACCGAAGATCAATTACTAGAGTGGGTGCCTATAGTTCAAAGTTTAGCAGATGAAGTGAAGGTGTTTGGTTACTTCAATAATCATCCAAATGGCCAAGCTCCTGCGAACTGTAATCAGATTAAGAAAATGCTGGGTTTAAGAGTAAAAACTCCGCAAGCTGGGCAGCGCCGATTAGATAGATTTTTTAAATAGTTTAAAGAAAAGACTTAAGGAAGGATGTCATTAATTCAAAGACGGGCGCGGTACGTGAAGAGCGTAGGTATCGCGGCAATTTTAATCGGATCCATGTTTCTTTCGGTAGAGATTTTTTTTATATACCAATTTTGGATTAGGCCGCGAGCTATAACGAGTTTTTTTCATTTTAACATACAATATCGGGCAGGAAGAACCGATATCGGAGACAATATCATCGAAGAACCGTACCATAAATTGCTCCAGATGTTTGATCGCCATCCAACGTGGAATTTCTCCTTTGAGCTCCAAGCAGCAATGATCGAACGATTGATGGAGAAGCCTGAATACGAGGAAATCCTAAATTTAACACGGAAACTCAATCATCGGGGGCAGCTGGAGATTATTTGTGGAGTGTATTCATCACAACTTGTACATGCATATCCCCAGACGGCTATGGAATGGGAATTTAAGCACACATATAAAATCCTAGAAGCTGCAAATCTGACCCGATCCCGAGTATTACTATGTCAAGAGGGGCAGTTGGACCTAGGTTTTGCGAATATTTTGAATTCAAATTGGTCTACTGGGATAGATACGCTACTTGTGTCTTGGCAGCAAATCCAAATGTTTTCACCTCCTGGACACCAATATCCAGATGCTCCAGTTTATACTAGTAGTGACGTGGTCCCCGGGAAACAACTGAAGCTCTTAATCTATAATTATTTACCCAAAGTTGAAGCGGGATACATGCATTCTAATGCGTATCTCGGTGACGCAGAGATCGCAGTGGAACAGGATGATCCCGCTGTCGAGTTTGATGTGGATGAGGATCGATTACGAGCTTTTGAAGATCAATGGTCAAGACTCGAGCGGGAAGGCTGCGAGTTTTTCACCATGGAACAGTGGCTGGGACACTGTGAACGAGTAGGAGCGATAGAGTCTTTGGATTTTTATATCCCGGAAACGCATTGGGGTCCTGCAGATGTTAATTCATCACATAAATGGATGGGAAATAATGACGGTACAAGTGATGATGGGGAAATGATAGCCAACAACAGGCGAGGGTATTTTACCGTCCTGGCCACGAGGACGATGTACAATTATTTTAGAAATGATATTAGCCTGAGCAATAGAACTAACATAGAAAATTTGCTTGAAGATGCAGAAAAGTCAGTCCTACTTGCGATGGTCACCGACACGACTGGATTAACTCCGAGAGGTTATGAGCGCCGTTACGGAGAGACGAACATTTATAACGCAATGACTAACTGTTCAGATGCGGTCTCGATAATTATCTCTGAAATCCCCGGAATTAATCCTGATAGTTCGTTCCAGGTTGATTTAAGGGCGGAAACGGTGGAAAATATTACGGGTAATTTTGTATATCCAACCTATAACGGCCAGCTGACGCGCTCAGATTTGCCACTTTCAATTGAAGCATACACGTGGCCAAATACATCGGCATATGCACCAACAATATCAGTAGCAAATTTCTCATTTGAAGGATTTAATTATAAATCGTTAGAGGTTATTTTTCCCGGAACCTGGGATTGGGCATCTGATTTGCCAGATCATCTCTATCTGAACTTGATTGTGGATGCCTCAAACATTGTGTATAGCCCGTCTCTAACCGATTCCCTCAATGTAACGGTAAACATGTCGAGGAGTGATTATTGTGATAAGGATCCAGTGCATGTATTTTTACCACTAGGTAATGGATTAATATTCATTCCAGAGTCGCCTTCGTCGAGCGTGGGTGTGGCCATTATTAACAACTGTTCTTCTCGACATACAACTTTACTTTGGGAGCAAGATGCCCTAAAATACTGGGAGAGAAGTGGAATTCATCTGAACGCTTCATATCATCTTCTCTTTTTAGAGGATGTTCAATTATCGGATGCGGTTAGTTTTGCCCAGAGAGTAAATAATCAACCATTATGGGGCATTTCAGATAATATTACAAAAATGGCGGGATATTATGCATATCAGCTTTATGCGCTGTGTGCGAACGCCGATATTTAGCGAAAATATGATGGTGAAAAAAGATAGGACGATTGAATTGAGAAGTAGGAAAGGTAGATAAGAATGAAGGAAAAAGACTTAACGAGACACTACCGATTTTTGATGTGGGGTGGTGGATTAATTTTAATAGTAGTGGGATTGGGCTTATTCCTTATAATTAGTTTTTTAATAGGAGAACCCCTTGCTTTACTATATCCTTACATAAATGAGACGGTTTTGTTGATTATCGAGATTTTAGGCTGGATAAATATTATTCCGGGAGTTATTTTATTCGTTTTGGGATTTTTTGCAAGGAAATTAGCAAGATATGGAATTGCTCCAAACAAAAATGAGTTAAAAGGTCCAAATAAAACTGTAAAATATTTACGAATATTTGTAATATTTGCATCAATTCTTTTAATTATTGCAGTTCCCATTGGAACATTTGTAGGTATAGTCCTTATTCGTGAATCATGGATGCTGAGAGATGATTACTTATCTGAGACAGAAGAAACAAAAGGTACCAAGTAATTCTTAAACACAAGAAGCTTAATCCAAGATGAAAGAAAAATGGTCTATGAATTAATTTTTGTGAGTCCTTTATTAGGCACGACTGATTACATTTCAGCTGAAGGCTCTGACACCGTGAAAAGCATTACCTCGAGGTTGCTCTGGAAATACAGTGAAGAAGTAGTGGACATGCTCAGTCAAACCTATCAGAACATTCGAACAAACCCAACAATCAACCTTGTAACTGTAAAAGTATATCGGATCGATAAAGGGAGAAAAAAGCCCGTCGGTCTGCGGGAAACAATGGATGACATCATAGAATTACGGACGAATAAACTTTATTGGATTCCCGAACCAATAGGCGGTAAATAATCAATTCAATACCAAGGCGATTTCTAGATGAGCTGGGAAGAGGGTAAGGAGTTATTTAAAAAACACGTCGAGGATATCATTGTTCGGCAAAGTTACAAGGAATGGAAGCCGATTGATGAGAAGGATTTAGCCAAAGGCTTGTATTCGACCACCAAATGGCGGGACGGGAAAACCAGAGTGACAGAAATGGTCTACAATGCCGGCTATCCTGAAATGCCGCCGATTATAAAAGTGATTCCGAAACCAAACAACCCCTGCTTCGATAGCGAAGGGTACCTGCATTTTGCAGAATTGAAAGCGAAATTAGTTTGGAATCGTTATAAAGACCATTTAAATCCTTTGATTTATCTGATTGATGAACTTTATAGTAAATACGGAATTGACCTTTTTTTTGATTTAGACTAAATGAAAAAATTATGGTTCTTTCTCCGATTCACGCAATTTTTTAACTTTTTCACGCATCATTTCATCTTTTAGCTTCTCAGCATCTCTCGGTTCGACGTGTACGATTGCACCTTTCTCTCGCAACTTAAAAACTATCTCAATTAAACGGGGAAGCTCGGTGATACTGGTCTCCATTTGGGCTTTTGCCATGAGACGTCCTAAGAGGAAGGGCCCGCTTTTCTCATTAAGGGTGTAAGCTATTTTATGCAATTTATTCTCTTCTCCAGTCAAGACCACGTTATCATGGGGGCGTTGAGCAACATGTGGAAAGATTAAACTCTTCTCAAAACATTTCTCAATGAGTTGATTAGCGAACTGAAAGTCAATTATTCGACTAATATTTACAATATTGACGTCCTTGATCGCTTCTGGGATCTTATCTTTGAAGGCTTGTTCAAAGAAATCAATAAATCGTAAGATTTGCTTTTGCATTTCCACCGATGGTAGATTTTTAGATACTATTGCGATTCGTGTGATGGTACCATCAGTGAGGGTCAGGCAAATATCATCTTGGAGATGGATCTCTTGGAATTCCACGGGCATATTAGCGTACATCAACACCGCTTGTAAGATGCTGTTCATTAAATAAGAAGTTAATTTCAATCCAGGTGATGAATAGGTATAAAGTACTTCTCTACTTTTCTTCTCATAGATTAAAAGATGGAGTAGATTTACTGCCGAGGCATATCTATAATTTAACGTTTCGCGTTTCTTTTCTTCATTGACTTTTGTTTTGCGCCTTAAAATCATTGAGTTTTACCTTAGAACGTTTTTATAGAATGGTATGAGTTACTGACAAATTCTAATTTACGTAAAGAAATATTAATCTTTCATGTTTCCAGTATTCATTAGGTAAAAGATAACATTAAATAAAAGGAATTTTTAATTGACTTAGGACAATATGATAGAGTAAATGGATAATTATAAAGCAGTTAGAGAGTAAGTGGATGATTTGAAAGCAGTCATAATGGCGGGCGGTAAAGGAACGCGGTTACGACCTCTAACGTCGAATTTACCAAAGCCAATGGTGCCCATAGCTAATAAACCAATACTGATCCACATAATAGAGTTGTTGAAAAAGTATGATTTCGATGATATCATCATCACGGTGGGGTATTTAGGGAAAAAAATCTCTGAAATGATCGGGGATGGGAGTAATCTAGGAGTAAAGATTACCTATTCATGGGAAGACCGTCCGTTAGGGACTGCAGGCAGCGTGAAGCAAGTTGAAAAAAAGTTAGATGAGACATTTCTCGTCATCTCAAGCGATATTTTAACTGATATTGATCTAGCACACATGCTTGAATTTCATAAAAAGAGGGGAAGTGTAGCGACACTTGCTCTCACGCGGGCTGAAATCCCGGTTGCCTATGGAATTGTATTTACAGATGAGAATGGAAGTATCAATCGTTTTAAAGAGAAACCAGGATGGAGTGAAGTTTTTAGCGATAAAATAAATACTGGGATTTATATTTTAGAACCAGAAGTTTTACGATTCATCGAAGAGAAACAGGAATTTGATTTTAGCAAGCAGTTATTCCCACTCTTGTTAGAGAGAGGGGACCCTATTTTTGGTTACATAGGGGATTTTTACTGGCTTGACATCGGAAACCCAAAGAAATACATCGAAGCAAATCATGATGTTTTGATTAAAAAAGTAAGAGTTAATGTGGCGGGTGAGGAAATAAAGGAAGATATATGGGTGGGAGAGGGGACAGACGTTAATCTTGAGGCAAACCTCTGGGCGCCCGTGATTATTGGACAAAATTGTAAGGTTGAGAAGGGCGCAGTGATTGATCGATTGACCGTGATTGGAGATGGTGTCTATATAGCGAAAAAAGCGCATGTAAAGCGGTCGATAGTGTGGAATAATGCCACTATTCGCGAAGGGGTAAAATTAGAAAACTGCGTGATCTCTTCACGGGTTGAACTAGGCGCAGATTCAATAGTACAAACTGAGGCCGTAATTGGAGACGATTGTGAGATTGGTAATGAGAGCGTCATTTCGCAAGAGAGAAAGATATGGCCGAATAAAATAATCGAATCCGGAAGCAGGGTAACAACGGACGTACAATTGGGTACCTTTGTTCGACGGAGTTTCTTTGGTCCGAATGGAATAACGGGAATGATAAATTTCGAAATCACTCCAGAATTTGCTACCAAACTTGGAGCTACATTTGGTACTTTACTGAAGCCGGGGGCGCGAGTGGTCATTGGCCGGGACAATAAAAATATTTCACGGATGATAAAACGTGCGCTTATTGCAGGGCTAATGTCTGCAGGAGTAGAAGTTTACAACGTTGAGATAATGCCTCTGCCTCTCATTAAATACGCGATTCGTGTCTTTAATGCAACGGCGGGAGTTTCAGTTAAGAATCCCTATGTTAATAGGGACTCAATAAGCATACGGTTTTTCGATCAAGATGGGGTTGATGTCAATAGAAATATCGAAACAGAAATTGAAGATATTTTCTTTAAAGATAAGATAAAAAGGGTCGAGCCTTCGAGAGTAGGAGAAGTATTAAATCCTGTAAGAACATTTGAAGTATACCTTAATGATGTGATGAAATATATTGATTATTCAATTATAAGGAAACAACAACCAAAAGTTATATTAGATTGTGCTAATGGTTCGAGTTCTATCATTGCACCTAGCCTTTTTCAGAAATTAGGATGTGAAGTAATCTCGTTAAATGCCCAATTAGCTGAAGGAAGAGGGAAAAAAAATTCATTAACAAAAGACGCTCTCTTAGATTTATCAAAAACAGTTAGGGTTCTGGGTGCGGATATCGGAATTGCTTTAGATGAAGATGCAAGTAGAGCTTTATTTGTCGACAGTAAGGGTGATATCGTAGAAGGAGATACTGCCTTAGCATTATTTATTAAATTCCGCTTGAACGAACGCAAAGGTGGAGCAGTATGTGTACCTGTCAGTGCATCTCAGGTAATTGATCAGATTAGTGAAGAGAATTCCGGCGTAATAATTCGTTCTAAAATTGGCTATCGCCCTCTTATTGAAAAAATTTTAGAAAATAAATGTATTTTTGGAGGAGAGGAGACTGGAGGTTTTGTTTTTCCCGAATTCCAATTTGCAAGAGATGGGATTCTTGCGTCTGCATATATATTAGAACAAATTGTTAAACAAGAAACCTCTTTAAAGGAGCTTCTCTCGGAAATTCCAAGATTTTATATGGTAAAGAAAGTAATTGAAGTACCTTACCAATATCGGGGAAAGGTCATGCTTCAATTGGTAGAAGAAGCGTTTGGACACAATATATCCACGTTAGATGGAATTAAAATCTATTTTGATTATGGCTGGTGTTTAATTCGTCCTGGGCCAGATGAGAATACTTTTGAAATATATGCTGAGGCTCGAAGCAAAGAGGAGGCACTACAACTTATTAAACATTGGGCAAATATTATTGAGGATATCGTCCATTCAATAGAAACGGGAATATAGCATTCTTTTAATCCTGCACGCTCTCCTCAAGATTTAATTGAAGTTTCCCAGTAATAAATAGTAAGAGCATGTGTGGAGTAGGTTCAACCAAGTTCTTCTGGGCTAAATTATTCCAAACGTAAATCAATTTTTTAAATTCTTCAGATTCTTTAAGAATTTGGGAAGCTAATTCTTCCAACGTTGCGGTATTTATTTCATCCGCCTCCAGAAGTGTAGGACAATATTCTTTGGCTTTAAGTGAATGACCCCAATAAATGTGGTCTCCACGGATTTGAAAGGTGTAAGGAAAGCAACGACAGATTTGGGGACGACTCTCATAGATTTGACATTTATTATCCTCTAAGAAGATACATTTACCATCTTTTTTTTGCAACCCTAAAAAGACCTTACCGCGATCTGTGATAATTGCTGGACTCATCAACCGCTCTTCAAGCGACTTATCATCACCGTGAGTTTGATAAAATGTCACAATTTTAAATAGATCAACATTAGGAAGAAAAAATTCGAGGTGGAGCAGGTCACGGTGTGTTAGAGTAATAATCAGAGAAGGATCAGTGCAACATTGACCACAGCGTTGACAATTAAAGTCCAATAAATGGATCCTCCAGAGATAAAGTCAAATTAAACTACGAAAACGAGATTTATTTGTGTTTTTGGGTATTATTTTTCTTTGGAAGATGGTTCAACAATGATTCCTTTACCGTTTGCTTTAATGATCACTTCAATGCCTGAGCTCACTACTTCGGTGATTTTCAATGACTTTGCAGCTCTGACAGCAATTTCAGACGAATCGAACATTTGTTTCGCCGAAGTCTTCTTAGGGACGCCTTTGGAAAGATCCTCACGAAGCCGTTTAATTTTCTCCTTTAATTCGGCATTTTCTTTTTCCAATTTAGAAACTGCAGCTTTTTGTTTCTCGATAGCTTTGGAATCACTGGGGGGTGCAGACGAAGGTTCTATTACAGGTAGGGTAGACCAAAATAGTCGAGTCCCACCTTTCTCGCGTTTAGCTTCGACTAATCCAGCCGCTTGTAGTATTGCAACAATATCATATACACGCCGGCGTGGCATTTGCAACTTTTCGGCGAGTTCAATGTTGTTTATCCCCTTTTCACCCGCGTCTTGTAAAATTTGTGTAGCTCTTTTAGCTAAATCTACTAATTTCATTCAAGTACCTCAATTTCAACTAGTTCCATGCGATATTTCTAGCACTCGACGGATTCTTTTACTCTTTTTGATTACATTGGTATTTAAAATTTTGGGAAATTTAAATTTCATTTTGGGTTTCACCATAAGACTAGAGAGAATTTTTATTCATTAAATCAAATAATATCTAGATTTGAATCAATTAGATCAAATGTGAAGTTATTTTCGCATGATTTTTAGAGTAGTAATAAATCTCAATTTCAGTAATGCATCTAAATTTGAGGTTATGCTACCGATGATGTTTATTTGACCGTATGGTTCCCCATCTTCCAAAAAGATACTGATGGCATCACTCAATGGCCAATAGGTGATATCTCCTTTCTTAGCCGCTTTTGAAGGCTTTTCTTTCCCCATTTTAATGCCAACGGTTAAGTTTAACTGATTATCACGCTTAACAGCCTGGTTAGTTAATGGTAGCTTGGCTAGAATTTTTTCAACTGTTCTAGGTGCCTTGGTTCGTACCAATTGCCCCTCAATTATCTCGTTTTTACCTACAATAGTGATCTGGATGGGAAAGATATTCAACTCTTTTGACTTTTTAATTTTTATTCCCTCATTTCTTTAATATATAGGATAATTGGGTTAAGCGATCCATTATTTCGACCAATTCTCGTTCAATTTCTCTCTTTTTTAGGGTAAGTTCCTCGCTACTGGTTGTATTACTCGATTCTCTTTTACTCAACTCTTTCAATTGCTCGACCAAAATTTGCTTTCGTGATTTTAATTCTTGCAACATCTGTTTTCCATTTTTCAATGTATTTCCACCAATCTGATATTGAAAAAAAACAGCATTGACAAATAAAAACTTTTATTTATGTGCGCGCACTTTTTTATATTACTATGTGTTAGGAGAATTGAAAGGATTGGCAATTGAAGAACCAAAAGTAACAGTGAGATTTATCCATCCAGATAAGGAATCCCTCGAATATCAAGTTACAAAAGGGCAAGCAATGGAGTTGGAAATTTTAGCAATAACAAAACCCCCAAAGCGCTTGATGAAGACGATCGACCGTGTCATAGAATCCATTTTGATGAAACAAGACAAGGGTGAAGTAGGACTTGATTTAATTTTAGGTCCATCTCGTTCGGGTGATATTTATAATGCTTTAAAATATCTTGAAATAAAAGACCTCATAGAGCGCCGTAAAGACATAAAAATAATAAAGATTCTTTCAGAGGAGAATTTAAAAGAAATCCGACAGGTTATTAAGAGCCTCCTATAAATAAAAATATTATAAGTGTTTGTAAACTTTCAGGGAAAGTGCTCCATTAACTTTTTTCCGTCCAATTTTTGCATCCAATTTATTTGACCTAAGTTAGAAGGGGGTCTCGTTTCAATTAATATGTTGATGCTCCCTAAAGTTTCTTGAATGCTAGCTGTTGAAGTATCTGCTTCATAAATTTTGCTTTTTTCATGCGTTTCTAACGCGTTAGAAACACATACTGATAGTATTTCGGATTGGAGATTTTCCTGAATTTTTTGAGGAGGAAATTGTTTTTCGATGAGGCGTTGTTCTAACACGTGAGGATCTGTCCGGAGAATGATAAATACCGATATCAGGGGGTCTGGAACGATATCGGCGTAATGCCCCTCAATTATGATATTAGTAGAGTGCTCTGAAATGAATTTTTCTAAGAAAGGAATGAGCTTTTCGGTATCAGCGACCTTAGTATCACGTTGTTCATCGGTTTCGAGAATAAAATCATTTGCAATGGCTACTTCAGTTAAATTAAGGTATTCAGCTGAGAATTTTTCCTTTAATAGAAGTGCAATCGTGGTTTTACCAGTTCCAGGCGTGCCAGAAATAATGATTATTAGTTGTTTTTTTTGCATTGTCTAATTCCAAGGAGTAAAATCATTTTAAGTAATATTTCTTATAGAGTATAATGATAGCCACGAAAGCCACACCGGTTGAAAATAGCACGTCCGATGCATAATGGGCACCAACGAGGATCCTCGATAAGCCCACGAACGCGCCCCAACCAATGATGAGCACGCTGCCTAAAATTTTAAGCCAAGCATCTTTATCCCTGAGAGGAATTAATAACGGGAGAAGCATCCATCCCATCGCCGTATGCCCACTGGGGAAGGATAGATTATTTAGATCTGGTCCGGGTGGTGAGAACCAAGGAGTAAATTCGCCTAATCCCCATAAAACATTTCTAGGTCTTACTCTACCACATAAGGGTTTCGTGATATTAACGAATAAGACAGGAAGGATAATGGTGAAGAGAACAACGACAAGCGCCATACTTCGATAATTTCTCCAATCTTTGTTGTAAGCAACGACAGTAAAAATGGATACTAGAATGTTAACCGATATCCCAATTTCCATTAGAGTGTGGGAATCTATCACAAAGCCAAGTACTCCGGCGGCACCAGAAATGTTACTTAAGATAATAGCTCCAATTTTCTGTTTTTTCAAATTGGGGATATAACTCCCTATTAACACCACGAGACCCAAGCCAATTATCGCATAACCAGGTGTCTCCCCCCAATCCGCACCGAAAACTCCAAAAGGATTCTCGGGGCTAGCCGCTACTGTTGAAATTTGTAAATCATAAATGCCGAAAACCACGGCCAATGCGATCCAAGCGATTATTACTATCATTAATGTTATTCGTAGCGGTGAATTTTTCCAATTGCTTTCTGAAGCCACATTAATGCCTCATTCGCCTTTTAATTAAATCAAAATCCTCCAGGACGAACGATAATGGTGTTGGTCGTCGTAACAACGAGTTCATTATTTTGATTGGTGGTCGTAATCTTGTAAATGAGGAATAACATGTTCTTCTTAACGTAAATTTCATCCATCCGAGTTTTGCTAGAAAGGACATCACCAGGTTTAATTTCGACATCCGTGAAGTCATATGCTTGACCGCCGTGCACGATAAAACGCGGATCTTTCACTAAATCATTATATTCAGGAACCTTCTGACGCCAGTGCCATAGAGCGGGAAGAACGAGCGTTGCGACATAAGCAGGAAATGCAATTTCCTTATATTTTGGATTAAAAACTCCAACGCTTTCTGCATAATCAATCATATGTTGAGCTTCAACCTTAAAAGGAGGAGCTTCTACCTCTCGTCCGATGAGCTTTTGAATCAATTCTTCACTCATTTATTTACCTCCTGGATTTAATTTTAGAATTATTGATGTAATATTAATTTTCTCTCCTTCCAGAGATAAAATCCTCGATCCATTGGGTGGCCTCTTGGATTGTTGCCGCTTTTGGAGGTTTCTTAAAGCCGTAGGCTGAAATGCTTTCGAGAGCGCCTGAAATCTTGCGGTTCAAGGCCATTTTTACTCCACGAATGACGTCAACGAGAATCGAAAACCCATTAGGAGCATCAGTCGTAGAGAGTTGAAGGTCAATTCGAACTTCAGCGCTGTTTGCATAGTGATTACCAAGAATCCAGAAGTAGCTCGCGCGATTCGTATTCAGAAATGAGACGAAATCCGTCGAACCTGCGACGATCGGGACATCGTAATGCACTTGGCTTTTTACAGCATTCGTTTTAAATGACCGTTTAAGGGAACGTGCTCTATGGAGCGCATTCAATGACTCCGGTCCGCCCCCCACATCTAAACAATAGCTTTCCTTAATGTGAATCCCCCGATCAACGAGCATTTTTAGGAGACTCTTGTGTATGATCGTGCTTCCAATTTGATTTTGAAGATCATCACCCGCGATGGGAAGCCCCGCGCCCTTGAATTTTTTCGCCCAATCTGGATCGCTCGCCATGGAAATAGGCGTGACATTGATGAAGGCGCAACCTGCTTGTAATGCTTGTTCAGCGTACCATTTAGAGGCTTCGGATGCTCCTGAAGGAGTAAGATTAAGGAAAATTTCTGCTTCAGCATCTTTCAGTGAATCAATAACATTAACAGGTTTGGAATCATCGATTTTTACAATATTTTTCAAATGATCGGCGATACCATCCAATGCCTCCCCTTTCTGAACGGTTACCCCTATCTGAGAAAGTTTCTCCAAGGAATACATGTTATTTGGAGGAGAAAAAATAGCGTCTGATACATCTTTCCCAACTTTCCCTTCCACGATATCAAAAGCTGCAACGAAATCAATATCAGAAACTATGTATTCACCAATATTCTCATAAATCAATCCTAAGGGTAGAGATCCGCCGTTTTTCGCGTATTGAATTCCTTGTAGGAGCGCGGAACAACAATTTCCCACGCCAGCCACAGCAATTTTAATCTTGCCCATTTCGAATCGCACTCCAATAATAAATTAATGTTGTAATACATTCTTATGTAATATAAAAATCATATCATATGGACTGTATCGTTAAAATTCATAAAAACTTATGAAAAGTTCTAAAAATCTACTAGCCAAAATGCGCAAACCGGTCAAATGCGCAAACATGTCCCAAGAGTTTAAATAGGATGGGTGCTTTTACTTAAGTAACCCCACCGCTTTCTCTTGGTGAGGTAAATATTACTCAAAGTGCATGTGGGTTTCAGGAAATTCTTCCCCCCTTTCTCAGTGGTTGTTCGCACAAGTCGGGGATACTCCCAAGCTCCGTTTGAACCCGAGCAGGCCCTCCTGGGAAATGAGTAAGAATCCATATTTCCTTTGAGTAGAGCGGGGTAACTCCCTTCCGGTCTCCAGACCCAGTAACTAACCTCAAGAGGAATCTCTTGGTAGCCCGCGACGCCGTGCTGGATGGCTTGAACCCGGTAACGGGCGCACCGTCGGATAACCTTACGGCGGGTCTACTCGTATGCGGGTAGATGGAGAATTGGCATAGGAGCTTATAGATTTTTAGAGAAATTTATAAGTTTTTATAACTAATTTGAAGGTTAAAAGATTGAAATGATAGATGAATTGGAAAAAAAGTTGCAGACATTTCAATTTATCTCAACTAAATCAGAGGTTACATTTAATTTAATCCTATTTCAGCTTGTTCAAAAGGATTTTGACAAGGCTGAAGAATCAATTGGAAAATATGTAGATTTAGTATACGAAGAACCCTTCCTTCTAGCTCGTTCAGAACTAATCCACAAATCCGTGCTAAGCCTCTTAAAAGTTATAAATTTTAATAATAATGTAAAAATTAGAGAATTTAC
>JABXJT010000163.1 GCA_013375455.1 Candidatus Helarchaeota archaeon | reverse complement strand
TGAAAATGGCTTATTAAAAATTAATGTCGGCGCAAAACTAGTCAAAAATTGAAAACGAGTTTTGCAATTCCCTCTTATAAATAAAAAAAGGAATGTGTAATTATGACAGAAAAAACAATAATCTTACCAGCAAAAGAAATAAAACGCCGTAAAGCTCAAAAAATTGCGCGATTAGCGGTTGCGGCAAAAAAAGCAAAAGATAGTGGAGGTAAGCCGTTTGCTTTTATTTTAGCTGCAACCCTAAGATGTAATTGTGATTGCGAATCGTGCCTTTGGAAAGATAATTCTCCTAAAAATGAGTTAACTTTTGAAGAAATTAAACGTATTTATTTGGAAGCTAAAGACGAGGGATTTCTAATGACTTTCCTTTGGGGTGGAGAGCCTACCCTTCGTAAGGATATTGCTGATATCATTAAATTCGGGAAACATGATGCTAATTTTGCCATTGTAGGATTAGTAACAAATGGTTTTCTCCTACCTAAAAAGATTTCCGAATTTGGTGATGATTTAGATTTTATTATAATTTCTCTCGATTCCCCTATACGGGAAGAACATGATAGAATTAGAGTTTTACCTGGACTATATGACAAAATAATGGAATCAGTTGATATAATTAAAAGCGATTATCCACATATTTCTTTACAATTTAATTTTTCCGTTAGTAAATATAATATTCATCGCATTGACGAAATAATTGCGCTGGGTGATAAAATGGATGTACCCGTATCATTTAATGTTATTACTACAATACGCCATTATTCAACAGGAGATGTGGATGAAAAGGGAGAATTATTTGTCACTAATGACGAAATAAGCGATGCATTTAAGAGAATTTTGGAAGCAAAAAGAAACGATTCTAAAGTATTAAACTCAGAAATGTATTTAAAGCATTTTATTGGAGGTAAAAAACCTTATCGATGTTATAATCGAAAAGTCTTCATGTATGTTAATTCCAACGGTGATATTGAAGATTGTCTCCAACTAGATAAACCAATAGCAAATCTACGCGAAATGTCGATCAAAGAAGCGATGAATTTACCACGATTTCACCAATATTTAAAAGATACAGAAAAATGTGATAGCTGTAATACTCCTCAAATGATTGATACGAGCTATGTTTGGGAGGATTTTAGCTTATTAACTAAAACTGGCGGAATTTCTTTTGGCTAGTTTTTATGGATTAAATCTTCCGAGTTTTAATTAGTTTCTCAATATTTTTATAAAAAATTAATTTCTTTTCTTCTTCTGAGGCATTAAGGGTTAAAACTCTTTCTTGTTCAACAAAAGGATGCAGTGTTGGAAGATCACTTCCATAAAGTATTCTAGTTGGGCCTATATCTTCATCTTTCAAAGCTTCTTGGATTTTATAAATATAAGGTTGACCGGAAATTTCCAGAAAGATATTTTGCGCCTGGCGTGCTGCTTTTATTGCATTTTCTATCTGTGGAGATAAACCAGAATGCCCCAAGATAGTAGGAACCTCGGGATATCTCTTTGCTATTTCATAAATATCATCAATTTCACTATGGGAGCCAGTGTGAAATAAGACCAGTTTTTTAGATTCTTGAACCCAATTATATATTCTTTCTATTCCCTCTCCATGCACTTTTACATGGAAATGCTGAAAATGTGGAGCAAATTTCACCCCAACCCAATTCTTCTTGTTAAAATGTTGAAACTTTTTTTCCATCTTTTTTTGTTTGAGTTTAGGAGAGAGATTAATGAATGGAATTATTTGTTCTGGAAAAATATTTGCGATTTTCAGGATAAAATCATTATCAAATCCAAATATTGCGAGTACGATCGCCTTATCAATTCCATAGAAATTCAAGGTCTCAATGAATAATTTAGCTTTAAATTCAGTTCTAGATTTTGACCCTTTCCTCACATCCTTCCAAATGCTAATTAAATAATCGACCAGTTCAGGGAGAGCAATCATGTATAATAATTTTTTGAAAGGCCATTTAATAAATATCCAATTGACTAATCGACTCCAATGCGTATGTGCATCGAAAACTTTGTATTCAGTATTATCGCGTGGATCAATTATCATTTTTATTTCCAATTTATTTTTTGAAAATTATATCTGGTTCTTATTCAAATGAAATAGGTTCATCGCATTTTTACCTAATATCAAATATCTTTCAGGAAGAGAGATGTTTAACACTTCAATTAATTTTAGCTCTTTATCAAATGCACAATATGGTTCATTTGAGCCGAAAATTACACGATGTGCGCCATATTTCCAAATTGCTTTCTCGAGTTCGGCAGAAGTAGGGGCCATTGAGGTTTCAAGAATAACATTTGAATGCTTGTTAAGGACTTTATGAATGTGACGATAAGAATCAGAATTTCCTGCATGTCCCATAATAACCGGAATCCTGGGAACAAAAGAAGCAATCTTTCCAATAGTTTGTTCAAGAATAACCTTTCTTTTTTTGTATTCGGTACTGGGTACCCAATCGGAATGGATGTAAAGAGGAAGGTTATGGCTTTTTAGAATTTCTAGATAGGGCATTAGAACTTCTTTATTAATTTTAAAATTTTGTAATGGGTGTAATTTCAATCCTTTCAATTGATGTTTTTCTATATCTTGCTCTAATTGATGGGGGGATTTTGTAAAATCGATAGCTCCAAATTTTAATATCTTCTTGGCAAAATGATTTCCACCTTTGGCAAGAGTTTGATCGAGCCGTTTGTAATATCTATTTAAATCTGAAAAATCATCTGCCTGAAGGGAAGGATAAATGCAGGCTTTAAATAGTTTATACTTTTCAAAAAAAGCCAATAGTTCAGATATTGCTTCCTCGGAAGGAGCGGTAAATGGCAAATGTCTGTGACCATCTATTAGTATCATGATTGGACCGATCTGTCAAGTAGATAAAAGTGGATAAATTCCCATAATTTCATTACATTGACTTGCCTCTCGGATGATGGTGTCCTTGCAGTTACGAACTGCTCTCGCCATCATCGTCATCCGAGACCTTTCAGCGGGATCGGGTCTCGCTACATTCTGAGTATCACGTTACATTACGTGACCATCCATTATAAATCTGCCCAACCAAAATGCGCAAATCGGTATTTTGCGCAAAATAATTTGGCATCGAATTTCAATAATTTGGTTTATTTTTATGGAAATTTATTCACTTTATTCAGTTTTTGTAGCTATCTCGCTACTCTTTTTTAAATACTATTTTTATGAATTGAAATTTTGTTATAATACTAATTTAGAAACAGACAGGTTACCTTTAGGGGGAAAGAATTAAATCAAAAATGTTAGATAAACCTATTCACAAGAAACAAAAACTTACATGATGCGGGTTAAAGATTTGATTGAAA
>JABXJT010000002.1:133532-137075 GCA_013375455.1 Candidatus Helarchaeota archaeon | reverse complement strand
GCAAAATTAATGTCGGCGGAAAAATAGTTAAAAGTTAAAAATGAATTTTGAAATTCCCTCTCTAGTAGTAAATAAAATTCGTGAAAATCCTCACCTATTATCATATTAAGTTACGCACATAATTCAAAGTATCGAAATAATCTTCTGATAATAGAGTGATGACTAATTTTGAAATATTGATTTATATTTGTAATTCCAAATATTTCATGTCAATTCTCAAATAACCCTATAAAGAAATAAATTAATCAACATTCTCTAAATTGATAGCATCGAAAGAGATTCCTCTTTCATGAATTTCAATTTTATTCATTTCTTCATTATTTTTTACAAATTTTTTGATATCTTTTGATATGTGCGCTTCAAAATCTTCACGCAATAACTTAGAGAACGCCATAACTTTTTCAATAAAGGTATTAATTGAAGAGTTATAAAGCTCTAAAAGAAGTTCCTTATTTTTTATGTCTTCTATTTTTTCCCCTTTATATTCAGAAATTATATGATCTAAGGTATCATCAAATGGATCAAATTGGTCGCCTATTCCGCCTTTTATTATTTCCTCTATAAAATTTAACCATGCAATGTCCTCAAATTGTTTGAAAAATTGCTCGCGAATTTCTACTAATAAATTCTTCATGGCGCTTTCAGGTTCGGTTGGATCCGATGCAACCGAAAAGATTAAACCACCATAATGCTCATACAAAAATTTATAATCGCCCATATTAATTGAGTCAACACCTTTTTGATCGAATTCTGTTTCAGCAAGCGTATTTATTGCACTCAAAAATCCAGAGAGGATATGTTGATCTATCTCAACACTTCCGTATCCCCTATGAAATAAAGACATCCCACTTTTCTTCGCAATTATCCATATATTATGAATGACCATTCTTTCTTTGTCACCTTTCATATTTTCTTCTCATTTTTAAGTTAGGAAGTCACCTCAGATTCATAAAGGAATTCTAATTGTTTCATTGCCGTTTCATGAGTGATTTCATCATTATTTAACTTATTAGCAATTGCATTCACGAGGTATTTTGGGGTGAATTTTTTAATCTTGATGTCAGTTAGAAGCACGTAGTATGTATCAGTTTTTGTATTTAGCTCCATGACAAAATCTTTTTCTATCAATTCTCTAAGCGTCCCATTATCTATGAATTCTGATAGATGTTCTAAGGTTTGTGGCCCTTTCCCCAGCTCAAAAAGAAGTTCCATATATTTTAACGTGCTTCGAAATTCTAGACAAAGACGGATCTCTTCAATCTGTGTCTCTTTACTGGATAAGAATTTCTGCTTGAAATGGAGCAGTACTTCATTTACTTTCTTTTTATAAACTTCACTATATGGTTTAAATTTCTTATCCTCTGCTACTATCTTTGAAACAATTTTAGATGGAACTCTAAAAACTGAAAAATCTTTTACAAGGAAATAACAAACTTGGAAACTTTCTTTTAACCAGCTACTTTTCACCAATTCAGTCTTTATTAATGGTAACATTAACATATTGAATTCTTCTTCTCTGAAGTTTTCATCGTTCTTCAATAGCTCAAGTAAATCTTCTTCTAATTGAGGGCCTTCAGTAAGGATCTTAAAAATTTGCAATCGCAAGGATTCCGTATAAATTGCTGCTAACGCATCGATTTCTGACATTCGTATGAGCTTTTGGAACTGTTTTCCTTTCTGTTGCGCGATTTTTAAGTCCTTATACACTATTGAATCGCGGACTGATAAATTTTGATCCAAAAATAACATTAACGCGTGTTCGGGATCACCGTGGATATCGATGTATTCAAAAGGATAAATTTCACGGTTCTTTGCAATATCTTCAGGTACTTCAATTGCGATACTCGCTCGACACATAGAACAATTTGCATAAATGGTTTTTTTCTTAATCATATTCATCCCTCAAGCATTTTTTATTTTCTCAATTTTGTGATTTATTTTTGAAATTGAATATTCTTGATCAAGTAACTGTTGAACTAATCCATCCCGTTTTGGTTCCTTTATTTCATCGAGCTTGCCTTTTTTAACTAACTGATTCTTTAATTTTCGTATTTGTCTTTGGAACTTAGTCAGATTAAGGTATCTATTTTTAACGAACATACCTAGAAGTGCTCCACTGACGGCTACAACTACGCCGACAAGAATCCATATTATTAACGAATAATCGGCTTCTTCTGGTGGAACAATAACAGTTAATGTAAATGTGACGTCATCTCCATATGGATTGGACACCGTGATATCTATTTGATGCGGGGTTGTTGAGGGGGGTAGATTTAACGCGTTTAAAGCTAATAAATAGGACCCATTCGGTTGTAATACCAATTCACCTGATTGTGAATCGTAGGAGTATGTTACTGTAAGATCTGTTCTTGAGATATTGTGGCTAATATCCAAAATTGAGATGTAAACATAGTTGTCCGCACCTTCTTGATAAGTTATTGTGGGTGTAGATGCCTGGATCTCCAGACTTAATAGCAGTATCGTGAAAATATTATCTTTTATCTGAAGTTCGATATTTGCTTTGGTGGCCATAATTTGCGTGAAATAGCTCTTTGGAGTAAGGGTAGTGGTATTAATTGTGAAATAATAAACTGAGCCATTCCACTGGAAATCTCCGGTAATGTCACCGATAAGAGTGACCGTGGCATTTAGAACATCTTGGCCATTAGCGAGATATTCGCAAGTAAGATTAACTATATCCCCCTTGACAAATTCAATGGGTGCTAAATTTAAAATTAATAGTTCTGATTCTATTGGTTTTACAATTACATTAATAACTTTAAGGGCTGTTTGATATGCGGGGTGTTCAAGCTGAATTAATGCCGTGTAGACATCGATTAGGAGTCCAGTTGTATTGAAAGTCACAATGAACTCATCCCCCACTGGTGTTATATTGTATCCAGAACCCCAGCTAACGGTACAAGTCGCGTTTGCAATCAAATCACCAGTAGCTTCAACCGTATAATTCACTCTTAGGTAAAATTGATCGCCAAAATCAACTTCTACTAAAGTAATATTCGCCCCGATCTGAGCAGGAATGGGAGTTATTGTCACTAAAATGGTTTTGAGTGCCGTTTCATAGTTAGGATGGCTCATTTGAATAAATGCTGAATAAACATCCGAAACTAGGGTGGTTGTATTGAAGGTAATAATGAATTCATTTCCTATTGGCGTTATAGTAAGATTGGAATCCCAAGTGACCGTACAATTAGCACCTGCGATCAAGTTACTGGTACCTTCTTCAGTATAGTTAGCCCTGATGTGAAATTGATAACCTAAGGGTATCTCAACCAAGGTGCTATTCACGCCAATTTCTGCGGGAATAGGATATATGGTCACAAAAATGTTCTTAAATTCCGTTTCATAGTTGGGATGTCCTAACTGAATTAATGTAGTATGGACGTCTATGGAGAGGCCAGTTGAATTAAAAGAGATGATAAATTCATTCCCAATCGGCGTTATATTATAGGAGGCAGCCCAAGTGACATTGCAAGTGGCGCCGGCGATTAAGTTGCTAGTTCCTTCTTCGGTGTAATTGACTCT
>JABXJT010000002.1:101636-133432 GCA_013375455.1 Candidatus Helarchaeota archaeon | reverse complement strand
ATATTGTAGGAGGCAGCCCAAGTGACATTGCAAGTGGCGCCGGCGATTAAGTTGCTAGTTCCTTCTTCGGTGTAATTGACTCTAATGTAGAAAACATCGTTTAAAGTAATCTGGACCAAGGTGGCATTCACTCCGATTTCTGCAGGAATGGGAGAGATGCTCACGAGGACGCTCTCAAGGGTCGTCTCATAATTCGGGTGGCTCATTTGAATTAATGCAGTATATACATCTGTAGAAAGCCCTGTTGTGTTGAAGGTTACGATGAACTCATCCCCCACCGGCGTTATATTGTAGGAGGCAGCCCAAGTGACATTGCAAGTGGCGCCGGCGATTAAGTTGCTAGTTC
Organism: Candidatus Helarchaeota archaeon; assembly: GCA_013375455.1. Next base: position 133,086 of record JABXJT010000002.1, on the reverse strand, counting down.
CTTCTTCGGTGTAATTAACTCTTATATAAAATGTGTCGGTCAAAGTTACTGCTACTAAGGTAGAGTTTACTCCAATTTCAGCCGGAATGGGAGAAATGCTCACAAAAATGTTCTCAAGTGCCGTCTCATAACCAGGATAGTCCATTCGAATTAGAGCCATGTGTATATCGGCAGAAAGTCCACTTGTATTGAAAGTAATGATGAATTCATCTCCTATTGAGGTTATATTATATGGGGCAGCCCACGTGACGGTACAATTAGCGCCTGAAATTAGCTCATTGGAACCTTCCACGGTATAATTTGCTCTTACATAAAATATATCACCTAAGGATGCCGCTACAAAAGTGGTGTTTATTCCTATTTGTGTAGGGATGGGTGTAATGGTCACAAGAATGCTTTTAATTTCCGTCTCATAACCAAGATGGCTCATTTGAATCAATACTGTGTGAACGTCTATGGAAAGTCCAGTCGTGTTAAAGATTATCAGGAAATCATCACCAATTGGTGTAATGTCATATGAGCTTGTCCATGTAACATTGCAAGTAGCTCCCGAGATCGATTGATTTGTTGCAACTACCGTATAGTTTGCCCTGATGTAAAATTGGTTCCCATAGGGTACCTGTATGACTGTAGCATTAACACCAATTTGTGCAGGAATTGGATAGACTTTTAAAAGAAGGATATCAGAAGTACTACCATAGTCAGTTTTATTTGCTGTGAGGGGGATTGTAAAGGTTTCAGGGACGGCCCCAGATGTGACTTCAAATGTAGAGAGATTGAGCCCGTAGGTGCCATTACCAAAATCAGATACCGTATAATTCTGTGTCCAATCTATTGTAATATTCGCAGGAGACAGGAATAATCCGGAAATTTCACCAGTAACATTAATTTTATAATAAGCGTAACTATTGGCCGTAACGTTTTTTACCTGTCGGGGAACCTCCAAAACTAATGATTCTGGACGAATTTTTAAATGAATGAGATTTCCGATAGAAAGGTTTTGATAAAATACCTTGGAAGCATTAAATGATAGATAATAATCTCCAACCGTAAGAGCAGCAGTATTTAGTTCTGCCATATAAATTCCCGAGCCAATATAGGCCATAGTACCAGAAGCCCCATAGGTAGAATTATAGGTAACTTCAGCAAGAGGAATCGTGATGTTCAAGTCAAGATCTTCGAATTTAACCTTGACTAAAGTTGGCACGCCAGCAACCTTTTCGATATAGGATTCCACTGCTGTTAAATTAGTTGTATGAATAACATTAAATTCGAGCTGTGTGAAGCCAACCTTATCACGCTCCAAAGTGGATAGGTTATTAACCCATTCTATCATAACTGGATAGGTTCCAAGTGACATATTTAGACCAACTGTATAATTACCAAATATAACAATAGCCGAGCTTGGCTCCTGAGTCTCTTGGATGAGAAGTGTATCATTTGGATATTGGATTGTACAATTTGTTTGGGTATTTGTTAATGAAAGCGTGTTATTTAATACCACGGTAATTTGAAAGATATCCCCTACATAGAAATTAGTTCCATTCTCAAAATCTGTCCCATTCCAGACGGATATAAAACCATCAAGTATATAATTATAGCTTTCAGCTTCAAGGATCCATAACCCTTCGCCAACAATAGTGTTGGGTATATTTAGTCCATTACTTCCAAATCCAGTTCCAGTACATTGGCCAATTTGGTCGTTATCATACCCATCAAGAATCAGAGTAACATTCCAATCTACAGGTTTCTCAATTTCAATCCAGCTATTGAAATAATTAAAAGGGATGTCAATATCCCATTCAGTTTGCCATCGTATTAAGCCATTTGTCTGATAAATACTCCCAGGAACCCCATCGACTGTGGAATTGGTAATTTTAAATGCATTTGAGATCATTGTAATATTTTCAATTTCAACATCAATTACATCCGTCATATTGTTGAAAATCGTACATATCACGTCGGTGGTTTCTTGATAATCCTTTTCTACGCCTATGAAGGTTTGTCCTACTCCAAATGTAGTGTTTTGGTAATTATAATCAAGACCACTCTCACAATCCTTAGTGAAGATAAAATTTGTTTGGTTTGGATTAGTCCATATTTTAAACGCGACATTATCAATCCATAAATGATGAAGACCGCCTATACTCCCGCTATCATTTGCACATACACCCACTTTAAATGAAATATTATTAGGGAGTTCTTGACCAATACTTGCGGGATTATATGTTATTGTTATATCATTCCATCCATCTTGGACAAGATACGGGAACCCAATTGTATAATTCTTCTCAATATTACCAATAACAACGGCCATATAGACATGCATAAATGTTGGAGGTGGTGGGATGCCTCCCTTATTATAAAAATAATCCATAGAAAATGTAATTAATTTATTAGGAGTAAGAATTTCTTGGACCGAAATATTCTCATAGTATAAACCATAATCAGTATCTAATATTAGTGGTCCTCCTGTTAAATCAATCTGAGCAGATCCACTATCCCATCCAATAATCTGTATATTTGTTTGTGTGCTTATATTATCCCATGGCTCAAGACCAGTGTCAAAGCTACCATTAATGACCAAATCTGTCTTTTTAGATACACCATCATAATAAATTGTGGTATTTTTTGATACCCATCCTTCGACTAATGTGAAACTGACATTTGTAGGTAAAGTTTGAGCAAGATACTCATTAATAATGGTTGTATGATGCGAAACTAACAATGGTTTTGAATTTGAGGATTCTAAGGTCATTAATGGACTATTAAATTCATTTGTGCTAACAGATTCAGGTTCAGAGAGAGGGGCGTACGTTAAAACCATTAAAATTACAATACTTAATAAAATGAATGGATAATAAATTGAATGCCTTTTATAGATTCCTTTACTTTTTTTTAAAAAACCCTTTTTTTGGTTCATTTTACTAACCTCCAAAATAGAAAAGGAAGAAATTTACCAAACTACTAAACCATAGTGTAACAATTCTGGCATAAAACTTGATGCCCTAATTGTTTCAATTTAATCTGAGATTCTCTAAGAGGGTGATTACAATTTGGACAATGTGTTATGGGTGTTGCAACTTTCGGAACAGCTGTAGCTTTTTGACTCGAATTTGAGGAATGGATTTTTATTGAATTAAGCGAATCTGGTGATTTTTCGGGTTCGATCGTTCCTAAATGTTGAGCTTCTTCTGAAAGAGAAATGGAGACGGCTCCAGGTTCAAAACCTTTAATAGATTCTACAAGCTTTTTAAAAGGTTCATCTACATTAAGGTGGTTTTTTGCAGAAACTTCCACGAGATCTACGATGTTGAATTTCACAACAAAATCTTCTGCCAATGTACGGCTTAATGTTGGGTGATAACCCAAATCAGACTTTGTTGCTATCAATATAATTGGTGCATCGGGGCATTTGGCCATAAGGATGGTCATCCAAGTTCTTAAATTGAGAAAGGAGATTCGTCGAGACATATCAAATCCAAGCACGATCCCATGAGCCCCTTTAAAATAATCAGGAAGTAAAAATCTAAAATGATCTTGTCCGCTTAGATCCCAAATTTGCAGGGTATCTTTATGACCATTACTATGAACCTTTTTTGTAAAAATTTCAAAGCCTATCGTCATATCCTGATTGGTATAACATTCACCACAGAGAACTTTTAGAAGAGTTGTTTTTCCTATCCCACCATCGCCGCCTACAATAATTTTAAATACTCGATCTTTTCGATTGCTCGTATTAATCGCCTCTAATTTACTTATTTTTCCTTTAATGCTCATTTTAGTTCAAATACCTTGATTATGTTCATAAATCCTCATCATTATTGATCTTATTGGTGATCTTATTTAAAATAAAAAGTGTAATTGAGTTGAGCATTTATGAAAAATTGGTAAGTGAATACATATTGAAAGTTGCCCCAAACCTTTATCCACCATTAAATTTTTCTTGTTAATTTCAATTAAGTTAATTTAATTTAAGTCAAATTGAATGAACTTAATAATTGTAAAATGATGAGTGCCTTTTTTTGAAATAAAGGAGACAGCTGGGTTTCGTAACATGAAAATAATGGTCATAGATGATGATGAAACTTTCTTGGCAAAAATGGAAAAAATTCTGATTTTGGAAGAACATTCAGTAATTACTGCCATTTCTGGGGAGAAGGCTTTATCAATGTTAAACGAAAATGGATTTGAACTTATATTGATGGATTTGAAGATGCCAGGATTATCGGGAGTTGATTTAATACAGAAAATACGTGAAGCTGGCTGCAATGCTATAATAATAATGATAACAGGTTATGGAACAATTGAATCAGCCGTGCAAACAACCAAAGCCGGTGCTTATGATTATATTTTGAAACCATTTGAATTTTCATTATTGAAGAATAAAATCAAGGAAGTCGAATCTGAATTAAATCTGAGAAAAAACCTTGCGGTACCAGATCCGATTGAAAAATCGAGATATGGGGATCTTTTGAAATTAGAAAATCTTAACAATTACAAAAGTCCATTTCTCGTGATTTCCAATGAAAACCCAGAAGAAATAATTAGCAATTATAATCTTACTCAAGCCATCCCACTTTGGCTGGATTATAAGGAGGATGAGAACACAATATCTCCAACAAAACTTTACATGATTAAGTTAAAAATCGAAAAATTTGTAAAATCCAATGAAGCAGGGACCATAATTTGTAAGGGTATTGAGGAACTTTTAAAAATTCATGAGTGGGATAATTTTAAACAATTTTTGATTTATTTACAATCAGATGTTCTCTCTTCAAATTATTCCTTACTTCTTCTTGTAGAAAGTAATTACTTCATGGATATCTCTTATCAATCTTTATTTCGAGATGCGCTCTCAATTCTTATTAATCCAGTATTTCATAATATAATTGAATTATTATCACACCCCTTGCGGAAGGGTATTATAACCCTTTTGAAATCAGAAGCCAATCTTAATTTTAACAAAATAGTCAAAAAATTAAACGTAGACCGTTCATCTATCCTTGCGTTTCATATTAATAAATTGGTTCAAGGATCTATTGTCAAAAAAGAAAAGAATCTTTATGGGCTTACCTCGAGGGGAAACTACATTTCTGAATTAATTTTCCTGTTAGAGAAATTGGGGTTTTCAGATCCTCAATCTCAAGTTAAAATATTTAATTATTCTTAAATCCCCGAATTTATCCTCTCTTTGAAATTAATAGAGGAAAGGATGAGATTATTATGATAAAGGTATCAAAACAAAGCATCTGGGACTCTGAAGAAAGATATCGTCTCATTACAGAAAACGTGCGAGATTCAATTTCTATAATCGGTTCAGGTTTTAAAATTGAGTATGTCAATCCCTCTTATTTGAAATTGTTGGGATACTCACGTGACGAATTGATAGGCAGAAGAGCATTAGAAAATATCCATCCAGCAGACGTAGATAACATTAAGAATTACCTTCGCGAATTATTCAGGAAGGCTGAAGGAACAGTTGAACTAAGGATTAAAAAAAAGAATGGAGAGTATATCTGGGTAGAATCTAAGGGAAGTGTTTTTTTTGATGAACAGAAAAAAACAAAGCTGTTATCTGTTAGTAGGGATATTACAGAGCAAAAAGCACTAGAAGATGCCCTAAAGATCAAAAGTGCAGATTCCACTTTGCTTGTTGATTTAGAGACACGAAACATAATAGAATCTAATCCATCGCTTCAACATTTACTTGGATATACCTCTGAAGAAATTCTGAAGCTTGGTCTATACGAGATCTTTTCTCTAGAGCGCGAAGCCCTAGATCGCAAGATACTTCAAATTATAAAGGAAAAAAGCACCTTTTTTGGGGAGCAAGTAATAAAAATGAGGGATGGCAACCTGGTGGACGTTGAAGTCAGAGCAAATTTAATTGTTTATAGTGGTAAAAGAGTATTATACATTATTTTTCGGGATATTACGATTCAAAAGCTTATGGAAAAAAAATTAGAGGAATCTGAAAGAAAATATCGTGAGATTATTGAAAATGTGAAAGATGCAGTCGTAATTATAGGATTTGATGGGAAATTTCATTACCAATCCCCTCAATTTGCTAAATTGTTAGGGAGGGAAGAGATAGGTGATGACTTAACAACTGTTGGTCAATACATTCACAAAGATGATATCGAAGCTTTATTAGATGCTTTTCAGGAATCAGCAGGAAGAATAGCCATTCTTTCTCTGCCAGAAGTCGAGTTTCGCGCGTTACACCGAGATGGCCATTATGCTTGGTTAGCTAGTTCAACAAAGGCGCATTATAATGAAGATGGAAGTTTGGATGGTTATTTAGTAACTCTTAGAGATATTACAGAACAAAAAATTACTATCGAGAAATTAGAAGATTCAGAAGAAAAATATCGAGAATTATTCGAGAACTCACCTAATTCCATTATTTTGATGGATATCAACGGCATAATTCGAGATTGTAACCTTATAACTATCCAATATTTTGGATTTGAAAAAGAGGATTTAATTGGGAGTGGCTTTGGAGAAATTTCCTCCATACTGGTAGAAAAAGCTGAGGATAAATCCAAGGGAAAAATTACCGAACCGATTGAACTTTTACTTCACAAAAAAGATGGAAGCTTACTCTGGGCAAGTCTAGAAGCCTCCATAGTTGAATTAGCCAATGAGTTGTTTATTCAAGCAATAGTGCAGGATATTACCCCACGAAAGCTTGCTGAGCAAAAATTAAAAGAGTCAGAAGAGGAAATGCGAGAAAAAACCAAGTTAGCTGCTGTGGGTCAATTAGCTGCTGGTGTAGCGCATGAACTTAACACTCCTCTCGCAAATATCAATTTGACCGCTGAATATCTTTTAGAATTCACTGAAAAATCAGATAGATTGCCTGACCCAGAAGCATTAAAGAAAGAAATTCTAGATATAAAGAACCAAGTTAGATTTTGCGCTAATATTGTTCAGGATCTCCTGCAGTTTTCGAGAAAGATTGAAATAAATTTGGAACGTTTATCGATTACTAGTCTGTTAACCGAATTAATAGGATCTCCCTCCATTCTCAAGAAATTCAAAGAGAATAACGTTCTAATTTCTCTAGAAATAAGGGAAGATATTGAAATTATGGGAGATCGAACCTTGCTTTCCCAAGTTATCCAGAATTTATTAGAGAATTCCATTGATGCTTTTGAGGAAATCCAACGTCAGCCTAAAGTCACGATCAAATTGTTAAAGATTAATGATAGAGTAGAAATTACAGTGAAAGATAATGGGAAGGGGATCAAAAAGGAAAATTTAGCAAGAATTTTTGAACCATTCTTTACAACAAAAGCGGTCGGGAAAGGAACGGGACTGGGTTTATCAATCAGTCGTGGTATAATCGAAAAGCATAGCGGAGAGCTCACGATTAGGAGCATATATGGAAAAGGAGCAGAAGCAAAAATTATTTTACCAGGTCTTTAACTAATCCTTTGGTTCGCGATTGCTGTGTGAATTGCTTGTTTAGCAGCCTTGCGATTCGGCTCCTAATATAATTAAGTTAGATTGAAGCAATTCTGACATAGCACCGATATTCCTGACTCTCTTAACTTAATTTGTGATTGTCGGAGAGGGGAATTACAAAAATTACATAAATTGTTGGAGCTGATTAATCGAGATTCTTGTTCACTTGAAGAAGTTAATTGGATAGGTTGGCTTGTTTGAATTATTTCAGATGGAGGAGCTTCCTCGGCTGGTTGACTCATTGGAGGTTCAGCGGATGGGCTTGATTTAAATTCTTCGTCTGGCTCTAGAAATTTTATAGGGTGCGTGTCTGGTTCGTAATTATATAAATGTTCCAATAATCTTTTGAATGGAAGATTTACATTTAGGGGGAGTTTTGCAGAAGTTGTCACGAAACCAATTAACTGATTTTTCTCAACATACTCCATAGCCTTTTCTGGATTGAGAACAGGATGATACTCTCGATCCGCTTTTGTGGAAATTAAAATAATAGGTGCCTTAGGTGCATGGGTGCGTATTATGTTTAACCAAAAATCCAGACTCATAAAGGACGCTGGTCGACTACGGTCATAGGCAAGAATTACAGCTCTTGCGCCTGTCATAAAATCTGGAATTAAAAATTTAAATCGGTCCTGTCCGCTAATGTCCCAAATTTGAAGAATGGTTCTTTGCCCATCTACAACAACATCTTTTACGTGGAGGTCAATCCCAATGGTCATTATTTGATCTACATAAGGATTATTGCAAAAAACTTTTGTAAGTGTTGTTTTCCCGACGCCCCCATCTCCAATTATGACCAATTTAAATACTTTTCCTTTATTTATCATTTCAATACCTTTTATCTTATTTAATGACTGTCGTAATTCTTGTACTATTTGATTGAAAGAGTAAATTTAAAAGAATAGGCAATTTTAATGGGAATTATCTAGCCAATTTAGAAACTCTTATTTAAAATTTTCATTAGAAAATGATTTCTAAGAATAGAAAATAATTTCTAAGAATAAAAAAAAGGAATTTAGAAAATAGTAAAATTTGTTATACATACATTTAATCAATCCTTTGATTCGGGATTAAGTTCTGTCATTGCTCTGCGAATGGCTTGTTTGGTCGACTGGCGACTCGGCTCCTTAAAAATCAAGGATGTAAAATCATTTCCTACTGTCGCGGCAATTGAAGCATCGAAGAGAAAGGTGGCAAGTTGAAAGCCGTTTATGATGGGTCTATAAGGATACAAGTGCGTATCAAATGAAGTTTTGGTAACTAGAAGGGGTGCGAGAGCCGTTGCCGTGGGGTAATATTGTAATACTTCAGAGATAATTTCTGCATAATCTGAGATCCGTTCTATAGGGAAAAAAGTTCCACCAACATATCCCCCGGCTTGGGAGATTTTTAGAAGTTGCAAGCTGATTTCATGAAGGGGCAGTTCAACCCCAATTACGGAAACGCCTGCTACCCGATGTTTTAGTTGCATATCATACTCACCTAATCCTAAAGCAGCTAACCCCATGGTATCCTCGACTATAGATCCGGCCGAACAACCAAGAAATGCCAAGGAATCGGTCCCTCCATCTATATAAATTACCATCTCAATTTTTTCAGACTTAATGAACGCATTCAAACTCTTGACCATGTTTCCGACACCGTGATAACACGAGAGAACGAATATTTTTTCTTTTATCCTTCTAGCAATGACTGCCTCGATCAGTCTATGTGAAGGCGCGCTCTTGCTTTTTTCAGTGATCCAAGCGGAATTCTCGTCAATTTGTTCTATGGCCTCAAAATGTGTAACATCACTACCCGTTACGCCTCCATGTACCCATTCAGTATGAGGAGCTATCTTTTCAAGGGTCCATCGGACGTGTAAAGCCGTTACTACATCACCCCCACCACCTATTCCAGAGATGAGGACTTTTTTAACAGTTTTCAACATCTGGTCTATTCCAATCGGTGTGGGATTTTGGGTAGATTTCTTCTTCATAATAATCCCTCGTCATAAGTACAGAAAAAATTCAATTTCAGAGAGTAATGGGTTATTAAAATAGGTCTTGAATGTTTAATTTTACCATTAATTCTAAAAACTACGTGTTAGAAAATGTATTTTGTTTTTAACCTTTATCCGATGTGAAATAAATATTTGAAAGCCTCATCGAGATAGAATTTATAATCTAGATATTTCATCCAAGTAATTTCAATAAAGTTGTAAAGGACTTGCTTTTCTTTACAAAATAGGACTTTCCCCTTAGTTACATTATATTGAAAAGAGAGGGGCTTATTATTAATTGTTTTAACGTCAATTGGTAATTTAAGTACTAATTCCAATTCAATTGACAACTGAATTTCATAATCTAGAGTAATAATGTCCTTTAAATAGTGATCATGTAAGAAAACTGCGACATCAACATCGTGAAACGGAATGTCAAGCATAAAACTGCCATGAACATATGCAAAAATGATCTCATTCTTTTTTTCAATTATATTTTTTATTTTATTTTTAATAATTAACTTCTTATTTTCATTTAATTTAGGAATAACTCTCAATTACTCTTTCTCCTTCAAATATTCTCCTACTTGATCAAGAAATTCTTCAATATCACCTAAATTATCAGTTGCAATTTCATATACTCTTTTATCATCCACTTTCCAATATAAATGTATTAATAAATTTCTAAATTTTGCCATTTCCATTAATTTTTCTGCTAAAGATTGTGTAATCACGTCTAATTTGGAAAGAATTTCAAAGCAATCCGAATAACTTTCAGGGACTCTATCTCCTACTCTCGAAACAATATGATAACAAATAGAAATACACCCTTCAATAGTTATCAATAACTTATATTTTGTTGAATCAATTAATGTCATTTTTTGCATAAAGAACTCCAATTCTGTCGAAGTGTAAATCTGGAGATCTCTGATAGCGTTCCTTATTTCCTTTGCCTTTTGTACTAATAAATTTATGTTCAAATCTGAATTATTCAACTTAAGATCCTTCCTTATCTAAAGAAATAATTATTTTCTTCTATTTAAATTGAATAAATCGAGCTTGTTATTTTTAACAAAAGAAAAAACCTTGAAAATAATTTAACCCCATTTTTTAAAGGCGCCGGCTTCATTGAAGCGTTGTATGAGTTTTTCGAATGGTTTAACGTATGCGGGATGGCGAACCCAGAGAGCTAACCCAAATTGAGGTATGGGAATCCAAACGCTCTGTAAAATGATCAATCCTTCTGAATTATCTATTAAAAAAGCGCTAAAGGGGAGTTCTCCGAGCCCCCACTGATAAATACTCCCCCCATTTTTAGTTAAAGAATTTGCGATTGCTTCATCATCCGTCCCTTCCATTAACTCCCAATTTAGAATGAGGTGCATCTTACCCTTTTTCTTTTTCATTGTTTTTTCAAGTAATTCCAAGATTTCTTGACGCGTTTTAGTGTATGTTGGTTCATCGAGGGTTGGAATACATGCTATTATCGATTTCGTAGCTCTCTCCAAGAGTTCGAGGACACCATTTTTAATGCGAGCTTCTGAGTTAATGAGCCAGACAGAATCACTTGGGCTAGAACCTTTCAATTCCGCTGGATTTAAATCCAATTTTGAAATTAAGGCTGTAATTTCTTGAAGATCTTGCTTTTCTTTTTTATGACGAGACTGTAATTCATCCTCTAATTCTTTCATTACATCTTGAGGGGGAATAGCTTTGTATTTTGAGGCGCGAGAGGTGGGTTGTTCATCTACAAACTTCTTCTGAACTAATCTTTTTATGACTGGATAAACATTGGCTTTTGTAATGCCACTAATATCACTTATTTCAGTTGCATTGAGAGGACCGCTGATTAAAAGTGCAGTATAAACTTCTTTTTCATTTGGGGTAAGATCTAGGCGTTCCAAGATCTTTTTAAGGTCCTCTACTTCTGACACGGATATCTCCATAAAGGTTGGATCGAATAATAATCGTGAATTCTAGAAATGCAAAGTTTTATAAAATTTGAACTCAATTAGTATACATTAGTATACAAATTTAAAGTTTTAGAAGTACTTAAACTTTTATGGTTGGTTGGTTTATGGCTGCAGCACCCGGAACGGTCACCGCCCATAAGGGCGTGGCTTGGAAAACAATTTTGATTATAATATTATTAATTACGGCATTATCAGTCTTGGCGGCATTGCCATTATCTTTTTTCTTTAATGGGAATATGGGGAATTGGTTTGGGAATATTCCCCTCGGCCTCATACCCCTGCCCGATGAACCGCCGCCTCTACCACCCCCACAAGGCGATTGGGAGATCCCTGATATGGGGGAGCTACCTCCTGGCTGGGAGGATTGGGAACTACCGCCTGGATTTGAACTTCCGCCGGGCTTCAATGGAACCCTACCACAAGGTGATATTCCATGGTGGCTCGTGGCTGGTGCAATGGCGGGTCTTTTACTGAACGGGAGCCTCCCTGGCGGCGGTGGCGCTGGCCCTGGTGGCGGCGTTGGTGGCTTACCTGGAATGGGTGGCAGCATGGGGAACGGGCTCGGTCCCTTTGGGAGCGGATCGACGGTGGTTTATGTAAGCACTCCCCAACCATGGAGGTATATGCGGATCGGCGCATATGATTATTTTGAAGGGACGACGTGGTTATTATCAGACAATGCCACGATGGCCTATTCAACAGATAGTACTCCGGGAACGGATTACACCGTGATAATTTCTATTACATTTACTCAAGCAGGGTATGGTACTCTCCCATTACCAAGTCTTTGGAATAAACCCATGATCCGGTCGGGGCTCCAAATACTTCCCTCCACGAATGTCACTTGGACTTTAATAGAGGATCAATATGGGCAGGTTCATTTAAACGCTTCCATACCAAGCCCAGGTCCTTATGCAATAATGTATGACGTAACCTATGACAATTCGATCAGTTTATCTGCCATCGAATCAAACGTGCATGCGGATTCACCTCTGAACTTTACAGCAGACCCGGGAGATGGGTATGATTACCTGCAAATTCCTGACTTGTCCGCGCATCCTCAGGTTCTTGCGGACATGCAAGCGTTAGCAAGTAACCCGGCGATTGCCTCAAAAAATACCTATGAGACGGCATTGGCCGTAATGGAGTATTTCAAGACGCGATGGTATTGGATGCCCTATCGAATGCTTACACCAGGTGCAGAATTCGATCCGAGTTGGCTTCTTAATAATGGATATGGAGTTTCCTCGGATTTCGCCTCGAATTACGTGATGTATTTACGAAATTTGAATATTTCAAGTCGTCTAGTTTGGGGTGGCGTGGGATACCAAGACGTTTCCACGCTGCCTGGCTTCAGGAAACTCACGCACAGCCATTTTTGGGCGGAAGTTTGGATTCCGAATGGTACAGGTAGTGGTCAAGGGTACTGGGCACAAGTTGACCCCTCTCCGCTTCCGCCGACCATGTGGCAGCCCGACCAATCCACGGATCCGCCGGGTCCCTTAATCCCAATTGACACGCGGCGGAATGATACGCGGGTCGAAACTTCGCATTATACGATGCTTTTGAGCGCGTCAGTCCTACCCGATGCTCTACAAAATCCTGGAGATTTATTTGATCTAGATGGGGTGCTCACTAGGGATGGCACCGTATTGACCACGACGTGGTTAAACGAACCTGTGTTTTACACGTATATGGATGTGACGGAAAATATAGTTCTTGGAAACAGTTCCGGATCTTATACTAATCATAACTTCACGGTGAATTCCCTCGTTGGACCACATCGGTTCAATGCATCGTTCCATGCAGTTGTAAATGAGACAATCGTGACTTGTAATGGCACGACGGCAGTTGATATTCAATCGCTGGCACCAAATTCGATAATCCGGGGGACAGGAGATGCCTTCATAGTGGATGCCAATATTTCAGATTCCACTGGAAATCCAGTTCCTGACGTGGAGTTACAAGGCCACGTGATCGAAATTAACCAAAACCTTACCGATAACTACGGAGCACAGCTGACTGATGCGAATGGGGAAGTGACCTCCAGTTATAGCTTCCCGAGCAATCAGCCAGAGGGGGTCTATAATTTCACGATGCGGTTTAATGGCACCTTTACGGTTGATTACCCAGATCCGTATCCTGATTATCTCGTGACGGTGCCTGCGGCTGCATCGCAAAGCCAAAACGAAACCATCACCGTGACGGCAACCCCTTATATTAATCTCACGTCTCAAACCAATTCAATCTTGCCCCGGGGCCACACGATTGAACTCAGCGGGTATTTAACATACGACAATCTCACGGGCATTAATAACGGATTGGTAACTGTCTGGTGGGCAAATTCAACGGGAACCTTTAATCTCAGCGTGGATGCTACCGATGCAGCTGGCTTCTATCAGGTCTTTCACTACATCCCTCAAGAATACAATGATGGAGCGGGAAATAATGATGTGAGGATCTGGGCGAATTTTAGCGTGGTGTGGGGAAATGCCACGACCGATCCTAGCGCGACCTATCATGTACGTTGCCAAAACCAGACGAACATCACGCTCAGCACCGATTTACCATCATATTCATATGTTGTCCGAGGACAAGACTTAATTCACGTGTGGGGCACGCTTTGGGATCCCCTTGGGTATGCAAGCACGGCAGGACAAACCATCTGGATTTTAATCTATGAAACAATGCAGCCAATAGGAGCATTAACGACGGATGCTAGTGGAAATTTCGATGGTTATGTCATAATACCAAATACGCATAATTTAGGGATGTATAACCTCTCTGCAGGATTTTCAGGAAATTGGAGCTTCTCTGGAGATACTGAGTCAGTGCCAACGAGCATGAGCATAAGCAATCGGAATTCGACCCACGAAGCCACCATCGTTGCCTCAACAGTGTTAACAAAAACAAATATTGTTACGGATGTGGGGCGTGTAGTCACGCCAGTTCCAATCATTGCAGGTGATCCAGTGTACGTCTCGGGTTACTTGCTGTTCGAGAATGGATCAGGCTTTGGGTCACAAGTAGTGAGAGCGTGGTGGATCGAACAGGATGGCACCGAGAAGTATATGAACCTTACAACTACCCAAGCTTCAGGTTTCTATAATATCACCTATGAAACTACCCTCACTCAACCCTCGGACGTGATCATTAGAGTGAATTATTCGGCAGGATCGCTTATGAGCAGCTTTATACTGAATGCCACGACGGATGCGGACCCACCAGTGGTGTGGGCGGTGAATGTATCAATCGACACGATAACCCCAAATGAAGTCTTGCGGGGTCAAACAAGTATAACAATCAGTGGGCGGGTATGGGAGAAACATAATAACCCGGTCCCTGGAGAAACGATTTATTTCACATTTGATGGGGTAAATGTCCGGGACCACACTGGATCCGAAGTGACTGCGACTACGAATGGAGCTGGGGTTTTTTCAACTACGTTCATCCCTTCTGGGAGCCTGTCAATTAAGGCAGATTACAACGTGAGCGCAACACTGACGAATACCTCGTTCATTCTCAATGCCTTAAGGACTGAGATGGTCGAAGTAAATACTACGACTAGCATTGTCAATATGGCCGTAGATAGAACAGCCTTTTTAAATGAAAACATTACAATTTCGGGAAGATTGGTTGATAGTTTAAATCAAGCGACCACTGGTAATATATCGCTATTTGTAGATGGCAATCAAACCTATTCAGAGATCGTAACCGGGAGCTTCAGTTGGACATTTCCGATTCCAAATGATCCAGGTTTAATAGGACTGAGGACATTACAGTTGTGGCACAATGGTTCGACCCTCACGTATCCTTCATATTCCATCCCTCTAGATTGGTATATTCCAGAAGGTGCAGACGTGGCAATTACGAACATCGGTGGATTCACGGGTTTTAGTGACCTTACTCTCAATGGCGGAAATACAATCACGGTTTCCGGCACGCTCGTGGACAACATCTCTAGTTATGACATCGTGAATAGGCTAGTGGAGATTTATTACAACAATACATTACTCGGATCCGGTACCACGGATTCCAACGGTGAGTATCACATTCAAATCACACTCCCTGCAGTAGCTGGGAATACCTCGATCTATGCGAATTTCACGGTGAATGGTATGACCTTTATTTCACAAAATATTTCCGTAGAAGTAATCATTCCACCGGGATTTGGCGACATTTTTATGCAGATCCTTCCGTGGATCATTGGTATTGTGGTAGGGATTGTTGCCGTATACGTGGCGCGTTCATTATATATCAGAAGAGGTGAAAAAGAAAAGAAGGCGAGATTAGCGAAATTTGGGGGGTTAGACATCGACGTTATAAATTCGAAACTAGCAGCATTAAAACAGGGAAAGAGATTTCGTGAAGCTGTCATTTATGCGTATTATATTTATATGAAATTCATGCAGGACTATTTTGGTAGGCAGAAACGCCCCAGCCAGACGGCAAGAGAATATGCCATGGACATGGTAAAGAAAGTGAAAATACCCCCAACTATGATTTATCCCTTTACCTCACTATTCGAAGATGCGAGCTATGGAAAGAAGCCAATCACTGAAAATCAGTTAAATGAGGCACTGCAATTATTCATAACCCTCCACGAACGAATAATGGAAACTCCAAGGGAACTAGGGAGAGAAGACGATTCCAAAGAAGGCGAAGCTTGAGAGAGAGAACGGCAATATAAATGGAGGACATGAATGGATTGTTAGGATAATTAATTTTTAATAGGATGATATTTAATAGTGTATTTAGCAAAATGAAATGCTGGTGATTTTAAGCCATGTCACGTCGGCAGAAAAAGAAGAAGAAAGGGAAGTTTCAAGGCATCAACCTTGACTTCATTAAGGCGAAATTAACGTCGCTGCAACAGGGTAAAAGGTTCCAAGAGGCTATAATTTATGCTTACTATAATTATTTACAGTTAATACAGGGTTTCTATAATGCACCACGGCGACCAAGCCAAACAGCGCGTGAATATGCAATGGACACGGTTAAAAAACTTAAAATTCCACCAGCTGTTATCTATCCATTTACCACGTTGTTCGAGGAAGCACGTTTTGGAAAGAAACCAATGGACGTTAATCAATATAATGAAGCTCTTAAGTTATTTTTAACTCTTAATGATTTAATAATGGGAGGGCCAAAGCAAGGTGGCACGCAAGGCGCCTCCGGCGCATGAGAGAACGGGAAAAGGACCGCAACCTCAGCAGAAACCGCCGCCACCGCCATCAGAGAAGAAAGTAAAACCACCACCACGAAAGCCGGTCAAAGAGCGAAAACTTCCGCCTATTAAAAAGAAAGGGCGCGGAAAAATCTGGGCGGGAATTATTTTCATCATCATTGGAATAGTAATACTTGTAGCTCTTTGGGGACAGAGTTTCCTTCCCTTCATTGGCATTATTTTTATTCTATTAGCGGTTTACTTGATCTATAAAGGGTTGACTGATGTAGATAAAGTCCTGGTGCCTTTGAAGATAACGCGCGCCGGAAAAACTAGGACAAAGATGGTTTACAAGCCGAAAAAGACCCTTAATAAGGGGGTTATTCTCCTTTTAGTAGTGTTCATATTTTTCGCACTCCCTATTTTCTTAACACTTTTTCAATTTGGGAACGTCACAGACCAGCCGTATTCAATTTTCAACGAAGGAGATGGAGGCTGTTCTACTTTTCGTGAAGATATTGAGACGAAGGGTTATGAGACCTCTGCCATCATTTCATCATATGCTGAACTCAGGAAGTTTCCTGAGGATTATCCATTAAATCGAACTGTTCTTTTTTTGATTGGACCCAAAGCCATCTTTTTCCCAACGGGCTTGATTGCCATACAGCAATTATTAGATTCAGGTGGCCGTCTCGTTATTCTTCAAGATATGGGAACAGCTAATGAAGGATTGTTGTTTCTAGGTTTATGGGAAGTGATAGGCTCGCTGTTTGGGGGCACTGTGGATATGAGTCCTTTGGATATTCCTTTTCAAGATGGTTTTCTTTGCGAGGGCGCAGGGGGAAATGAGTCGTGCGCAGCTTTTACCGCAACCTTAAACCTAATGGGTTCTGACCGTAACGTGCGATTTTGGACTGCTAGTCCTCTCGGAGCTTCGCCGTCCTTTACAATAATTGAGTCCGCTCCCGGGACTGTTTGGTTAGATCTTAATAAGAATTTTCAACAAGATCCTGAAGATGTGAGTGGTTCATACGGCCTCATTGCAGCATCGGGAGCAGGTAACATAGTCGTAATTAGTGATCCTGATATCTTAACCAACAAGCTAATGACTGAGCCTGCATATGATAATCAGTTGTTCGCGTCAGATTTGGTTGATGCGATAACCGGAAGTGATACAACTTGGAAGATAGTTTTTGATGAAGCACACCAAGTGAAAACGGGTTATAGTTCCGCCTTTTATTTTGGAATGATCATTGCAGTAGAAGATTTTCTCCTGTTAAGTTGGTTTTTCGCGCCCCTTGGCCCATACCTCGCCTTCAGAATAACAAAGAAGTTCATTCCAAAGGCTGAAAAACCGATGAAAGTCAAGTTGAGTCAAGTCAAACGAGAAGGGGAGTCGTTATATGCAAAACGGTTGAATTGGTTCAAGCGGCGGCGGCGATATGAGAAAGCGCTCGCCCTCCTATATAGGCGGTTAAGAAGATCACTCGAGAAAACTCTAGATTTAAAAGGTTTTGACGTGGATGAGGCGGTGATCAGAATTTTGGGCAATTACCCTGAAGTTGATGAGAAAAGATTACGAAAAGCTTTTGAAACCTTCAGGGAGGTCGAAAAAGGGAGGCGCGTGATATACGAACAAGAATTCCTTAAAATATTTTTGGAGATGAGGTGGATTTCTGACCTTGCTGCTCCGAAGGAGCATTTTTAGAAAGGATTAATAATAACGATAAACATATGAAATCTAATATAGTTGGATGATTGAATGGATTAAAAAGAGTGAGTAATATGGCAACAACGAATGTAATGGATGTGAATGAAGTCCGGGACATTGCCCAGCAGGTCTTAACGGAACTTCGAAAAGTGGTGGTAGGAAAAGGAGAGGTAATGCAGAATATTTTTATTGCCTTACTGGCAGACGGGCATGTCCTGATGGAAGGCGTACCGGGAGTTGCAAAAACTTTCATGGCAAATGCGTTTTCAGAGGTGCTTGGCTGCTCCTTTAAACGGATTCAATTTACTCCCGATATGTTACCGGCAGACGTCACGGGGACGAATATCTTCGACACGGATAGTGCTACCTTCAAATTGAAGAAAGGACCAATTTTTGCAAACGTGGTCTTGGCTGACGAGATTAACCGTGCACCCCCAAAAACACAGGCAGCCTTATTGGAATGCATGCAGGAGCGGCAGGTGACACTGGAGGGAACGACCCACAAGCTAGATCGGCCATTTATAGTCCTTGCAACTCAGAACCCCATCGAACTTGAGGGTACCTATCCGCTGCCAGAAGCGCAAGTAGATCGATTCCTCTTCAAACTGATTGTTGGATATCCGACGGATGCGGAAGAGGTGGAAATCATCGTCCGAAAGCACTCTCCTGTTGATGTCAAGTTGGATACCATCACGAATCCAGAAATGCTCGTGAGAATGCAGGAGTCGGTCAGACACGTTCACGTGGATAAGGGGATCATGAGTTATATCCGTGATATCGTGATCAAAACGAGAAAAGATCCGCAGATATTGCTTGGAGGTAGTCCAAGGGCCTCGATAGTATTGTTAACCACCGCAAAAGCGCGAGCGGCAATTCTAGGACGAGATTATGTCACCCCGGATGATGTTAAAAGTTTGGCCTTGCACGGACTGTACCATCGCTTGATTTTAAAGCCTGAGGCTGAACTTGGTGGTGTAGCAGTTCCACGCCTTGTGTTTAATCTTCTAGAAGAAATGCGAGCTCCAATTTAGGCTGTGATACTTAAATGCTTACGAATCGAGGACGCATACTCGTCCTTGCAGGAATTTTCTTTCTGTTCTGGGGATCCGCCTTCACTAATTACTATCTAGCCATTTTAGGAGTCGCAATGCTTTTCATGGCAGTGGTGTCATATCCCACCTTCCAATCTTCAGTGCAAATGAAGGATATTGAATTAAAACGATTTATCGATAAAGATAAGAGTTTTGTTGATGATTTCATCCATATTAAAATAAAAATTCGCAACAAGGGTTCTAGAAAAATTGATTTTCTCGAAGTTTTTGATGTTTTTCCAGGAGATGGCTCCTTTAAATTGATCTTGGGAGAAAATACAATCGGCACGCGCGTTGATGCCGGGGAAACCCTTACATTTTCCTACATTTTGCAAACAAAACAGCGGGGAGAATACCGCTTGGGACCCTGTCGAGTTATTTTAAAAGACCGATCCGGATTCATTTTCGAGGAGAAGGAGCTGGAAGAATTTACTACTTTGCTAGTATATCCCACTTATGAGGATGTAAGGCGAATGAAGTCCTTCGCATCCCGGCGGCGAGAGGGGATGATCTTCGGTTCGCATCGTACGCGCCAAAAGGGCATGGGAACTGAGTTCTATGGAATTCGATCTTACATAGGAGGTGATGAATATCGCCGCATTGATTGGAAGGCGTCTGCACGAACTGGGAAACTCATGATCCGGGAATTTGAGTCAGAGAAGAACATCCGAGTCATGATCTTCTTAGATGCATCATCGTCCATGGTGAGTGGGAGCAAGTTCAACAATAAATTGGAATATTCCATTAGGGCAGCTCTTCTGCTATCCCATCTCGCGCTAGAGCGGCGGGATCATGTCGGATTAATTGTCTTCTCTGATAAGTTACACTATTATATTGAACCTCGTTCTAGTTCTGGGCAAAAGTGGCGTATATTAGAAGTGTTAGCACGTGTTGAGGGCTCTGGTAAAAAGAATTTATTTGGAGCAATTGATTATGTTGTCAAAAGATTGAAAAAAGATTCGTATTTCTTTATATTGACTGACATGGAAGAATCTTCTCAATTTTTCCTGCAAGCAATATTGTTAGCGCGATCATATGACAATGAGGTCATCCTAATCAGTCCATTCGGTCCCTTTTTTGAGGCACAAACGGCGAAAACTGTTGATTTAGCATTGCTAGAAGCCATTTCCGAGGAACTATGGGAACGAAGATCGAAATTTAAGAAGGAAATTGGACGAATGGATGTAAATGCCATTGACGTTTCGCCTCAAGATTTCTTCCCCAGAGTAATCCAAGAATATTTAGAAGCTAAAAAGAAAGGTGGAGCTGGACTTATTTAGAGGTATTGAATGATGAAAGCAGTCGTGAATGCACTCCGAGCAATTTCGGTCGTGGCTTTCATTTTTACCTTGTATTGGCTGCTTAGCATCATCATTTTCCAGCCTTGGAAACCCGCGATACCAGGCAGCCTCGATCCCCTCCCATATCCCATCACCATTGGGGACCCTGAGATCAATATCTGGAACGCATTTATTTACTTTTTTATGTATACGTTTGGAATTATAGGGCATTTATTCTCAGGTGGAATGGTTGCTTTTCCCTTTAGTGGGGGAAATTTTAATTATTTTTGGGATAATTACACTGTATCCGTGTATTACTTCGGTTTTGAGGTTTGCATCGTCGTGGCAGTCATTTCAATGGTAATGTTTCTCAGAAAATGTAACCCAGAGTGGTCATTCCGGGCATTTCTTTTCCTTATCGGGATGCTGATTTTGGTCACGTTAAGTCAATATGCGCATATACTCAATCCGAGAGGCTTTGGAACCTGGTTAATTTCGCTCAATGTGGTGGATAGTGTTATTGTTGGGTATATTATAATTGTGTGGATAATATTATTAACGCTCTTAGGAATTTTCTTGTTTAAGAAGGCAATTAGCAATTTATTCAAGAAGAATTCGCGGGGGATTTTTTGGCTCTGCTTCGCACTCTATATAATTCCCGTGAGTTATGCCTCGGCGGGTCTTTTTAATACAATACCTTCCTTCTATGTAGATACCCTTTCCAACTCCGTCGTGAACCTGGATTTCGTAGCATTCGTGACCAATCCCATTTTCCTAGCAGCATTCTTCACGTTTCTATTCCTCGAAATCACCTATCTCACGTCATATAACTATGAAGTCACGAAACCTTCATTGGAACGAGAGCACGCCATCACCGAACGATTAGAGGATCTTAGACAGCTCGGAGAACGCAGCACGGAAGAGTTGCAGGCAAAGGCTGAGTTGCATTCGATTTCTATTCGGCGGTTTTTCAGTTCGGAGGCTTTTGATTTCATGCGAGAGGTTATCGAGCGGGGGGTTTATGATAAAGAGGTGCAAGCACGGATGGCAAGCTTTCGAGATTATCAGAGATTACAAACATATTTGGATGACCTATACGTAAAGGATCCAGAAGCGCGGAGCACTTTAACCGCCAAAGCATCCTTTCCACCTGCGAATAAATTAGCAAAGGCATCATTCGTTGGGACCTTATATCGTGTTTTACTGGTATTCTTGCTCATCCTTGTCTGTTTCAGTCCCTTTCTCTTTTTTGATCTCTTGGCGTTCATTCCCAGCTCCATTCCTTCTTACCTCGAAATTCAAACGGTCGCAGGCGTTATAATTATCACCATTCCATTGGTGCTTTTATTCCCCACCATTGGAGGAATCATAAAGATGCGCCGCATGCCCAAAATTGAAGAAGTAGAGATTCCCCCTGAACAACCCGTACCGAAATCACCGGTTAGCGAGCGATCGGGAATCGCTTAATAAACCAGATAAACTTGAGTCCATGCGTCTGATTTATTCACCAGAGAGGCGAGGACATTTGTCAGGACCGTCAAACGTTGAGATTCCTGAATTTTCTCCAGCACATTAATCCAGACTTCATCTATTCCCACCAAAACGAGCCGTTCTTCAGGTTGTGGTAAGAACAAGGCTTTCAACATGCCTAATTCTGTTGAAACTCCAAATATGAAGATGCACGAATCTTGCGGCAATTCTTTTCCACTGGGATCCTTAATTTCCGTGGGATATTCTTCCCGTTTCACGTGAAAAAAGTGATTCACCTTGCTAGCAAGGATTTCCCTCGCCAGCAGCATCCTAAAAACTGGATATTTCTCATCAAAAAGGGTTGTATCTTTCAGATCAACGAGTAAATTGGTATAATCTTCCTTGAATTTGAATTTTACTAGCCATTTTAGTTGCGGTTTCTCTGCATCACTACTCATAGAATCACGTTCAACTGAGGAACTTCTTTTTATGCCAGTGATAGTAAAGTTTTGCATAGAGGAGGGGGAGTTTTTGTATTGCGAACTTCAGGAATTTTTCGCGAAGAGGAAATTTTATCCAATTTTGAAACCGGGAAAGATCACTTGTAGGGCGCTCTTCACTGATTTCAATGGTTGCTTGAATAATTTTTTCTTCCCCAGAATCAATGGATGCTAATATTTTTCCCTTATCTGCGATTTTTGAAAATCCCTGGCAAGTCAATGTCCCATAGCCGAGAGGTAATTCGCCTAGAGTTTGATGACACGCATTACAATATGCAGTTGGCACTTGCAATGCTTCCGAAATTTGCACGGGCAAGGATCGGCAAAGTTGATCCATGTGTTTTACGTAGCTCAAGTTGGTTTTTTTTGGTTTCCCTGGCCAGGCTGAACTTATCAGGATTAAGTCAACCTTTCCCGCATATTGCCTCCAAAGTTTCGCATGCTGCATATCAGCACAAATCCCCAACCCTACAGAGCCAAATTCCGTATCGACAATTGTTATTTCCTTTCCAGGCTTCCAAAATTTTTGTTCCGTCGAAAAGACATAAATTTTCCGATAGGTTCCTAGCAACCCTTTGGGCCCTATGAGAAACATCGTATTATAAAATTCTTTATGGGTTTTCTCAATGAATGAACCCGAGATGTAAATATTTTTGTGTTTAGCTAATGATTCCATCGTTGAGACTGTTGGACCATTCAAATATTCAGCTTGTTTGAAATTTTCGTCTGTAATGGAATATCCAGGGATGAACACTTCCGGTAATAAACATATATTGGCGCCATTCTTTGCGGCTTCTGTTATCATTGCCGTGGCTTTCTCAATATTATAGTCCCAATCATAGGGTTGTGACGCCATTTGGAGACATGCTATATTCACTTTCATGAAAACCACTGAAGTTTGTTGAATTAATAGAAGTTAAATCACTATAAAGGTATATTAAAAATTTTTTAAAAAAGAAGAAATTAAATTGGAAAAATTTGAGGTTGTCTCATCATCGCCTTTATTCAATCTCTTTCTATTAGCTGCGCCTTTTTTTTATGATAATAATAAAAACAACAATAACCAACCCAACTATACCCGCTATTATGACTAACTTAATTAAAGTTGGTTGTATTTTCATCCAACGGTACTCTGATTGGGACACATAGGTAAACGTAAAGGAGTGCACGGATTCTGAATTTCCAAGATTATCTCGTGCATAATATTCAATGGTGTAGGTTCCAAAACCAAGATCATAGAGAGTGATTTCTCCAGAACATGGTTTCCACGCGCCACCATTTATACGGTAATAATCAGAAGGATAATTGTCGAAATTATCTGTTGTTGTCAATGTGATTTCTGATAAGATATTAACATAGATCTTTCCATCTCTCTCTAAATACCCCTCAATCGCATGGGTGGTTGTTGGGGGAGTCCAATCTAATACTAAATGGAAACTGTCAATGCTTTCTTCATTGCCCAACACATCTTTTGAATAATAATAGAAATCGATGTCACACTCATTGGCAATGATGAAGGATCCTGTAAAGGTAGTCCAATTAACGCCATTAAAACTATAGTAAAAGTCAAGTACACCCGTAAATTCATCAATTACGTCAAAATTGACCGTTACTGGTGCTGAGAATCCTTCAAAAATAGACGCCTCAGTACTATTTAAATAAACACGGGTAAAGGGAGCATGAGTATCAAGAATCTCTATGATTGCAAAAATATATTCATTTGGAGTGGTGGTCTGACCGTAGATAAAATTATTCACTATATCTATTTTAGAGGTGATGTTATCCCACGTATTAAATTGATCTAATCTGAACAATCTGAGGTTTTTTTCACAGAATACGTTATCTTCATCATAGGGAATCCGTAGAAATGTCGTGCTTGCTTCTGTCATAGTAATGTTATAACAAAAATGGGTTAAAACTGAAGTTTCATAACGGAGTGAGTAAGAACCCAAGTAAAATGCGCTAGGTAGAGGGGGAAGATCATCTACATCTACTAATGAAATGGTTGTGGTTCCATTAGAAAACACTTGGCTATAATTTAGTTGAATGCCTGTATATTCTGTTTCTAAAATACTTATATTAAATCCGGCTGGTGTTGGAATGTGTATTGCGGAAACTGCAAAATAATTAATCCTTGATTCATAAATATCGCCATATATATCCCCTCCAAATAATTGAAATTGATGAATTCCGGTCTCATTAAATGGCAAAATATCAGGGGCCATGAGCGGCTTTAAATCCTGATTATTTAAAGAATAATGAAGATTATTTACATGAGGGGGAAGTTCATATTCTAAAGATAAAAGATATGGTATGGTTTCATCTAAATTATCTCCAACATCATAATTCGGATCCCAAGATAAGCCAACAGCATCAATCCACACCCTTGCCCAATCATAACCATATTCCCCAGTATCAATTTCGATTAAATCATATTCTGTTCTCCCGGTAAGTCTTGGAGTTTGTTCTCCGGAACTTATTCCATCAATAGTTATCATATAACGATCCTCCGGGAGGCCTAAATATGGCGAGGCATTAGCACATCTGAAATCTATTTTAACATGGTGCCAGGTGTTAGGTTGAGGATTGTTTACATTTGGAATCCTTGAAATATCGAACCAATCAGAATAGTAATACCATTTACCCCAATCAACCCACATGCATATTAAATCAGTACCAGAATTTTTCATACTAATCTCAATAGAATAATAGGAGATATCCTCAAATCTTATCCAAAACTCAATGGTTCCATAGCTCTTAGGAAAGCCTTCATTTACGCCATATGTAATGGATGCCTCGTCACCTTTTAGTTGTAAAACTTTTGCGTGTGCATCTATATGATTAACCACGTAGCAATTCCCGCTCATCTCACCTTCAGGAGGTTTAGATCCATTTGCGATACTGTCAAACCCGTAAGTTGCATTATAAATCCCAGTCCATAAATCTAACTGTATGGAGTTATTGGCTGGGTTTGTAATATTGATTAAGCAGGATTCAAGAGTGAAATATCTTATTTCTGACATGTATGTAGTATTTACGGTATCATTTCCAAGAACCTGAATAGAATGTGATCCATCGGCGGGTAACGGAAGGTAGGCATTCTTAGAAAAGTTGACTGGATTTTGCCCATCTAATGAGTAAGCATTCCAGGTGAGTTCTGTCTCAGGAATTATATTAAGCCACAAACCTTTGTGATTATCGCGGCTATAGAGTTTATATGTTCGATTCTCGGGGCTATCAATGTAAATTCCATCAATTGCAAGGTAATCCGTATATCTTGAAATTATTGAATCTATTATAGGATTATTGGAGGTGATGCTTCTAGAAAAGAGATTTGAAATTGCAGTTGGTCTGGAGATATTAAACGAACATTCACGATGTTCTCCAGGCATGACGCATGCCAGTTGGTAGTCATCGTTAAATTCATCGGGACGTAGGGATGTATCGACTGAATCAAAAGGAACTCCAGAAAACGTGAACTTGACGTATTCTGGAACGTTTCCGTTATTCGTAAAGTTGAAAGGGGTGAAATATTGATTTTCTGGTGGTTGAATCGATGCGTTTATGAAGGTTATATCATGAACCAAGATATGTTCTGAATTTAATAAACCACTCGAAAAATTGCATTTATTGATGGTAATGTTTTCATCGATTAAGATGGGAACGAACTGCTGCGTGAAGTCCCGATTACCCCGTGGGATAATTAGATGCGTTTTAACTAATTCAGTGTTATTAAATAGATTCAGATACGTTTCCTTCGTGCAATTGGGGGTAAACTTGAGGAAGAGAATATTACCAACGGATAAATCTAAAGTTGAAAGATTAACTGGAGTGGTTATGTTCGATGCGTAGAAATATTGATTGATCTCTTTTTTATAAAGTATGTTGGATTGAGAATAAGTGAAATTACGAATGAATAATAATCTAAAAGGGATTTGGTCAGAGAAGATTAATTCGTCCGTAGCGTTGAGCTTAATGTCAATATTCATATAATAGAGACCTCCAAGATGAGAGAAGTTTTGAGAAAATAAAGTGAAGCTTAAATCGGAATCTAAATTTTGTGTAAAATTGGGTGTATCTACGTAGAAATTCGTGTCATTAAAAGATATTTCACATTTCACTAAGGGATTACTATAGCCTGTTGATATTACCGGAAGATTCACTGATACATTTCCAACCAAGGGATCAATATCAATTAGTTCAGAAGTATTTACTGTGACACTGGTCTCATTACTTGGAGGGGTTGACCTTGGAATCTCTGTAGTCAGAGCATAGAAACCCCCAATGGTGGTAGGTAAAACGGGCATGTATAACTTGAACTCATGAGTTTCATTGTAAACTTCGTATAACACGTCTGCAATCTCAGTATGCTGTTGAAGGTGGAGGGCTAGTGTAAGATTTGGAGAAGGTTGAAAAATAAACTTTCCCCATGTGAAGTCGTCATATTCATCGGGGTCAAACCACCAACCGCCCCCAAAATACGTGTACTCTACACTACCATCAAACTCAGGTATCCCAATGCCTATAGTAAACATCACTTTATGTTCGCCAGTATTATGAAAAACCATATTGGTTATTACGTAATCACGAGTTTCAAGACTCCCTTGCCTTCTAAATTCCGATTCTGAAAATGTAAAAGAGGTTCCCGGGTGTCCTTCTTCATCGGCCCAAACGATTACTATGGTTGGGGGCGGGGGTTTTTGTTCTGCCTCTTTCGATGCGTCTTTCAAATAACTAAATATTACAAAAATTAAAGCAAGAGCGCCTACAATGATAAGACTTACGCCCCAACTCACACCAGCCAAAGCTAATAATACCGGTATCACGCAGAATATCATGGCCTCCAAACAAAGAAAAGCGACTTCGACAGCAAATTCGTTCGAGATCCCGTAAGTATTATATGCGTCGATGACACCAACTATTAGATCTCTTGCTGCTAAAACAATTCCAATAATAATTATAGCTCTAGGAACGAATTTAGCCAGTGCGCCAT
This sequence comes from Candidatus Helarchaeota archaeon, assembly GCA_013375455.1. Next base: position 105,447 of record JABXJT010000002.1, on the reverse strand, counting down.
AAGTTTTCGTGTAAGCAAATCCGAGATTTTTAGCGATTAGAATAATACCGGCCAAAGTCATTAAACCATGAAGCATTGAGTATCCAACTGATTCAGTTATTCTCTTCCAAAATTCAAATTCATCAAGAGAGTATTCATCCTCAACCAAATCTTTCATTATTTCGAAGCTGTCTGAGAAATATTTGATAAATTCAACCCCATGCTGAAGAGTACTGGCAATGCCTTTTAGAGTACTCTTGTATTTATTTTGCTCTACTTCATCGGATAAATCCTGTTTACCAACGTTAAAATCTAACCCCATTTTTTCGATGTATGCTTCAGAAATAGCTACTACATGATCTAAAAGTGATTTATCATCGAAATAATCCCCCACTTCATCCATGTAACTGGGATCAAGTTTAGGTAAAATATTAACAAGCTGTCCCGCCGCCTTTGAATTTATGAAATCAATAATGCCGTCTAGATTTCCCAAAGTGATAGAAGGATCGTCACTTTTGGACCAATCAGTGTCAAAATTAAAAAATAATCCAGGGATTTGATTGATAACCGACTCCATGTTTAGAACTGCATTTTTGAAATCACTATAAGATTCGATAAAACCTTGTGATAATGGACGTCGCGAATAATTATTAAAAATTAATCTACTAGCTTCAACTGTCCATTGCCGATTATCCATCAATTCTTTGAATACATGTTTTGAATAGTTAAAATTGACTAGGGGAATAGTTTGACTAGAGTCTGATGGTTCTATGTAGGTTTGATTCCGAAATAGAATTTTATCGTGTAATTGTGACGCAGTTGAATAGGGAATGTCGGTTAAAGGTATTTCAGAACCTAGAGCTTCGGTCAATTTCAGAATTGTTGAATTTTGGAATGGAATGACCTGCATAAAAATAGGAAATGCTAGTATATTAGCTCTTTGGGCGTAATCATCAATAGTTCCAGTTGAATAATTATTCCAACTAATAAGATAACAAATTCTATTTTTTCCTCGAATCTGCTCGTCTTCATAAGAATAATTGGCATTATAGACGTTACTAATTGAATATAAACTAAAACATGTAATGAAATCTCCTGAATGATTGACTTCAAAAGAGGGATTTACTAAACTCTGTAACTTGATTTTATTAAGAACGTCATAATTACTTTGTAATCCAGCAATATATAGGACTTCCGTCTCGTTGGAGGCGCGTTTGGTATTATTTCGGTCAATCAATGTCTGATTAGCCAACTCGAGATAATCCACTGTGCCCATTCCGACAATATCATCCTGGACATTATAGTCAATGGGTGATCCTAATTGTGGATTCTGATTAAGAGCCCAAAGTATCTGATTTTCAATCATCGAATCAGGTGATGCTAAAATATAATTTACGTCTCCTACCTCCTTAACGGTCATAGATTGGAGTATAATGTCGTTCTCAAATACATAATAATGTAAAGGTTTCAACTTTCCACTTGAATTATGGATAACAAGCCAAATAAAATCAAACCTGAGGTCAATTACGTTATCATCTTTGGCTAAATGCCCTTTTGGATAACATAAATCGAATTCAAAGACTTCAGCGCTTTCTTTAGCAAATTTAAAAACAAATTCGGCATTGGAGTTATTTTCATTCGGGATTGCGTCTCCAAACCCAGTTGGATCATAACCATCCACTAATGAAAATGTTTCAACGTCAGTTTCATTGATACCTTTCCACCTCCAAAAAAGATTATTTCTAGCTATGGTTTGATTTCCAAACACCCGTATAACCGGATAGATTAACACCTCTAAGCCTTCTGGTTGATTTGAATGCCCCTCTAAAAATATTCTACTTTCCTTCAAAGAATAATCTGGATCTGGCCTTTTAATTTTAATATTAATAAAGGTATTTTTACTGGAATTAGCCGGAATAACAATTTGATGAAGATAATCCTTATTTAATGTCAATGCAGCTATGGGGGATGGGTCAAAATTATCAGGCAGACCATCTTGGTCCGTATCAGAGTCGTAAATATTAAGGCCACTATTCATCTCTAGTAAATCCTTCAAACCATCCGCATCTGTATCTTTCATCTCGATTTCATCAAAAATAATAATTTTTTCGCCATCGATATGGAAGGAAATCTCTGTAGATTCAGTCAAGTCATAATTATACGCTATAAAGTGATGCCCAGATGTAAGAATTCCATAGGGTGTATTCTTATAATGGGAAGATAATGTAATGTTCTGAAGCGTTAACTCATCGCCGTCAACGGTAATATCCGAGATTGTCCCGGAATTTGCAAAAATATACAAATATTTCATTCCCTGATAAGAATCTGGAATATAAAAACTGAAATATCCTGAATTTAATCCCGACCCATTATGAAAATATGCGTATTCCGATGACTTTTCAAAGAACCCCCATGTATTAGGGATCATTGGATCAAGTTGAGGAATGAACAACTCTTGTTGGACTTCCTCCATGTCAGAAATTAAATCTTCATCCCAATCCAAATTGGGCATAATTTTATATGCAATCGAGCCATTTCCCATAATTTTCATGGTGTGCTCATTTGGCTCCATGTTCAAACTAAAACTTAAATACGCCCCATCGTCTACGAAATAACTATAAAACGCGCTATCTATTTCAGGATAATCACTAGTATTGTAAATATCGTTAATCACTACGTTATCGACCTCTAGATACAACCAATTCAATGAAAAATTCGGTTGCATTAGAATGGTAATTGGACCAGAAGCGTTAAAAGAAACATTATAATACCCCGTTAAATTGACGGTAATTTCACCTTCTTTTATGAAAAGCGGTTCAACTGCTACCCATTTAAAATTGTGATTATCTATATCATTTTGGAGAAAGGTAATATTATGAGTTGTAAAATTCTCTCCAAAATGTTTTGGAAAAACGTTCAAACCATAACTCACGTCAAGCGTTTCATTGTCCAATTGAAAACTGGTAAAATCCGTTCCATTGACCTCTGCTAAAACATAACAAGCACCCTTGGCGTTAAATAAATACTCAGTCTGGTTTATATTCGTTAGATAACAGTAATTATCATACAATGCGGTGAAAGTATAATCGCCAAATGGAGATCTTTTTCCTCCAGTTGTTTGGAAAACGCTATTCAAAAGTGGAACGAAGCTTGAAAATACGATAATGAAAATTAATAAAAGACTATAAACAGAATTTGACAGTTTTTTCTTCATTTTTTTCCCCTTTTAAGTTCGTTTCAATTTCATATAGAGGATGATTCCTAACAACGCAATCATTGCAAATAAGACAGAAAAGCCCGGGATGTCAAAAAGGGACCCCGAAATTGCATCTGAGTACGGCCAGATATGAAAGTCCCAAGTTCCGCATGCGCCATATACATACATTCCATCGGTGTCAGTGCCGTAACCATACATCGTAGGAGCAAGTCGAGCAAGTTCTGATGGACTAGAACCGCTACAACCTATTGTGACAATGCCGTAGGTGGAATCTGCACAAATAGCATAAGTATTAAATGTCGCGATGTCGACAATATCACCCCCATCTGTATCAACTTCACCAGTCTTCGTGGGATCGGATGCGTTGGATACATCAACGATCGCAATGTACCCCGCGCTACCGCCAGCCACGACCCGATTGCCGCCCAGATGAGCAATGGAATAGATATCAGCAGCAAGAAATTCAAACCCCACCAACGCGGGACTATAGGGATTAGTCACATTAAAAACGATCACTCCTTTGTCGTATCCAGCAGCATACACGTAATTCCCCGAATACACTACCTGATAGCACCAAAAACTATCGGGAATCCAAGGAGTTGGAGACGTGAGAGC